>JABXIA010000401.1 GCA_013373325.1 Paracoccaceae bacterium
CCTGTGGCTGGCTCAGCTTAAAGTTGGAAAGGTGTTTTCATGGATTTTCAAATTTGGCTGGCTTTCGTTGCGGCTTCCACAGCGCTCTTGCTCATTCCTGGACCAACAGTCCTACTCGTTCTCAGCTACGCAATCAGCCAAGGCAAAAGAGTCGCCCTTGCTACCGTGGGCGGCGTTGCTCTGGGTGACTTCATCGCCATGTCCGCGTCGCTCGCTGGGTTGGGGGCTTTGGTCCTTGCGTCAGCGACTCTGTTTACTGCCCTGAAGTGGATTGGTGCTGCGTATCTCGTTTTTCTTGGGATCAAACTTTTCCGAAGTGCATCAACAGCTTCGTTGGGCGATTTGGAAAGGGTATCGCAAACCAGCGCGTCGAGCGTGTTCGGCCATGCTGCCGCTGTAACGGCTCTCAATCCGAAATCTATCGTGTTTTTTATCGCGTTCGTTCCTCAATTTGTTGTCTTGGACACACCGCTGCTGCCTCAGTTTGCAATTCTCGTAGTAACGTTTGTCGGGCTGGCCTCCATCAACGCGCTCGTCTACGCGCTCTTGGCCGACAACTTGCGAGCAAGGATTGCCCGCCCTTCGGTTTTGGCTTGGTTCTCACGTTCGGGCGGTTGCGCCTTGGTTGCAATGGGTGTGGCGACGGCAGCGTTTAAACGTGCGCAGTAGGCGAGGCTGAACGGCCGCAAAGTCCCGCAGTGTGTGAATTCACGCAGCATCAGATTTCGGCGTCGCAGCGAATGTCCGCAATCACGGGCCGCAGTGCAGCGGAGGAACGCAGTGGCCAACGGCAGCAAAGGGCCGACTGTGCCGGTAAGGTGCTAACGCACTAATCGTCCACTGAATGACCGTGGCTGATCGTTTCGGCCCTTTAAAGAGGATAGGGAAGCTCCTGTAACCGCTTTTGGTGAGCCAAAGTGCTGAAAGGCGGGCGTGAGTGTCAATTGGACCAATGTCTCTCACGCCCGCCCGCTGTATTTATTTCGCCAGGTTATTGATGCGTCCGTGTCTTTTGCGGGTCGTAGACCGGGTTGACAACCACTGTTGCGGCGGTTTGAAGAGTCTCGCCTTTGAGCTGCAGAACCGTTCCAGCGGCGATCCCAGGACGGACATGTGCCAGCGCCAGCGATTTGCCTATCCGGTGAGAATAGCAGGGGCTATTGATCACCCCGATATCTTCACCATCTAGCAGCAGGGCCTCACCGCCCTCCACCATGTCCGAATGATCAATGTCGAGGCAGACATTGGAAATCTTCTCGCAGCCTTTCGCCGCCATCACCGCCTCCTTGCCGCGAAAATCGCCCTTCGTGGCGCTGACAGTGAAACCCAGGCCGACCTCCCATGGGGTGTGCTCCTGGGTCATGTCGTAGCCGTAAAACAGCAGTCCCGCTTCAATCCGCACCTTGTCGAGTGCGGTGAAGGAGCAAGGCATGACACCCGCCTCTGCCAGTTGGTCCCAGATATCAGCAATCACCGCGGCGCTGGCAAATATCTCATAGCCGCGTTCGCCCGAATAACCGGTGCGCGAGATCCGGCAGGGGTGCCCGAACAGGGTGGCAGGAGCGTGTTCAAAATAACTCAGCCCGGCAAGATCGATGTCGCAATGGGTATTCAGGATATCCAGCGCTGCCGGACCCTGGACCGAGACGTCGTGCAGGTCGTCGGTGAACTCCAGCCAGACGTCACGACCCTCTGCCGAGGCTTGCAGCAGCGCCATAGTGTCGCCCGAGCCATGCACGATCATCCATTCATCGCCGCCGTTGTTCGAGACAATGGCATCGTCGGCAATTCCGCCCGCTTCGGTCAGCACACAGAGGTAGGCAGCTTTGCCCGGCGCGAGTTTGGACAGATCGCGGGTGGTCAGGTGATCCAGCACGGCCTGCGCATCCTTGCCGCGGACAAAAACCTTCTTCAGCGGCGACATGTCGAACATGCCAGCGCGCTCGCGAACCGCGTCATGTTCGTCATTCGGGTCGGTGCTGTAGGTCCAGGCCGTGCCCATGCCGTTCCAGTCCTCCAACCCCGATCCGAGAGCAATGTGGCGGGAGGCAAGCGCCGAGGTGCGGTTCAGGTCTTTGGTCATTTTCAGGTGTCCTTTCTCAATACCATTCGTCGGGCATGGCGGCTTTGCGCTCTGCCACGAAGTCATTCAGGGCTGTGCGGGTGGTTTCAGGCATCTCCGGCGGCTGATATTCCGCCAGCATCTGCCGCCAGCGTGGCGCGGCGCGCTGGTCGGCGGTTTGGCGGCCGTTCTCGTCCCAGGTCTCGAAAGGTCCTGCGTCAGGCACCTGCGGTTCAAAATTGGCGGTGGTGTAGTGGCGCAGGGTGTGGCTGGTAGACAGGAAGTTCTCGCCCGGACCCGCCTCGGCGTAGGCATCACGGCCGAAGGCCTCGTCGTCCGTGCCAAACCCCTGCAGCATCTTCAGCATCGCGCCGCAATGGTCGAGGTCCATCACGAATTTCTCGTAGGACATCACCAGACCGCCTTCGAGCCAGCCCGCCGCGTGCCAGACCTGATTGCCGCCGGACAGAAGGGTGGCCCACATCGCCCCGGCACTGTCCTGCATTGCCTGACCGTCGGCGGCGTTGGAGGCAGTGACCTGACCGCCGCCGGAACGCACCGGCACCCCCAGCCTGCGGCCCAGCTGGCTCAGCGCCATGGTAGTCAGGTTCGCCTCCGGGGAGCCAAAGGTCAGCGCTCCGCTGCGCAGGTTCATCGAGGAGTGGAAGCTACCAAAGACCACCGGGCAACCGGGGCGCACCAGCTGGCTGAGGGCGATACCCGCCATTGCCTCGGCCAGTGTCTGGGCAGCGACGGCTGCCGGTGAGAGCGGCCCCATGGCGCCGGCAAAGATGGCAGGCGAGATGCAGACGCATTGGTTCGCCTCCGCATAGATACGCAGGGAGGCGGACATCACCCCGTCATAGATCAGCGGCGAATTGACGTTGATATTGGCCTGCATCACCGCATTTCGGTCCAGGAACTCCGAACCAAAGGCCAGCCGGGCCATTTCTATACTGTCCTTTGCGCCCTGCGCGGATGTCACGCCGCCCATGAAGGGCTTGTCCGACAGGGTGAGATGGGCCAGCATCATGTCCAGATGCCGCTTGTTTACCGGCACATCAGTCGGCTCGACGACGGTACCGCCGGTATGGTGCAGAGCGGACGACATATGTGAAAGCTTCACGAAGTTTTCGAAATCCTCCAGCGCGGCGTAGCGGCGGCCTTGCTCCATGTCGGTGACAAAGGGCGAACCGTAGCCGGGCATCAGCACCAGGCTGTCGCCACCCAAGGTCACCGTGCGGGCGGGATCACGGCCATGCAGCTGGAATTCGGCGGGAGCGGTTTTGCAAAGCTGGCGCACATGGCCCGGTTCGAAGCGGACCCGAACACCGTCAACGCGCGCTCCGGCTGCGGCAAACAGCGCAAGCGCCGTGTCATCACCGCGGAATTCGACGCCGATATGCTCCAGGATCCAGCCAGCCTGGGCTTCGATGCGCCGGAGTGCGGTCTCGTCCAGCAGACCGTAGGCAGGGATCTCGCGGCGCCGGTACACCGGTGCAGCCTGCGGTGCATTGTGCCGGGTCAGCCGGCCCCGCCGCGTTTTGCCGCGCTGGGTGATATGGGTGCTAGCGTTTACATTTCCCAACTATGCAGCTCCTGAAGAATGCTCCTTAGCCCATATTTTAGGAATCTGTCCTGCCAACAATCGATTTTATTTGCCCGTTAAGTTCAGAAAATTTATACGCTTAGCATCATGCCCATAGAATTCCGCCATCACGACAGCCTGCGCCTGTTTGCTGAGATCGCCCGCTACCGCAGCTTTTCCGATGCCGCCGGGGCGCTGAACATGACCAAGGGCGCGGTCAGCTATCAGGTGAAAACGCTGGAGACGGATCTGGGCATTGCGCTGTTTCAGCGCAATGCCCGCGGGGTTGAGATGACGCCGGACGGGCTCAAGCTGCTGGCTGCCTGCCAAAGCCACTATGAAGAGATCGAGGCTCGTATTCTGGCCCTCAAAGGGGTCTCTGCTAAAACCCTGACGGTAGGCGTCTCCAGCTATTTCGCCGCCCGCTGGCTGTCGCCGCGGCTGATGTCCTTCATGCAGGCGCATCCGGATATCCAGCTCCGGCTGCAACCTATGATCCGGCTGTTCGACCTTGAAACGCAAGGTGTTGATATCGCAATCCGTTGGGGAAACGGGCAATGGGGGGATGGCGACGTTACGCCGTTCCTGCCGTGCCCGGCTTTTCCCGCAGGCAACGCTGCAGCACTGGAAACAGTGAAGCGGCTCGGCTGGGAACAAGCGGTTTCAACCTTTACGCTGTTGCGTGATCATGATGACAGCGATGCCTGGACAGACTGGCTGAATGCCGCGGGGCTGCCGCACCGGACGCGGCGGGACACGCTGATCATCCCTGACCCTAATGTGCGTGTTCAGGCGGTTGTTGATGGTCAGGGGATCGCCCTGATGGACACGCTGATCGAGCGGGAACTGGAAGAGGAGAAGCTGTTCCGTCTGTCACCGCATATGCTGCAGGACTACGGCTACTTTCTGGTCCGCCCGCGCAAAGCTGCTTCCAGCGACAGCGCTGCTGCGTTTTCCAGATGGGTGCAAACCCAATAGACTATCAAATCTTGCTGAATTGCTTCTTTGAGCTTTTGCGCGAACAGGCTTGTCTCCAGTCGCGCGAGTGCAGGCCAAGCACGGTTTCGCGGTTGCCGCGAATGACCGCAAAGGCAGGCCGCGCTGCAGCAATTTGAATGCCGCACATACGGCAGCTTTGGGCCGGTCAGGTTCCGAAGCGCGAATACGGTTCGCAACTTTGCAGCGGCGGCTTCCTGCGCATCGCTGCCGCTGGTGATCGGCGCAGCATCGACCAAATCTGAGGATCCCCTCTGAACGGCTGCTTTGCGCAGTTTGGCCACCTGCCTTTGCCCCTGCAGCAAGAGTATCGCTGCACCTATTTCAAATGTCATGAAATGGTTGGATTGAGCAGATGACAGTTGGTCTAGGGCAGGTTGGCGCTGCTTGCTCGGTGCTGTGCTGCCGCATGGCGGCACTGAGCCCAGACCGAATTTACTGCAACGGTGTAGGGTCTCACGCAGCCTCACAACGAAAACAACATCCGTTCTTGCATGTGGTAGAAGAGCCAAGGTGAAGCGTGATGAGATCACCGCGCTCGCCGATGCCCACCAAAGCGGTGTCGAGGATCGTGAGCGCTTCTTCCTTGGCAGCATGGCAGCGCTCGCCTTGGCGGCTCTCAATACGGCTGGAGCAGGGGGAATCAATTTCAGGCCGGTTGCCGTGAACATCATGCGAACACGGCTGCACGGATTTTGCACGCGAATCACGTGCAGTTCCGTAAAAGTTCCCGGAAAACCGGGGAAATCTCTCTGTTTTTCTGAAGCGGCAAAAAATTGAAAAAACGCCTTGTTTCTCTAGGCTCTGGCAAATATACGGGTCAGCGGAGACGTGGCCGAGTGGTCGAAGGCGCTCCCCTGCTAAGGGAGTAGGCGGGAAACCGTCTCGAGGGTTCGAATCCCTTCGTCTCCGCCATCATACATTTGGACCTTTCGCTTTCTTGGCCAGCCCAAGACATGCTCGCCTGGCTGTCCTGCGATGGGTGGCTGTCTGGTTTTATGCCCAGTCCGCGGCGCAAGCGTGTGAGACCTGCAGCCCTTTCCCCCGGAACCGCGGCCGTCCTGACTGCCGGAAGCGCGGAAACCCAGGACTTGTGCCGGTGGCTTAGTCCTGTTGGCTGAGACTGGTGATAAACAGCCCCATCTGTGTGCCCCTGCCTTCGGCGGCTATCCTTGCACCCGGATTCAGGCCTTGAACAAAACCGGCCGGAAAGTTGCACAACTCGCCCCAGGCAAAGGGCATGCTCTCAATTTCAATAGGGTTCCGGCATGTGCCAGCCCTCAGAAGCTTGGCCTCTGAAACAGTGTATCCGGCCCGGGTTTCTGTACCGGCGGCGATTGCCACGACCAGGGGAATGCCCAGTGAAACGAAGTGGCTGTAAACCATAAAGGCAAGAAACGGGGCAAAGCCGGTGAGGACGATCTTCATAAACGTGCCGTGTTTGCGGGGCTGCATTTTCATCCCCTTCAAAACGGCAAAAGGCGCAGCTGCAGCGGCAAGCCCGCCAAGGAGAATTGCCGCCACACGGCTTTGGGTGAGCCATTGCTCTGATGGCAGGAATTGATAGCCGGCCTTGCCCGAGAGGATGGGCAGCGCCCCCAGGAAGAATGCGCTGAGGACAGCCAGTGCGAAGATGCGGACATGGCGCGGACGTGCGGCGCGTTCAGGCATAATTGCCACCACCTGTGAACACTCTGAAAGGGGCTGTGCAAATTCAGAGATGAAAAAACCCGGCTTCGCAGCCGGGCTTGCTTGTGGTCGGGCAGGCTGAGGTTCAGGCCGCCAGTCCTTTGGACCCGATCGCCAGGAACTTCTGGCGCCGGTCCTTGACCAGCGTGGCGGCGTCCATGCCTTTAAGCTCGTCCAGCATCTCCTGAATGGCGCCGCTGACGGATTTGATCGCAGCTTTCGGATCGCGGTGGGCGCCGCCTAATGGTTCCGGGATGATCCGGTCGTTAACGCCCAGCTTGTTCAGGTCCTGGGCCGTGAGGCGCAGCGCCTCGGCGGCTTCGCGCATCTTCTCGGCGTCCTTCCACAGAATCGACGCGCAGCCCTCGGGGGAAATCACCGAGTAGATCGAATGCTCCAGCATCGCCACGCGGTTCGCCGTGGCAAAGGCCACCGCGCCGCCGGAGCCGCCTTCGCCGATGATCACCGAAATCAGCGGCACACCGATCTTCAGGCACATCTCGGTCGAGCGCGCAATCGCCTCGGACTGGCCGCGCTCTTCGGCGCCTTTACCGGGGTAGGCGCCTGCGGTGTCCACCAGGGTAATCACCGGCAGCTTGAAGCGGCTGGCCATTTCCATCAGCCGGATCGCCTTGCGGTAGCCCTCGGGGCGCGCCATGCCGAAATTGCGCTCGATCCGCGATTTGGTGTCGGAGCCCTTCTCGTGGCCGATCACCACCACCGGCTGGTCGTTAAACCGCGCCAGCCCGCCCATCACCGCCAGGTCATCGGCAAAGTTCCGGTCGCCGGCCAGCGGCGTGTACTCGGTGAACAGCGCCTTGATGTAGTCCTGGCAATGGGGGCGCTCCGGATGGCGTGCCACCTGGCATTTGCGCCAGGGGGTCAGCTCCTTGTAGAGGTCCTTCAGCAGCTGCGCCGCCTTGGCGTCCAGCGCTGCGGCCTCATCCGCCACATCCATTTCCTCGTTCGCGCGCGCCAGCGCCCGCAGTTCTTCCGCCTTGCCTTCGATTTCGGCCAGCGGTTTTTCGAATTCCAGATACTGGGTCATGTCGCCTCTGCTTGGCAGGTTTGCAGCTATATGGCCTTAGCCGCGCCAAGATGCAACTCAGCAAGATTTGTGATTTGCTGCCGTGGCATGAGGTAAGGGCAGAGAAAGACCAGGAGATGCCGCCAATGGCCGCCAGTTACGAAGACCGGATCCTGCGGGTTCTGGCCTATATCCACGACAACACCGATGGCGATCTGTCACTGGATGCCCTGTCGGATGTGGCGGCCATGTCACGGTTTCACTGGCACCGGGTTTTCCGGGCGCTCACTGGCGAGACCTGTGCCCAGGCCGTGCGCCGTATCCGCCTGCACCGGGCAGCGGTCTGGCTGGTGATCGAGGATATGCCTGCCGCTCAGATTGCAGCCCGCGTCGGCTATCCCAATCAGCGCAGTTTTGCCCGTGCTTTCTCTGAAGCCTATGGCTGCAGCCCTGCCGCCTTCCGCCGCGGCGGCAAGATCGGGCTGCCGAATCCAACTCTCAGAACAGGAAGCTATCCCATGCATGATGTTATCACCCGCACCGACCCCGCCCGCCGCCTTGCCGGCCTGCCGCACAAGGGGGCCTACCATGAAATCGGCAAAAGTTTTGAAGCCTTCGGGGCCATCTGCGAAAGCCGCCGGCTCTGGCCGCAGGTCGGCGCTGTGATGGGGGTCTATTTCGATAGCCCCGGGGACGTGGCCGAAGCTGATCTGCGCAGTTTCGCCGGGGCCGAACTGGCCGGTGATCTGCCGGAGGGGCTGGAAGAGGTGAACCTGCCCGGCGGCCGCACTGCGGTGCTGACCTACAAGGGACCCTATTCCGGCATCCATTCCGCCTATGACAGCCTGTTCGGCAACTGGCTGCCCGCGTCGGGGGAAGAACCTGCGGATCAGCCCTGCTATGAGGTCTATCTCAACAATCCCCGCGACACCGCGCCGGAGGATCTCCTGACAGAGATCTGCCTGCCCCTGAAATAACGCCCCGCCCGGCAGCAGGCCGGGCAGCGCCCGCTCTCTTGCGCGGGGGCGGGCGCTCCGCCCCTTCGGGCCGGAAGAGGCACCTGCGTTATTGCGGCCAGATCACCGGATAGAGCGAAGCCACCAGCAGCGCCGCCATGGTCCAGTTGAACAGCACCAGACGCCGCGGGCTGGTCAGGAACCGCGCCATCTGCTGGCCCAGCACCGTCCAGGACCCGACAGAGGGCAGGTTGATCGCTCCGAAAATCACCCCCACCAGCAGGATTGCTGCCAGCGTCTGATCCGGCGTGTAGGCGCTGATGGCGGTCAGCGCCATCGCCCAGGCCTTGGGGTTCACCCACTGAAACGCTGCCGCCTGCAAAAACGTCATCGGGCGGCCCTCGGTACCCTTGGCCTGCACCGGCGCCGCATTGGCGATCTTCCACGCCAGCCACAAGAGGTACACAACCGACACTGCCTTCAGCACCGTGTAGCTGACCGGGAAGGCATCAAACACCTGCACAAGCCCGGCGCCGACCAGCAGCACCATGAACACGAACCCCAGCGCCACCCCCAGCATATGCGGGATGGTGCGGCGGAAGCCGAAATTGGCGCCTGAGGCCATCAGCATCAGGTTGTTCGGCCCAGGCGTGATCGAGGAGACAAAGGCGAAAAGCGCAAGCGCAGTGAGAAGTTCGTAAGTCATGCGCAAAATCATTGCGCCGAACACACCAAATGAAATTGCGTTCTGCCGCGTTTTGCGGCTAATTTTGCAACCAATGGTGAAGAATGACAAAATAAACCATCAAATATTGCAGGAACTCACCCGGGATGGCCGGATCAGCAACCTGGAACTGGCAGAGCGGGTGGGCCTCTCGCCCTCTGCCTGCCTGCGCCGGGTGCAGGAGCTGGAGCGTACAGGCGTCATCACCGGCTACCGCGCGGTTCTGGACCGGCAGAAGCTTGGCGTGGGCTTTGCCACCTATATCGGCGTCGGCCTGGGCGAGCACACCAAGGAGGCGCAGCAAGCCTTTGAGCGTGCGATGAGCGCCGCACCGGAGGTAGTGGAGTGCCACAATATCACCGGCACAATCGAATACCTCCTACGCGTCGAATGCGCTGACTTGCCGAGCTACAAGAAATTCCACACCGATATCCTCGGCACCTCGCCTTATGTCACCGCGATCACCACCTATGTGGTGATGGGTTCGCCCAAGGATATGCGGGCGTGATCTCTGGCTGAGACTGGATAATTGAGTATTTGGGGAAAGATGAAAGGCTGATGCGCTTCATCTTTCCCCAAATACTCACTGCACTGGTTTGGCTTCAGACGCGCGGCCGCAGGTGTTGCGCACCCTGCGTACGCCGCTCTCACCGGATCTTAAGCCGCATTTGCCAGACTTGCCCCCGGTCGCGATCACCCGCCGGGGCTTGGCTCCCCGGCACATTTGGAACCGGATTCCCGCCTGGCAGCGGGGGCCGTGCAGAGACAACGTTTAGCACGCGGGCGGATACGCCCGTCCATCTCCGCCATTCTGGCGGCGCCGCCAGTCCTTAATGCCCTCGCCGAAGCGAAACATGGAAACAGGCAGAAACGAAAGCAGCAGAACGGCTGGGCAGGGGCCTTGGCCGGGAAAAACGCATGCCGTGCCGCTGCTCGCCTCTCCAAAGTCAGGTGCCCGCCTTATGCTCCGCGAGCAAGGCTCGCACCGCAATCTCCGGCGAGGCCAGCACCGGCACCCTCGTCCGCTTCCGCAGCAGCTCAGCCGCACCGGCCATCGAGGCCTGCGCCAGCACCACGCAGGCAAAATCCATCGCCGCCAGCGCCTCCGCCACATCCTCCGCAATGGCCGCGGCAAAGCCCGCGCTGTCCGCAGCCTCGAACAGCGGCCAGTGCTGGCCCAGATCCAGGCAGGTAAGCGCCGGGTCGCTTGGCCCGAAGGCGCGGCGCAGCAGCGCTTCCGAAGGCCCGGCGGTGCTCTCCAGGCAATAGGCCATCAGCACCGGCCCGCCGGTGCGCGCTGCTTCCTGCATCATCGGCCAGTCGATGCGGGTAGCCCCCGCCTTTTCCGCCGCCGGGCCAAGCGTGGTGCAGGTACACAAGACCGGCCCGTCCGCGGCCTCAATGGTCTCGGCAATCTCGGCATTAAGCGCGGCATCAATCCCGCTTTGTGCCCGCTCCAGCCAATCGGCGTGCACCTGCTGGTCCAGATCCGCCCCCGGTGCCAATAAAAGCGCCAGGGCGCGAAAGGTTTCCACATGCGCCTCAGCCGTATGCAGCAAGGTCAAATCCGGCATCTTTCTCTCCAATCAAAAAGGGCGCCCCCTAGGGACGCCCTTGAAACCTTAAGCCGCGGACCGGCGTCAGCTGCCCGCGATCAGCTCGGCCTGCGCCACAATCACCTCAGCCTGCTTGATCGAGGCGATGTCCACAAGACGGCCCTTGTAAACGGTTGCGCCGGCGCCGGAGGCCTTGGCCTCTTCCATTGCCGCCAGGATCTCGCGGGCTTCGGCCACCGCCTCATCCGACGGGGTGAAGACCTGGTTGGCCAGCGCGATCTGGCTGGGGTGGATCGCCCATTTGCCGACCATGCCCAGCGTCGCAGAGCGTTTCGCCTGCGCGATATAGCCGTCCTCGTCCGAGAAGTCGCCGAAGGGCCCGTCGACCGGCAGGATGCCATGGGTGCGGCAGGCGGCGACGATGGCGGCCTGCGCCCAGTGCCACGGGTCGGACCAGTGTTTCTGGCCCTCGCGGATCATGTAGTAGTTCTCCTGGGTGCCGCCGATGCCGGTGGTTTGCATCCCCATCGAGGCGGCAAAGTCCGCAGCGCCCAGCGACATCGCCTGCAGGCGGGGAGAGGATTTGGCGATCTCCTCCGCATGGGCGATGCCCGCCGCGGATTCGATGATCACCTCAAAGGACACCGGCTTGCTGCGGCCCTTGGCGCGTTCGATGGCGGTGACCAGCGCGTCTACCGCGTAAACGTCCTCGGCGCAGCCCACCTTGGGGATCATGATCTGGTCCAGCCGCTCGCCGGCCTGTTCCAGAATGTCCACCACGTCGCGGTACCAGTAGGGCGTGTCGAGCCCGTTGATCCGCACCGACAGGTATTTATTGCCCCAGTCGACGCTGTTGATCGCCTCGATCACATTGGCGCGGGCCTGGTCCTTGTCATCCGGCGCCGCCGAATCCTCCAGGTCGAGGTTGATGACATCCGCTGCCGAGGCCGCCATCTTCTCGAACAGCTTCACTTTGGAGCCGGGGCCGAACAGCTGGCAGCGGTTGGGGCGCGCCGGGGCGGCGGGCTGGATGCGGAAGCTCATGGGGCAATCCTCCGGGTAATGACGTTTCAATTCTGCTGGGGTGAAGTGTTAGAAAGTTGCGCGAGCATGTGCAAGGGGATTTTGCACATGCAGAAAGTACCGCTGCGATGCGGCGCCGGAAACATTGCCGCAAACAGGCGCGAACCGGCAGGGAGCCTGTGCGAGCACCCGGGCATGAGACGTGCATTCATTGAAAACTGGGCCCTGTTTCTGGGCATGCTGATGCTGATGGTGGCCAACGGGCTTCTGGTCACCCTGCTGACAATCCGGGGCGCGGGGCTTGGCTTCTCCGACCTCACCATTTCGATCATGCAGTCGGCCTATCCGGCCGGTGCCCTGCTGGGCACGGTGATGGCGCCGGGGATGGTGGCCAAGGTGGGCCATATCCGGGCGTTTTCGGCACTGGCTTCGCTGGTGTCGATCTCGGCGATCCTGCATCTTTTGACCTCCGACCCCTATTCCTGGTCGGCGATGCGGTTCCTGGCCGGGGTTTGTTATCCCGGCATGTATGTGATCACCGAAAGCTGGCTGCAGGCGAAATCGGAAAACAGCAACCGGGCGCAGATCCTGTCGATCTATTTCATGATCTGGATGGCTGGCCCTGCCATCGGCACCGCGCTGGTGGCGCTGCCGGACCCCAGCGGCAACCTGTTGTTCGGGGCGGTGTCGATCCTGATCTCGCTGTCGATCGTGCCGCTCTTGCTGTCCGGCAACAAGGCGCCCGAGTATGAGGTGCCGGACCGGATGCCGGTGCGCAAACTGTACCGCGTGTCGCCGATGGCGGTGCTTGGCAATCTGGTGAGCGCAACCGCCGTGGCCGGCTGGTTCATTGCACTGCCCCTTTATGCGCTGTCGCGCGGGATGAGCCCGGCTGAGGCCTCAGGCGTTCTGGTGGTGGCAATGGTGGTCGGCGCCGTGGTGCAGTACCCGGTCGGCTGGATCAGCGACAAGACCGACCGGCGGCTGGTATTGATGGGGCTCGGCGTCATCGGCGCCGCGGCCTGCCTGTGGATGCTGGCGACCCCCACGCCGCAAGCGCTGGTGATCGGCTTTGCAGTGCTCGCAGGCGCAAGCCTGCCGATGTATGCGGTCTGCTCCGCCCATGCCAACGACCAGCTGAAACCGGCGCAGATCGTGCCTGCCAGCGGCGCGATGGTGTTCCTTTTGAACGTCGGCCAGTTCGGAGGCACGCTGGCGGCCCCGAATATGGTCAGCATTGCTGACGGAAATGGATTGCTGATCCTGCTTGCAGCCCTGTGTTTTATGGTTGCAGGCGTTGCTGCGTTGCGGCGCACGCAGGCCGATGCGCCGGAGGAAACCGGCTCCCAGCAGGCGATTGCGGTGCTTGGCGCGCCCCAAACCGGGGTGCTTCAGGCCGAATCCTGGCTGGAGGAGGAAAATAATGTCAGCAATGGTGACATAACGCAGAAATCTTCTGCAAATTGACAAAACTTCAGGAGGTTCTTGCGCGCCAGCAGCGACGGGCAGCGGAATAGGTATGAACTTGTGCGGGAAACTTCGCAAACTCACCGGCAAGAGTGAAGAGGAAACCCGCCATGATCGAAACCCCTTATCTGCTGTTCCTGGGCGACGCGCCCGATATGCTGGCCGCCAAGGTTGCCATCGGCATCCGTGACTGGCGCCCTGATCACGCTGTTGGCCAGATCCGCCTGCCGGGCTGCGGTGCCGACCTGGGCCTGAAGGACCTGACCCTGGCCGAAGCCAAGGAAGCCGGCGCCAAGACCCTGGTGATCGGCGTTGCCAACCGCGGCGGCGTGATTTCCCAGGCCTGGAAGGAAGTGCTGATCGAAGCGCTGGAAATGGGCTATGACCTGGCATCCGGCCTGCACAACCTGCTGCGCGACGAGGGCGACCTGGTGGCCGCGGCCCAGACCCACGGCGGCACCCTGCACGACGTGCGCGTGCCCACCGTCGGGTACCCGATCGCCACCGGCAAGCCGCGCAC
>JABXIA010000319.1 GCA_013373325.1 Paracoccaceae bacterium
GCCTGGCGCAGGATTTCAACGTCCGGTATCCGCTGGTGGACGGCCAGGGCAACTTCGGCAACATCGACGGCGACAACCCGGCGGCCTCCCGCTACACCGAGGCGCGGATGACCTTCGTGGCCGAGGCGATGCTGGAAGGCCTCAACGAGGATTCGGTCGATTTCCGCGACAACTACGACGGCCGCCTGACCGAACCGGCGGTGCTGCCCGCGACCTTCCCGAACATCCTCGCCAATGGCGCGGCCGGCATCGCTGTGGGCATGGCGACCAACATACCGCCGCATAATATCGCAGAGCTGATCGACGCCTGCCTGCATCTGATCAGGACGCCGGACGCGCGCGACGACACGCTGTTGAACTACGTGCCCGGCCCGGACTTCCCCACCGGCGGCATCATCGTCGAGCCCAAGGAAAACATCGCCAAGGCTTACAGCACCGGACGCGGCTCCTTCCGCCTGCGCTGCAAGCACGAGGTCGAGGACCTGGGCCGCGGCCAGTGGCAGATCGTCGTTACCGAGATCCCCTATCAGGTCCAGAAGTCCAAGCTGATCGAGAAAATCGCCGAGCTGATCCAGACCAAGAAGGTGCCGATCCTCGCCGATGTGCGCGACGAATCGGCGGACGACATCCGCATCATCCTGGAACCCAAGTCCAAGAACGTGGACCCAGAGGTTCTGATGAACATGATGTTCCGCAACTCGGACCTGGAAATCCGCTTCTCGCTCAACATGAACGTGCTGATCGACGGTGTGACCCCCAAGGTCTGCTCGATGAAGGAGGTGCTGCGCGCCTTCCTTGATCACCGCCGCGACGTGCTGCAGCGCCGCTCGCGCCACCGGATGGAAAAGATCGACCACCGGCTGGAGGTGCTCGAAGGCTTCATCATCGCCTTCCTGAACCTCGACCGGGTGATCGACATCATCCGCTATGACGAGGACCCGAAGGCCGCCCTGATCCGCGAGGACTGGAGCAAGGACCACCCGCGCGCCTTCACCGAGGCGGAATATGTCACCCCGGCTCCCGGCACGGGCGAGCTGACCGAGGTGCAGGCCGAGGCGATCCTCAACATGCGCCTGCGGTCCTTGCGCAAGCTGGAAGAGATCGAACTGGTCCGCGAACGCGATGCCCTGCGCGAGGAGCGCGCCGGGCTGGTCGAACTGCTGGCCTCCGAGGACCTGCAATGGTCGCGCATCTCCGAGCAGCTGAAGGACACCAAGAAGCAGTTCGGCAAGGACTACGCCGGCGGCGCCCGCCGCACGCTGTTTGCCGAGGCGGGCGAGGTCGAAGACGTGCCGCGGGAAGCGATGATCGACCGCGAGCCGATCACCGTGGTCTGCTCCCAGATGGGCTGGATCCGGGCGATGACCGGCCACATCGACCTGAACCGCGAGCTGAAGTTCAAGGACGGCGACGGCCCGCGCTTCATCTTCCACGCCGAAACCACCGACCGCCTGCTGGTGTTCGGCTCCAACGGCCGTTTCTACACCCTGTCGGCGGCCAACCTTCCGGGCGGCCGCGGCATGGGTGAACCGCTGCGCCTGATGGTCGACCTGCCGAACGAGGCAGAGATCGTCGGTCTGATGATCCACAACCCCGACGGCCGCCTGCTGGTTGCCTCGGATGCCGGCAACGGCTTCATCTGCGCCGAAAAGGAAATCGTCGCCCAGACCCGCAGCGGCAAGCAGGTGCTGAACGTCAAGGACGACGAGCGCGCCAAGTTCTGTATCCCGGTGGAGGGCGACCACGTCGCCATCGTCTCCGAGAACGGCAAGCTCCTGGTCTTCGCGGTCGAGGAAATGCCCGAGCTGACCCGCGGCAAGGGCGTGCGGCTGCAGAAATACAACATGGCCCGCGGCAAGCAGGGCTCGCTGGAACTGGACGGCGGCCTCTCGGACATCACCACCTTCAACTGGGATGACGGCCTGCGCTGGGAAATGGGTGGCGGCAAGACCCGCCACGAGGCCGACCTCAGCCAGTGGCTGGGCAAGCGCGCCGGGGTGGGCAAGCGCCCGCCGCACGGCTTCCCGCGCAACTACAAGTTCAAATGATCCAGGCGGCGGCCTTGATATCCCAAGGCTTCCCGCCGTTTTCCTGCGCCGCCGCGTTCCCTGAGAGAGACTTAGAGAGATTTCATATGTCCCGGATTATCGCCTTTTTTGCCTCTTTGGCCCTGCTCACCGCCTGCGGTGAAACCCAGCTGAACGAGGCGCCGGAGGATCTGGGCGCCTTCCAGGCCCGGGTGACCCACGTCTACACCGACAAGGCGCTGCAATGGCCGCTGTCGCGCGACGCCGATCACAGCGAATGGACCGCGCCGATCGAAAACGCGCTGAACACCCGCCTGCGCCGCTACCAGGGCGCCCAGGAATACGACGTTGCGGTGACGCTCGAGGGGTTTATGCTGGCGCCGCCCGGCGTGCCGGTGCTGTTTTCACCGAAAAGCGCGGTGGTGGTGAACGTCTTTGTCTATGACGTTGCGCAGAAGAAATTCCTGGCCAAGAAGCACCAGATGGAAATCTTCGAAAGCACCACCGGCGAAAGCGCCCTCCTGGGCTCCGGCCATGCCCGCACCAAGGAGGAGCAGATCCAGGGCCTTGCCATCAATATCGCCGACAAGGTCGAGGAATGGATGGCCGGGCAGCACGAAGCGGAAGGCTGGTTTGCCCCGCGCACGGCGGCGGACTCCGCCACCGGCGCAGGCGCGGCTGCGGCAGAGGAGCAGCCGGCTGGCTGAGCTTCGGGAAAACCGCTTCTGTCAAGCAGGAACGGGTTGATTTTTGCCGGCAAACCAAATAATCCGCCGGCGCAGAGGAAACCGGGTCGGCAAGCGACCCCTCATTTCAAAAGGGCGCCTAAGCAATGGCTAAGGAAAAGTTTGAACGTAATAAACCGCACGTCAACATCGGCACCGTTGGCCACGTTGACCACGGCAAGACCAC
>JABXIA010000399.1 GCA_013373325.1 Paracoccaceae bacterium
AGCATGACTGACCTCGCTCACATCCGCAATTTCTCCATCGTCGCCCATATCGACCATGGCAAATCCACCCTCGCTGACCGGCTCATCCAGGAGACCGGAACGGTGAAGGACCGCGATATGAAGGAACAGCTGCTCGACGCCATGGACATCGAGCGCGAGCGCGGGATCACCATCAAGGCCAACACCGTGCGCATCGACTATACCGCGCAGAACGGCGAGACCTATGTGCTGAACCTGATCGACACCCCCGGCCACGTCGACTTTGCCTATGAGGTCTCCCGCTCCATGCGCGCGGTTGAGGGCTCGCTGCTGGTGGTCGACTCGACCCAAGGGGTGGAGGCGCAGACGCTGGCCAACGTCTACCAGGCGATTGATGCGGATCATGAGATCGTTCCCGTCCTGAACAAGATCGACCTGCCGGCATCGGACTGCGACCGGGTGGCGGAACAGATCGAGGATGTGATCGGCATCGACGCCACCGGCGCCATCCAGGTCTCGGCCAAGACCGGCCAGGGCATCCGCGAAACGCTGGAAAGCATCGTCCAGCACCTGCCCGCGCCCGAGGGCACCCGCGACGCGCCGCTGAAGGCGATGCTGGTGGACTCGTGGTACGACAGCTACCTCGGCGTGATCGTGCTGGTCCGCATCATGGACGGCGTCCTGAAAAAGGGGATGCGGGTCAAGTTCATGTCGAACAACACCCTGCACCACGTCGACCGCATCGGCGTGTTCCGCCCCGCCATGCAGGTGGTGGACGAGCTGGGCCCGGGTGAGATCGGCTTCCTCACCGCCTCGATCAAGCAGGTGCGCGACACCCGCGTCGGCGACACCATCACCAATGACCGGGGCGGCTGCGAGGTGGCGCTGCCGGGCTTCAAACCCGCCCAGCCGGTGGTGTTCTGCGGCCTGTTCCCGGTCGACTCCGCCGAATTCGAGGACCTGCGCGATGCCATCGACAAGCTGGCGCTGAACGACGCCTCCTTCTCCTTCGAGATGGAAACCTCCGCCGCCCTCGGCTTTGGCTTCCGCTGCGGCTTCCTCGGGCTGTTGCACCTGGAGGTGATCCGCGACCGGATCGAACGCGAATACAACATCGAGCTGATCACCACCGCGCCAAGCGTGATCTATCACGTCTACATGAAGGGCAAGGATAACGAGCCCGGCGAGATGATCGAACTGCACAACCCCGCCGACATGCCCGACCCCTCCAAGGTCGACCACATCCAGGAGCCGCGCATCAAGGCGACCATCCTGGTGCCGGACGAATACCTCGGCGACGTGCTGAAGCTCTGCCAGGACCGCCGCGGCATCCAGATGGACCTGTCCTACGCCGGCTCCCGCGCCATGGTGGTCTATGACCTGCCGCTCAATGAGGTGGTGTTCGACTTCTACGACCGCCTGAAATCAGTGACCAAGGGCTATGCCTCCTTCGACTACCAGATGACCGGCTACCGCGAGGACAACCTCGTGAAGATGTCGGTCTTGGTGAATGACGAGCCGGTCGATGCGCTCTCCACCATGGTGCACCGCGACCGGGCCGAGATGCGCGGCCGGGCGATGTGCGAGAAGCTCAAGGAGCTGATCCCGCGCCACATGTTCAAGATCCCGATCCAGGCCGCCATCGGCGGCAAGGTGATCGCCCGCGAGACCCTTTCAGCCCTGCGCAAGGACGTGACCGCCAAATGCTACGGCGGCGACGCCACCCGGAAGCGGAAGCTCTTGGACAAGCAGAAAGCGGGCAAGAAGAAGATGCGCCAGTTCGGCAAGGTGGATATCCCGCAGGAAGCGTTTATTTCCGCCCTCAAAATGGACAGCTGAGGCTGTCCATTTCCGAGGGCGCGCGGGCGAAAGCGGTTGGCGCAGCCATTTGCGTGCCCCCACCCCAGCGTTCTGCGGCGGAAACACCCAAATAACAGTTGCAAGACGGGGCTTCGGCCCCGTTTTCTGTTTTTGGCGATTGCCAAAGTCCCGCCCGGCCGAGAGGCCGGGCAGCGCCCGTCCAGCCGGGCAGGGCAGGTGGGGCCCGGTAGAAATCCGACAATTTTGAAAGCGGCTTTTATTAGGGACGGTTACCCATATTGAAAGACTGGATTTGCCATAGAAGCCAGTGCCCCTAACTGAGATCAAAATAGCAAGGGCGGATAGAAAAAGTGGTGAACCCAAGGAGTGCCTAAAGCGCTCTGGGTTCACCAAACAGCACAGCCTATCTCACGTCGTCGACAAGCATGGGGAACACTGTTTTCGCGTAGATGCGCTTGCCTGTTACTGGGCAAGTGCGCCATTTGCGGAAGATGAGCTTTTTACCTGGCGGCACTTCGATGCTCATTTTGCTTTTCCTTTCTCAAGGGGCGTATATTGCCAATTCGCAACTTTAAACCTATCCTGAGAGTCTCTAGTTCTGGGATCGGTCTGCGAAGGGCTCTGCATCGTCGAGTCCCTTTTGTGTGCACGATACAGATTTTTAGGCTTCGGCGTTGCCGAAGCCTAAAATTCATTTGACGCTGCCATCGCCAAAATGACGTTAGCGATTTTTTGCGCTTCCACTTGTTTAAGATCGTATGGAAGGCCAATAACTTGGATCACTAGGTCCTGTCTAATCGGTATAGGTAGCGTCAATCCACTTGGTTGATTGGTGGTGGCAGCTGCCTGTGTGTCTGGAGTTGGTGGCGAAGGCGGGAGGCTTGTAGTTGTTGTCGGCTGAGCTTGAAGTGTCTCAGTGCTCTGTTTTGCATTTGTTTTTTTGGCTGCAGGTTGCTTCACTTTGAAGCCCAAAGGGTCAAGCTTATAGCGTATGAAGTCTTCAATGGACTTAGAAACCCTTGATTTGTACGTCTTGAGACTGTCTGGCGTATAGTCGGTCCCATTGAGGTTGATGAAGCGGCTGGTGAGCTCATCAAGGTCAATCTCTCTCACATCGCTCTTTTCGGAGTCGTCCAAAATGGACAACATTTTGGAGCAAGCACCCTTTCTGGCCACAACAGTTGGTTTGGGCATCAAGCCCTTTGTGGCCAAGTGGTCTAAGAATTTTTCAAGTTCCTCGGCAGAGTAGTTCACTGGAATCGCCTCCTGCTCGTGGTTTTGAAGTATGAATGCATCAACTGAACTCGTCAACCTGTGTAAACGCAAATTATTGACGTGTTCGCGTCTGTTCTTGTTGGTCGGTGTTGCTGAAGGAGGGCGTGGCGGATTTTCCGCCCGGTCGCCAGACCGGGCAGCGCCCGTCCCGCCCCCCACGGGGCGGGCGCTGCCCTCCGCGTGCTGATCTGATGTCAGGCAATGTCTATTATGCAGGCAGGCTTGCCCTACGCTGTCGGCCAACCGCCGCTCCTCTCTAAACCTATGTGCGCCACTCTCCGCCCATCCGCCGCGGCGGCGCAACTCTCCGCCTGAAAACGCACCCGTTCCGTGTTATCCTCAACCTTGTTCATCTGGGGAGGATAACACTATGAAACACCTGACTTTAGCCGCCGCGATCACCCTCCTGGCGTCGCCGCTCCTGGCCGGGCAATGCCCCGCCGACATTGCCGCCATCGACGCCGCGCTGGCCGCGGGCACCGAACTGTCGGAGGCGGATCTGGCAACCGTTCAGGAACTGCGCGACGAGGGGCAGAGCCTGCATGACAGCGGCGATCATGCCAGTTCGGTTGCGGCCCTGGCGGAAGCCAAGGCGATGCTGGGCATCTGACACCCCGGCCCGAAACAGAAAAACGCCCGGCGGGACACCGGGCGTTTTTTCATGTTTGCAGCTGCTCCCGGGGCCGGGCCGCTCAGAAGCTGTTCTGCACGTCCTGCGCGGCGCCGCTGATGGCGTTGCCGGCCTTGGAAATGTCGCGCCCTGCGCCCTTGGCGGTCTCGCAGGCTGCCAGCCCCAGCAGCATCAGCGCGCAGGCAAAAATCCGCATCATTCCGGTTACTCCTCAAATCTGCTCTCTCTGTTGGCAAAATGTCTAGCAAGCCATTGGGGCGCCGGCCAGAGGCTTTGATGCGGTTGAGCGAGGTCAAGGCCGTGAGGTGCGCGCCGGGCTAGGCTTCGGGCGCACAATCACGAGGAGGCAGAGCCATGGACCTATCGACCCGCAAACAGGCGCTGGAGGCGCGCCGCGCCGAGCTGACCGGGCATCTGAGCGAGGTTGAGCACACGCTGGATGCGCCGATGCCGCAGGACTGGGAGGACCGCGCGTCGGAACGCCAGGGCGACGAGGTGCTGGAAAGCCTCGGCAACGCCGAACTGGACGAGCTGCGCCGGATCGACGCTGCGCTGGACCGGATCAAGGCGGGCACCTATGGCCTCTGCGCGGCGTGCGGCGAGCGGATTTCGGAGGCCCGGCTGGACCTGCTGCCCGCCGCGCCGCTGTGCAAAACCTGCGCCGCCGCCGCAGGGTAGAGCGCGGGCGCCTGGCGCATCCCTCCGGCGCAGGCGGCCGGGAACACTCGGCCGGCGGCGGGGCGCGGACGGCCCCTGCCCGCCGCGCCCCGCTGCCAAAACCCGGCCAATTCTCCGCGCCTCCTGCACGGCTGCGCAAAATGCGCTATACTGCATCCGTACCGCGAGACGCGCGCCCCTGTGACGGAAGACACCAGCAAAGGAGGACGATCCGCATGGATGCAATCAAAGCCGCTGAATATGCCCGCGCGCTCTACAGCGCGCATGGCGACAAGGCTGAGGCCGAGGCCGCGCAGAAGATGCGCGCCTGCCAGGAAGCCGGAAAGGACAGCGAGGCGGCAGACTGGAAGGCCGTCCGCCAGGCCGTCCGCGCGATGCGCGGGCCGAACCAGACCTGAGCGGCCCCGGCGCTGGAGGGCCGCGGAAGGCGGCGCTCCAGCCGCCTTCATCCCCCGTTTACCACGATTGAAAACGGCGCCGGATTGCGCCATACTATGGCCAATTCCGCGGGCATCAGACCCGCTTGCCAAGAACGGGGCATGAGCAGATGAAAACTTTCCTGACCACCGCGCTATGCGCTGGATTTCTTGCAGCACTGGCACCCGCGGGTGCTGAGGCGGGTTCGATTGAGCGCGCCTGCCGGCAGTCGGACCGCACCGCGGCCTCGCCTTCGCTTTGCAACTGCATCCAGAAGGTGGCCAACGTCAGCCTGACCGCATCGGAGCGCAAGACCGTCTCCAAGTGGTTTGCCGATCCGCATCAGGCCCAGGTGGTGCGCCAGTCCTCCAACCGCAGCGACGAGCGGCTGTGGCTGCGTTACAAGGCCTTTGGCGACCACGCGGCACGCAGCTGCGGCTGAGGCGGCGGCACAATCACCTTTGCTGAAGGCGCCCTGCGGGGCGCCTTTTTCATTGATGCATCCGCGCTGCGGCATTTTCGCAAGGGGGAAAGACTGCGGCATTGCCACCCTTGACCAGCGCTGCCCCAAACCGCAAAGAACGGCCTAAGGTATTGGAGCAGTTGACATGTTGATCAAGGGCGTTTCCTTACGCGGGCTGGAAGTGTTTGAGGCGCTGGCCAAGACCGGCTCCGTGGCGCAGGCCGCTGAGATGACCGGGCTGAGCCAGCCGGCCGTCAGCCAGCAGATGCGGAACCTGGAAAAGGCGCTGGACAGCGAACTGATCGACCATGGCCGCCGGCCGATGGTGCTGACTGCCGCAGGGCGCAGTTTCCTGGCCCGGACCGAGGCGGTGCTGGGCGAGCTGCGGCTGGCCCAGAGCGAGCTGACAGTGATGGACCTGACCCACCTGCAGGCGCTGTCGATCGGCCTGATTGATGATTTCGACAATGATCTGACACCGCGGCTGGCCACTATTCTTGCGGATAGCCTGACGCAATGCCGGTTCAAGATGATCACCGCCTCCAGCCACGACGTGGTGCGGGCGATGGAAGCACGGGAGCTGCATATCGCCATCGCCGCCACTGCCGGAGGCGTGCACGAGGGGCTGGTGGAATACCCGCTGGTGCGCGATCCCTTCATTCTGGTGGCACCGCGCGGCGCGGTCTCAGACGCGGCGCAGGCGGCGGATCAGCTGCAGGACCTGCCGTTCTTGCGTTATGCCCGCGAGCAGCTGATCTCGCAGCAGATCGAGGGGCTGCTGAGCCGCCAGAAGCTGGAGTTCGAAGACCGGTTCGAGGTCGGCTCGCATCTGGCGCTGATGGCAATGGTGGCACGGCGGATCGGCTGGGCCATCACTACGCCGCTGGGCTACATGCGCGCAGGCCGCTTCCACGACCAGATCGACGCCTTCCCGCTGCCGTTTGGAGAGATGTCGCGGACGATCTCGCTGTTCACCGCGGCCGACTGGGCCGACCGGGTGCCGCGGGATGTGGCGGAGACCGTGCGCCGCCTGGTGCAGAGCCATATGATTGACCCGGCGGTACAGCAGATGCCGTTCCTGGCGGGCGGTTTCCGGGTGATAGGCGAATAACTACAGCGCCGCCTTGAGACCCTGGGCAGCCTGTTCGATCAGGTCCAGGCAGCCGTCGAAGTCGCGGGTGTAATAGGGATCCGGCACATGATCCGCACCGGTTTCCGGGACGTAGTCGGTGAACAGGCGCACCGGTGTTTCGCTGCCCGCGGGGCGCAGCGCCTCGATGTTCTCCAGGTTGCTGTCATCCATGGCGATGATCAGGTCGAAAGCCTCGAAATCGCCGCGCCGGAACTGCCGCGCGCGCAGGTCCGATATATCCAGCCCCCGCGCCGTTGCTGCCGCCTGCATCGGACCGTAGGGCGGCTCACCCACGTGGTAGGACGCGGTGCCGGCACTGTCAGTCTCGGCATCCGGGCTCAGCGCACGGAACACACCCTCGGCCGCCGGGGAGCGGCAGATGTTTCCTAGGCAGACAAACAGAATACGGGTAGGCATTGGGTCATGGCTCCTGCTGGACAGGGCCAGTGATAGGAGGTTCTGCAGCGATGGGAAAGAGCAGCCGGAAGATCGTGATCCTGACCGGCGCCGGGATTTCCGCTGAAAGCGGTCTGGGCACCTTCCGCGACGAAGGCGGCCTCTGGGCGCAGCACCGGATCGAGGATGTGGCAACGCCCGAAGGCTTTGCCCGCAATCCGGACCTGGTGCATGGCTTCTACAATGCGCGGCGCGTTCAGGCAGCGGGCGCAGATCCCAACCCGGGCCATCAGGCGCTGGCGCGGCTGCAGCGGGAGCATCCGGGAGAAGTGGTGATTGTCACCCAGAACGTCGACGGGCTGCATGAGGCCGGCGGCGCTAACGAGGTCCTGCACATGCATGGCACCCTGGCAGGCGCGCTTTGTGCCGCCTGCAGCCACCGCTGGGCTGCTCCGATGGAAATGCAAACCGGCCAGCCCTGCCCTGCCTGCGCGGCCCCTGCCGGGCGGCCCGACGTGGTCTGGTTCGGTGAGATGCCGTATTTCATGGAGGAGATCTATGCGCATCTGGCCGGGGCGGATCTGTTTGCCGCCATCGGCACCTCGGGCGAGGTTTACCCCGCCGCGGCCTTTGTCGATGAGGCGCATCTGGCAGGCGCCTATACGGTGGAGCTGAACCTGGAGCCGTCGGCCACCGCTTCCCGCTTTGCAGAGCGCCGTTTCGGCCCGGCCAGCGAAACTGTCCCCGCCTGGGTGGCGGAGCTGCTCCGCCAGTCCTAGCAGGCTGCTGAAGAAGTCTGCTCTCGACGCGGCCTGAGGAACATGATTCACCCTCAGCACAATTTCGGCGGGGGTTGGTGATGCGCGGGACGGACGAAGCGAGCGGATCGCTTTTCAGCTATGTCGATCTGGAAGAGC
>JABXIA010000251.1 GCA_013373325.1 Paracoccaceae bacterium
GATGCCCGCCAGCATCAGGACAGACAGCGGATAGTAGATCATCGGCTTGTCATAGAGCGGCAGCAGCTGCTTGGAGACCGCCATGGTGATCGGATAGAGCCGGGTGCCGGAGCCGCCAGCCAGGATGATGCCCTTACGTGCCGTCATGCCAATTCTCCCAAATCCTTCAGAATATCATTCAACCCCAGCCGCCAGTCCGGCTGCGGGATGCCAAAAACAGTGTCTAATGCGGCGCAATCGAGCCGTGAGTTCAGGGGCCGCGCCGCCGGCGTGGGATAGGCGGAGGTGGGGATGTCCTCCACCGCGCACGCCACATCCGCCCGGGCAAAGATCTCGCGCGCGAAATCCGCCCAGCTGGTCTGCGGCTGGCCTGCAAAATGATAGATGCCGGATTTGCCCGGGTCCTTGATCAGCTGCTGCACCATCGCAAGGCAGGCCGCCGCGATGTCCCGCGCCGGCGTCGGCGCCCCGATCTGATCGGCAACGATGGTCAGCCGCTCGCGCTCTTTCCCTAAGCGAAGCATGGTTTTGACAAAGTTGTTGCCATGCGCCGACACCACCCAGGAGGTGCGCAAGACCGCATGAACCCCGCCCGCGGCGCGCACCAGCTCCTCACCTGCCAGCTTGGAGCGGCCATAGGCGTTCACCGGCGCGGTGGCATCCCCCGGCTGCCAGGGCGCATCGCCGCTGCCGTCAAAGACGTAGTCGGTGGAGACGGTGACAAAGGGAATGCTCAGTTCCGCACAGGCCGCCGCCATCGCGCCGGGGGCTGCGCCGTTGATCACGCTGGCCAGCGCCTCTTCGCTCTCGGCCTTGTCCACAGCCGTATAGGCGGCGGCATTGATCACCGCCTGCGGCTGCGCCTGCCGGATCGCGGCGGCACAGGCTGCCGGGTTGCTCAGATCCGCCTGATCGCGGCCCAGGCAGGTGACGGTTTCATCCGCCGCCAGTTCGCGGGCCAGCTGGCCGGTCTTGCCGAATACTAGGATCATATGCGCCTCCCTTTGCGCCACAGATACAAGGCTGAAGCCCAGATGCCCAGTTCCAGCAGAAAGGTCCAGTGCAGCAGGAAGGAAAGCACCCAATGGGGCTGGCTCGCGGGCACTTCCACCAGCGTATAAAGGCGGTCATTGAACGGCGCGCCCCAGAGGATGCCGCCGCCGATGGTGTCCAGCACCAGATGCAAAAAGAGGGCGGCAAAAAACACCAGCCCCGGGGCCAGCAGGACGCGGACCCGCAGAGCCAGAACCGGCAATGCCAGAGCCGCAACCAGGGCCCAGAAAGCAGGCACATGCACCCAGTAGCGGTGATGATGAATGCCGCCCTGGTCCACGAGGTAAAACCACAGCATGTCGAAATCCGGCAGCACCGCGCCAATCAGGGCGGCCGGCAGCAAGAGCCGGTGCCCCTCAGGCGCCAGCCGCGCCAGCACATAGCCGGACGGCAGATGCGCAGTCAGCATGGCCGCCGGCCCGGCCGGCTCACTTGCCGGTGCCCAGCCGCTGGCCGACGCCGTCGCGGTCCTGCAGGGCGCGCCACCAGGGCTCATTGTCGAGATACCACTGCACGGTTTTCTCCAGCCCTTCCTCCACCGTCACCGAAGGCCGCCAGCCCAGCTCCTCGCGGATGCGGCTGGGATCGATGGCATAGCGCGCGTCATGGCCCGGGCGGTCGGTGACAAAGGTGATCTGGTCCTTGTAGGACTTGCCGTCCGCGCGCGGGCGCTTCTGGTCCAGGATTTCACACAGCGTATTGACCAGCTCCAGGTTCGACCGCTCGTTCTCGCCGCCGATATTGTAGGAGCGGCCCAACGCGCCCTGCTGCACCACCAAAAGGAGCGCATCGGCGTGGTCTTCGACATAGAGCCAGTCGCGCACGTTGGAGCCGTCGCCGTAGATCGGCAGTTCCTTGCCCGCCAGCGCATTCAGGATCACCACCGGAATGAGCTTTTCGGGGAAGTGATAGGGCCCGTAGTTGTTGGAGCAGTTGGTCAGCACCACCGGCAGCCCGTAGGTCTCGGCCCAGGCGCGCACCAGATGGTCGCTGGCGGCCTTCGATGCCGAATAGGGCGAGCGCGGATCGTAGGATGTGTCTTCCGTGAACTGCACCGACGGATCGGCGGGCAGAGAGCCGTAGACCTCGTCCGTTGAGATATGGTGGAAGCGGAAAGTGTCCGGCTTGCCCGCCTGGGTCCAGTATTTGCGCGCCGCCTCCAGCATGTTGAAGGTGCCGGTGATATTGGTCTCGATGAAATCGCCCGGCCCGTCGATCGACCGGTCCACATGGCTTTCGGCCGCCAGATGCATCACCGCATCCGGCTTGGGGCGCTCAAAAACAGTGTCTAATGCGGCGCGGTCGCGGATATCGCACTGCTCAAACGCATAGTCCGGGCTTTCAGCCGCTTCCGCCACATTGTCCAGGCAGGCCGCATAGGTGAGCGCATCGAGGTTCACCACCTGATGGCCGCGGGCGATGGCCAGCCGCACCACCGCCGATCCGATAAAGCCGGCGCCGCCGGTCACGAGGAGTTTCATACCGCACCTCCGGTTGCGAGGAGTTTCATATCTTATCCTTCCCAGACAAAGGGGCTGTCGAAATCCGCAAGGGCCGGCGCCGCGGCGTCTTTTCCGCTGAGCACCGGGCTGCCGTCAAACCCCCAGTCAATGCCGCAGCTGTCCCAGGCCACCGCGCCGTCGCACTCCGGCGCGTAGTAATCGGTGCATTTATAGACCACCTCGGTGCCGGGCGCCCTTGTGACAAACCCGTGCAGGAAGCCCTTGGGCACCAGGAGCTGCCTGCCGTTTTCCGCGCTGAGCTCGATGCCGAACCACTGGCCGTAAGACGGCGACCCCTTGCGAATATCCACCGCCACATCAAACAGCGCGCCCTGGCCGCAGCGCACCAGCTTGTCCTGGGCATGGGGCGGCGACTGGAAATGCAGGCCGCGCAGGGTGCCGGTCTCCGCCGAGACCGAATGGTTGTCCTGCACGAAATCCAGATCGATCCCGGCCTCCTGCATCCGCCGCTTGTTCCAGCTTTCGCTGAAGAACCCCCGCGCATCGCCGAACCGCGCCGGCGTCAGCACCTTCAGCCCCGGCAGACCTGTTTCCTCAACCTGCATTCCGTCCTCGCATCATCGCATCCAAATCTGCGCCCACTCCTAGCCCCGCGCTGGCGGCAGGGCAACAGCCGGGGCAGAACTCCGCCCGCCGCGCGCCCGCGCTTGCATCCCCTGCCCCGCCCCGGCAAGCATGCCTCATGAAGATTTTGTTTGTGCATCAGAACATGCCCGGCCAGTACCGCGAGCTGGCCCCCTGGCTGGCGGCGCAGGGCGGCCATGAGATCGTCTTTCTGACCCAGCGCCGGGACGTGCAGCTGCCGGGCATCAGGACCGTGGCCTACAAGCCCTTCCGCACCCCCGCCAAGGATGCCTTCGGCCTCTCCAGGGACTGGGAGGCGGCGGCCGGCGCGGGGCTGGGGGCGGCGCTGGCAGCGCGCGAGCTGAAGGCGCAGGGCTTCACCCCCGACATCATCATCGGCCACACCGGCTGGGGCGAGCTTTTGTTCATCAAGGACCCCTATCCGGACGTGCCGGTGATCGGCTTCTTCGAGTATTTCTACCGCACCACCGGCGGGCTGGTCGGGTTTGACCCCGAAAACCCTGCCAACGACCAGGCCCATTTCTTTGCCGAGGCGCGCAACACTGTTCCGTACGCCAGCATTGAACAGGTCGATCTGGGCCATGTGCCCACCGCCTGGCAGCGCGACCGGTTTCCGGCCAGTTTCCATGACCGCATGTATCTGTGCCATGACGGCATCCGCACCGACCGGCTGGGCCCCGATCCCGGCGCCTCGGTCAGCCTCGGGCGGCTGGAGAAGCCGCTCACCCGCGGCGACGAGGTGGTCACCTATATTGCCCGCAACATGGAGCGCGCCCGCGGCTTCCACATCATGATGCGCGCGCTGCCGCGGATCCAGGCGCAGCGCCCCGATGCCCGCATTCTGATGATCGGCGGCAGCGAGACCTCCTACGGCGCCGAGAGCAAGCACCCCGGCGGCTTGCGCGGCGAGATGGAGGAGGAGCTGGGCGATAGCGTCGACTGGAGCCGGGAGCATTTCCTCGGCAAGGTGCCGTATGACGATCTGACCCGGATCATCCAGATCAGCCGCTGCCACATCTATCTGACGATGCCCTTCGTGCTCAGCTGGTCCTTGCTGGAATCGATGGCGATGCAGGCGACGGTGGTGGCGGCGGATGTCGAGCCGGTGCGCGAGGCGATCACCCATGGCGAGACCGGGCTGCTGGTCGATTTCTTCAGCCCGGAGGCCCTGGCGGATCAGGTTGCCGATGTGCTGGCCAATCCCGGAGACTATGCCCGGATCGGCGCAGCCGCCCGCGCCCATGCGGTGGAGAAATACGATTTCCTGACCCGCTGCCTGCCGGAGCATATCGCGCAGATCAATGCGCTCGTGCCGGAGGCACGGAGGATCAGGATCTAGCCGGAGGCACGGCGGATAAACTGCAGCCGCAGGTGCGGAAATCAGGCTCTGTTCAGGCCATTTCCGCCGGTTCCGCCGCAAGCCCTGGCAAACGTTTTCTGAAACCCTTTTGCCCACCGGCCGGATGCGGCGGGCCCCGGCCCCGCCCGCATCCGGCAAGCAGCGCCTGCGGCCCTTGCCGGGCCCGGGCGCCTGTTCTTTAGGCCCTGTCCTTTTGTACCGTCCCTGTGCCTGGTCTTGCGGCTGCTCCCGGGCTTCGCGCGGTCAGTGGCGCGGCGCCGGCGGCGGCAGCTGCCCGGAGGCCCAGAGCGCGGCCTGGGTGCGGTTCTTGGCGCCGATCTTGCGGAAGCAGGCGCGCAGATGCACTTTCACCGTCGCCTCGCAGATCCCCAGCTCATTGGCGATGCTCTTGTTGGTGGCGCCCTCCGTGAGCTTGGCCAGGATCAGCTGCTCGCGGTCCGACAGCCCGTGCCGCGGCTGCGGCCGGGCCGGCGCATCCCTGCCTGGCGCCGCCGCCCCGGCCGGCGGCTCCGCTCCGCTCCGCGTCTCCGGCGCTCCGGACAACACGATGCGGTAGCCGTCCTGCACCACCTGCAGCGCCGCGATCAGCGCGCCGGCCGATTTGCGCTCCGGGATCACCGCCTCGGCATAGCGGCTGAGCTGCCGCTGGGCGGAGACCGGGCAGCCGTCGCCGGTGATCAGGATCAGCGGCACCGCGCCGTTGCGGCTGCGGAAGGCCTGCAGCTCCTCCTGCAGCTCCGCGCCCGCGGCATGGCTGTAGCACAGCACCATGTCCTGTGCGCTCAGCGGCGGCAATTCCGCCAGGGCGCCGCAGCAGCGCCCGGTCTCATAGTCGTTTGCTTCACAGATGGTCAGAAACATGTCCCTGAGAAGCCTGCTTTCCCCCACAACGTGAACAGGCATAAAAACTCCTTTACTCGTAACATGCCGGATCCCTGATCCGGCCCGTCCCCCTGGAGCGTGCTTTTCCGGCGGGCCTGCCCCCGCAGACCGCCGGACTGGCAATGCGCTGCCGCCCCCCGGAACACATACTGCCTGCTTGCTGCCGCCTGGGTCCCGGCAGCACCCCCGCGCCGCCGTTTCCGGATCGTGATAAATACAGAACACGCCCGGGAAAAACACCCCGGTCCAGGCCGCGCGCACAGGTCTTCAATCACGTCTGATGCGCATTGCTGTGGATAAACCGTAGCGAATCTATCCTTTATTGTTAAGAAACTTCCCCTCCAGGCGCAGTGCTTTTCGGCCGCCCGCGGGGGCGCGGCCCCGGGGGTCTGGCTCTATCCGGCTGTTTTTGCACGCGATCCGCTTGGGCTCTGCTGCCCCCTAGGGAGTGTACCCAAAGCGGAAACGCTGTGTTTCCAATCCAGCTTCTGCAATTTTAAGAGATTTGATTTTACCGGCATAACAACCTGGGGTTTCAACGATTCGCCCGATCCGCCCGCTCCGGCTACCCCCATGGTGGTATTTTGCCCGCCGCCGCCTGCTCCGCCCTGCCTTTGGCGTACCCCCTCTGCCCGGTTTGACCCTGCGGCCGGCGTGCTACCCTCAAGACATTCATTATGTCATGCCGGGGGGCAACATGGTTATGTTGGGTACGTCCGTTTCCCGAACGGACAGGTTATTGTTTTCTAAGGCTCTGCAAAGGCAAATATCTTCTCTGACACAATTGGCGCTGGTGCAGCCGGGACACCGCACGGCACCGGTGCTGACCAGTGATGCAGCCCTGGGGGCCGCCGGATCCGGCACCGCCGCAGCGGCGCTGCGGCGCCAGCTGCATCCCGGCGCGGCCAGGGCATTGCAGCGGCGGCGCCCGGGCGGCGCCGCGGCGCAGGCGCTGGCGGCCCGGCTGCCGCAGCATCTGGACCCGGATCTGGTCCGGGACCTGGCCGCCGGGCGCGGCTGGGCGCTGTTCTCCTGCGCCTTCGAGGACGGCAGCGAGGATCTGATCGCGCTGCAGCTCGGCGGCGGCCCGCATGACAGCCATTGCGGCGACATCCTCAAGGCGATCTGGCCGGTGCTGCGCGAGGATGCCCTGCGCGAGCTGTCCGGCGAAACCCAGGCCGCGGTGACCAGCGCGCTGTTGTGGACCGTCGCCAAGAAGACCGACAGCGCGGTGCTGGTGCTCAGCGCCGAAGGCGCGCTGCTGCACTGCAATGAATCGGCGCGCGACATGCTCGATGGCGGCGACCTGCTGAGCGACCGCTCCGGCCGCCTCTGCTGCGCCCGCCCGGGCGAGACCGCAGGCTTTTACGCCGCCGTCGCCGAATGCGCCCGCGCGCGCCGCGGCGGCGCGTCCGCCTCCGGCCGGCCCGGCCAGCCCCCGCGCGAGCTGATCCTGTTCCTGGAGGACCGCAAGAGCGGCATGCGGCTGCCGGTCTCGCTGACCCGCCACCGCTGCGGCGCCGATCAGCCGCTGGTGGTGGCGATCCTGCCGCGCCAGCCCGACCGCCGCCGCATCGAGATGCTGGCCCAGAAGATGGGCCTGTCGCCGGCCGAGGCCCGGGTGGCGGCGCTCATTCAGCTGGGGCTCTCCAACCGCGAGGCGGCGCGTATCGCCGGCCTCAAGGAGCAGACCTTCAACACCTATGCCAAGAGGGTGCTGGCCAAGCTGCAGGCCCCGGGCCGCGCCGAGATGGCGCAGCGGCTGCCCTGGCAGGCCTCGGTGGGGAGAGCGTCATGAACACGTTATCGCTCGACACGCCGTTCCAGGGCCCGCCCGCTCCCGCCGCCCCGGCCGCCGCGCAGATGCGCCCGGCACAGGGCGCCCAGCCGCAGGCCGCACAGGACCCTGCGGACCCGGTGGAGCAGGCGGCTCCGGTGCCGCCGCAGCCCGCAGGCGCCCGCGGCACCGCGGGCCCGCAGGCCGGACCGGCCCCTTCCCAGGACGCATCCCCTCAGGACGCATCCCCTCAGGAGGCAAGCCCTCAGGACGCGCCGGTGCAGCCGCCGCGGCTGAGCGCCGCGGTGCTGGCGCAGATCGCCAATGTGCTGCGCGAGGGCGAGGTGCCGCTGGCCGCCCAGGCCGACCTGGTGGAGCTGCACAAGCGCATCGTCGGGCTGTTCGCCACCCTCAACGAGGGGCTGGGCGCGCAGGCCGCGCAGAAGGCCGCGGCCGACCGCACCGCGCTGACCGCCCGCATCGATCAGCTGGAGGAGGCGGTGAACCGGATGGAAGGCGCGCTCAGGATCGAGTTCGAACCGGTCCTGAAGGCGGCGCTGGCTGAGGCGCTGGCCCAGGCCGCCCCGAAGCCGCGGCGGCGCTGGCGCGGCGTGCTGGCGGCGCTGGCCCTGGCCGCGGCGGCGCTGGCGGCAGGGGTCTTCTGGCACGCGCCGCTTCTGACGGCGGCGGCGGATCTCGCCGCCCGGGCCGGCTGGCAGCTGCCCGCCTTCTGACAACCTGTATTTTGTCCCCATTTGGGGGCATCGGCCGCAGCATGGATGCGCTGCAATACCCTTAGAAGGCACCACGCTGCCTTTTTCGCGCCGGCCGCCGCCGGATCCGGATCAGGATCCACAACCGCGGCACTGGCAGGGGCACGGACCCGGGCAGCCTTCTGCTGCCCCGCCCCGCACCGTTAACGAGGAGGAAAGTTACCATGGGTACTCCAACCGGAAATACCGACTGGCAAGTCTGCAACCCGGACTGCGAGATCGAATTCAGCTATGACAAGTTCGATCCCAATTACAACAACGGCGCCTGGGAGCATGGCGGCACCGACGGCAATGTGATCGATCTCAACGACCACAACGCCGCCGACAACGCCCAGGCCGGCAACGGCGATGACGCGGTCTACGGCAACGACCGCAACAACCGGCTGCACGGCGAGGAAGGCCAGGACTACATCGAAGGCCGCGGCGGCGACGACGCCATTCTCGGCGGCACCGGCAACGACTGGCTGTTCGGCGGCAACACCACCGGCCAGACCGATGACGGCGACGACTGGATCGACGGCGAGGAAGGCTGCGATTACATCGACGGCGAGAACGGCAATGACACCCTGCTGGGCGGCATTGAGCAGGACACCGTGTTCGGCGGCAACGGCGACGACCACATCTTCGGCGATGACGGCGACGGCGACGAGACCGACGGCGACGACGGCGACTTCCTCTATGGCGAGCTCGGCGACGACTGCATGGACGGCGAAGGCGGCGACGACTGGATGTGGGGCGACATGGGCCAGTCCGGCGAGACGGCCAATGACGGCGACGACACCATGTACGGCCGCGGCGGCGACGACCGGATGAACGGCCAGGGCGGCAACGACCGGATGGCCGGCGGCCTCGGCGACGACCTGGTGATCGGCGGCTCCGGCGATGACGAGATGTTCGGCGACGAACGCCAGTCGCAGAACGGCAACCTGGACTTCGGCGCCATCAGCGGCACCGGCAACAAGACCGATGACGACGACGGCAACGACTGCATGCTCGGCGGCACCGGCAACGACACCATGGACGGCCAGGGCGGCGACGACACCATGTTCGGCGAGCAGGACGACGACCTGATGCAGGGCGGCCGCGGCAACGACCTGATGGGCGGCGGCGCAGGCCGCGACGACGTCAACGGCGGCGCAGGCTTTGACACCATGCGCGGCGGCACCGGCAACGACGTGCTGGAAGGCGGCGCCCAGGGCGACCTGATCTTCGGCGACCGCAGCTACAATCTGGGCGACCCCGACCACAGCTACAAAATCGACTGGAGCTGCTGCGACGACGATGACGGCGGCGACGTGCAGGCCCTGCATGCCAACAGCGGCCTGAAGCCGGTCGATTGCCCGGACTGCTACGATCCGGTCGACTTCGGCCCGGACGGCCATGACGTGATCCGCGGCGGCTCCGGCCATGACACCGTGTTCGGCGAAGGCGGCAATGACGTGATCCACGGCGAGCGCGGCAATGACCACCTGCATGGCGGCACCGGCAACGACAGCATCACCGGCGGCCTGGGCCGCGACTACATCGACGGCGACAGCGGCGACGACTGCCTCTGGGGCAACGAAAACAAAGACACCATCTTTGGCGACTCCGGCGATGACAAGATCTACGGCGGTGACGACGACGACCTGCTGTTCGGCAACAAGGGCGAGGATTCGATCTTCGGCAACGACGGCAATGACGTCATCTTCGGCAACGACGACGACGACCAGATCTGGGGCTGCACCGGCAATGACGTGGCCCGCGGCGGCGACGGCGATGACACCCTGCGCGGCAATGCCGGCGATGACTTCCTGGACGGCGAGAGCGGCGATGACGTCCTCTACGGCGGCAAGGGCAAGGACGTGCTGCAGGGCGGCACCGGCGAGGACTACCTCAACGGCGGCGTCGGCAACGACTGCCTCTACGGCGAGGAAGACAATGACCGCCTCGACGGCAGCTGGGGCCATGACTTCCTGGATGGCGGCGCAGGCAATGACCGCCTGTTCGGCGGCGCCGGCAGCGGCAACGACTTCCTGAAAGGCGGCGAAGGCAACGATGTCATGACCGGCGGCGACGGCCAGGATGTCTTCATCATCGACCTGA
>JABXIA010000240.1 GCA_013373325.1 Paracoccaceae bacterium
GCGCGGTGCCGGGCCCAACGGGAGGCGGTCTCCTGCAAAGGAAGCCGGCGACGGGCGGGAGAGGCCCGCAGCCAGCCATCCCGGCCGGCGGTCTATTCCGCCGCTGTGGCCGACGGGTTGTTCGGATGCGTGGTCCAGTTTGCGTAGTCTCCGGAAACAACTTCCCCCGTGCGCTCATCGATCTGGCCCGCGGGAACTTCGACCATGGTGATGCAGTTTTCCACGGGGCAGACGTTCACACAAAGGTTGCAGGCAACGCATTCGTCGTCCTTCACCGTGAACACCCGGTCCTCGCTCATCGCAATCGCCTGGTGCGAGGTGTCCTCGCAGGCTGCAAAGCAGCGGCCGCATTTGATGCAGTCGTCCTGGCTGATCTTGGCCTTGGTCACATAGTTCAGATCCAGATACTGCCAGTCGGTCACATTCGGCACCGCCATTCCGATGAAGTCCTGGGTGGAGGTGTAGCCCTTCTCATCCATCCAATTGGACAGACCGGAGATCATCTCCTTCACCACGTTGAAACCATAGGTCATTGCCGCGGTGCAGACCTGCACGTTGCCAGCCCCCATTGCCATAAACTCTGCAGCGTCGCGCCAGGTGGTAACACCGCCGATGGCAGAAATCGGCAGACCGCGGGTCTGCGCATCGCGGGCGATTTCGGCGACCATGTTCAGCGCAATCGGCTTCACCGCCGGGCCGCAATAGCCCCCGTGGGTGCCCTTGCCGCCGATGGTCGGCTCAGGCGCCATGCTGTTGAGGTCCACCGAAGTGATCGAGTTGATGGTATTGATCAGGCTGACCGCATCCGCATTGCCCGCATTTGCCGCGCGGGCCGGGTGGCGAATGTCGGTGATATTCGGTGTCAGCTTCACGATCACCGGCTTGGAGTAGTACTTCTTGCACCACTCGGTGACCATCTGGATGTATTCCGGCACCTGCCCCACGGCAGAGCCCATGCCGCGTTCGGCCATGCCATGCGGGCAGCCGAAGTTCAGCTCGATCCCGTCGGCGCCGGTGGCTTCCACCTGCGGCAGGATGTCTTTCCAGGCCTGCTCCTCGCAGGGCACCATGATCGAGACGATCACGGCGCGGTCCGGGTAGTCCTTCTTGACCCGGGTGATCTCCTCCAGGTTGGTCTGCAAAGGCCGGTCGGTGATCAGCTCGATGTTGTTAAGCCCCAGGAGGCGGCGGTCAGCCCCCCAGATCGCGCCGTAACGCGGGCCGTTCACATTGACCACCGGCGGGCCTTCGGAGCCCAGGGTCTTCCAGACCACACCACCCCAGCCGGCCTCAAAGGCACGGCGGACGTTGTATTCCTTGTCAGTCGGCGGCGCTGAGGCCAGCCAGAACGGGTTGGGGGATTTGATCCCCAGAAATTCTGTTGTCAGATCAGCCATTTGATCTCTCCTCTTAAGGCTAGCTTAGGTGCAGCAGACCTGCACCCGAACTGGCTCAGCCCATCAGGCTGGAGTGAATGTCCATTGCAGCATCGCGGCCTTCGGCCACGGCGGTCACGGTGAGGTCCTCGCCGCCAGAGGCGCAGTCGCCACCGGCCCAGACTCCGGCCATCGAGGTGCGCCCGGTTTCTGAGACCTTGATCTTGCGGCCCTCAAGCTCGAGCGCATCCGGCTGACCCTCCAGCGTCTGGCCGATGGCCTTGAACACCTGATCCGCGGCCAAACGCACGGTTTCGCCAGTGCCGGACACCTTGCCGTCCGTGACATCAGTATACTCCAGCTCGATCTCTGCCGCGGCGCCATTTCCAAGCACGGCCTTGGGCATGACGTTGAACATCAGCTTGACGCCCTTGGAGGCTGCCAGATCCTGCTCGAACCGGCTCGCGCCCATCTCCTCGCGGCTGCGGCGGTAGGCTATGGTCACGTTTTCAGCGCCCAGCAGCTTGGATTGCACCGCGGCGTCCACTGCAGTCATGCCGCCGCCGATCACCACCACATTGCGGCCCACCGGCAGCGCGGTCAGATCCTCGGCCTGGCGCAGCTCAGCAATGAACTCCACCGCGTCGCGCACGCCGTCCTTGTCTTCGCCCGGCGCACGCAGCGCGTTGACGCCGGCAAGCCCGATGGACAGGAACACCGCGTCATAGCCGGAGGTCAGACCGTCCAACGACAGCTCCGCGCCGAGCTTCTTGCCGTAGTCCATTGTAATACCGCCGATTTGAAGCAGCCAGTCGACCTCCCGCGCGGCGAAGTCATTAGTGGATTTATAGGCTGCAATACCAAATTCATTGAGGCCGCCCGCCTTGGACCTGGCATCGTAGACCACAACGTCGTGGCCCAGCATTGCAAGCCGGTGCGCGGCAGCCAGGCCCGCAGGCCCCGCGCCAACCACGGCGATCTTTTTGCCGGTGGAGGCCGCGCGCGTGAAGGGATGCTCCCCTTTTTCCATCAGCGTGTCGGTGGCGTAGCGCTGCAAGCGGCCGATTTCGACGGGCTTGCCCTCTGCGGTTTCACGCACGCAGGCCTCCTCGCACAGGGTTTCGGTCGGGCAAACCCGGGCGCACATGCCGCCAAGGATGTTCTGCTCCAGAATGGTCCTGGCCGCGCTTTCGGGGTGGCCTGCCTGGATCTCCCGGATGAACTGGGGAATGTCGATGCTGGTCGGACAAGCGGTCATGCAGGGCGCGTCATAGCAAAAATAGCAGCGGTCCGCCGCCACAGCTGCTTCATGCGCGTCATAGGCTGGATGCAGGTCCGAGAAATTCTCGGCAATGCCGGCAGCGTCAAGCCGCGCTGCCTGAATGCCGGATGCCTGATGGCTGGTCGCCATTGGGTGTCTCCCTGATTTTCTGTTGTTCTTGATATCAGAGTGCCACAGTCTGATTTTTTATCAACTGGTAAAATTTTTCCGCAGGCAAAAAAAATGCCGCCCTCGGAGGAACGGCCTGCAACAACTTGAAAAACCTGAATTTTGACAAGAGGAACTTTGGCGAATTTGCGCCTGAAGCCGCTTCAGGACATGCCGAAACTGCGGCTTTCACCCCTAAATGGCACCACTTCCCTGGCCCGATGGCAGCCTTTCAGCTCCCTGAAGGCAAGCGCCCGCTCCTCCGCAGAAGCTCAGGATGGCAGCACGGCAGTGGCTTCGATTTCCACCTTGGCCTCATCCTCGACCAACGCGGACACCACCACCATAGTCATTGCCGGGAAATGATACCCCATCACATTTCGGTAGGCTTTCCCGACCTCCGCCTGGCGGGCCAGGTACTCTGCCTTGTCCGTCACATACCAGGTGAGCCTGGTGATATCTTCGGCTTTGCCGCCTGCCGTTTCGACGACGTCCAGGATGTTGCGCAGGGCCTGGCTCATCTGCCCGATGAAGTCCTGAGCCTCAAAGACCTGATCCGCGGTCCAGCCGATCTGGCCTCCGACAAACAGCTGCCGGCCTTCCGCCACCATACCGTTGGCATAGCCTTTTGCGGGCTTCCACCCTTCGGGATGCACGCTGATGGCCGGCATGGCGGGACTCCTTTGCTGATCACTGCCTGGGCCGACCATAGCTCCGCATCAGCATTTATTTCAAGCTTAAAATTTCTCGCGGCGACCCCGGAAAAACAAAAGCCGTGCAGGCCAAGGACCTGCACGGCTTCGTTCGCCGGAACGGCAGCGCGGCTTACATGCCAAGCGCTTCCTTGTACATTTCCAGCACCGCTTCTTCTTCAGCTATATCGTTTTCGTCACGCTTGCGCAGGGCAATGATCTTACGCATCACCTTGGTGTCATAGCCGCGGCCCTTGGCCTCGGCCATCACCTCTTTCTGCTGCTCGGCAATGGTTTTCTTCTCTTCATCGAGCCGCTCGAACCGCTCAATGAACTGGCGCAGCTCGCCAGCGGTCACGCGGTAGTTTTCGCTCTTTTCGTCTTCTGTGATGTCCATCTGCGGCTCCGTCGGCAAAGGCTGTCAGTTGCTGTCGGAGCAAGGGGATAGCGCCGTGCCCGCCGCGCCGCAAGACGGGAAAGAGGCAGAGATGCACAGAGCGGCAAAAACCGGCAACGGTCCCGTTCAATCAGAGCCGAAACGCTTGCACGTGCAAATCGCATCGGCTAGGCGCATCGCAGCACGCAACCCCGCAGGAGCACAAATATGTTCGATCTGATCGTCTGGACCGGAGCCGCCGTGTCCGTTGCCGGCCTGCTGGGTCTGATTTGGTGCATCATCAAGGTCGCGCGTGCCCGGCGCCAGAAACTGGACGATGAGGCGCTGCGCGCCGTGGTGCAATCAGTGCTTCCCTACAATCTGGGCGCCCTGCTTCTGTCGGTGCTGGGGCTGATGCTGGTGATGGTGGGCATTTTCCTGAGCTGACGCCCGGACGCCCTGCCCCGCCGCCCGGTCAGACCGGCACGTTGTCAAACATATCCTCAACCGCCTCCTCGCACAGGGTCGCCTCCAGGCGGCGCAGGCGGCCCGGAACTTCTGCGCCGGTCTTGCGCATGTAGTCCAGCAGACGGATGAATTCCGGCCGCATGGCCAGCCGGGCAGCGCCGCTCTCCTTGCGGATCCGGGTTTCCAGGCTCTCGACGGTGCTGAGCAGATCTTCACGTGTCATAGCAGTCCTCCCTGTGTCATGATGAGGTTATCCCGGTATTTCACAACAGGCATATGAATACCCGTGCCATTTGAGCGTGCTGCCGCTTATTTGCGCAGATTTACCGGTCCTCGGGTGGTTTTTACGGCCTCATGGCAGCGCAGCCAGCCTACCGCAGCGCAGCATCCCGGCGCCTTGACTTGAATCAGATGCAAGCGATGATTCAGCAGCCTTTCAATCCCGCCCGCCGGCAGGCTTGAAACATATTCTTAAATCGCTATATGAATTGCAAACCCAAGGGAGAGCTCCTGATGACCCCCGCCGTCAAAGCCCTTTTCGACGAAGCCACCAACACTGTCTCTTATGTGGTGCGTGAACCGGAAGGATCCGCCTGCGCCATCATCGATTCGGTCCTGGATTACGACCAGGCTGCGGGGCGCACCTGCACCGCATCTGCAGATGCGGTCATTGCTTGGATCAAGTCTGAGAACCTGCGTGTCGAGTGGATCCTGGAAAGCCATGTGCACGCCGATCATCTGTCCGCGGCACCCTATTTGCAGGACCAGCTGGGCGGCAAGATCGGCATTGGCGCGCAGATTACCGTTGTTCAGGACACGTTTGGCAAAGTGTTCAATGAAGGCACTGCATTCCAGCGCGACGGCAGTCAGTTCGACCAGCTGTTCCGCGAGGGCGACAGTTTCATGATCGGGCAGATGCGCGGCGAGGTGCTGCACACGCCCGGCCATACGCCAGCCTGCCTCACCTATGTGATCGGCGATGCGGCCTTTGTCGGCGACACACTGTTCATGCCGGATTTTGGGACCGCCCGCTGTGATTTCCCCGGCGGCTCCTCTTCGGATCTCTACAATTCTATCAAGAAGATCCTGGCGCTGCCCGATGAAACCCGCGTGTTTGTCGGCCACGACTACAAGGCACCGGGGCGTGATGACTATGCCTGGGAGACCACGGTGGGCGAGCAAAAGGCGCTGAACGTGCACGTGGGCGCGGGCCGCAGCATCGAGGAGTTTGTCCAGATGCGCGACGCCCGGGACGCAACGCTGGGCATGCCGCGCCTGATCCTGCCGTCGCTGCAGGTCAACATGCGCGCAGGCCAGATGCCGGAGCCGGACGACCAGGGCGACGTGTTTCTAAAGATCCCGGTCAACAAGATTTAGACAGGCAAGGCGGAGCAGGAAGATGGAAGCGGATTGGATCTGGGGACTGGGCGGCGGGCTGCTGATTGGCCTTGCCGGTGCGGTGTTCCTTCTGGGCAACGGGCGTATCATGGGCGCCAGCGGTATCTTGGGCGGGCTGCTGGATGGCAGCGGGCGGTCCAATGCAGCTGAGCGCATCGCCTTCATTATCGGCGTCGTGCTGGTGCCGCTTCTGATCGCATTTGTGACAGGGTATGCACCGGACACCCACGTCACAAGCAATGCAGCGGTGCTGACTGGCGCTGGGCTGCTGGTCGGCATCGGCACACGCATTGCCAACGGCTGCACATCCGGCCACGGGGTCTGCGGCATCTCCCGCTTGTCCCTGCGCGGCATCGCGGCAACTGGCGTCTTCATGCTGGCCGGAATTCTGACGCTGGCGGTCCTGCGCCAGATGCTGGGGGTAATCTGATGTTGCGTATTCTTCTGGCACTTTCCGCAGGCGGGCTGTTCGGCACAGGGTTGATGCTGTCGGGGATGACCGACACTGCCAAAGTGCAGGGATGGCTGGATGTTTTCGGCAGTTGGGACCCCACGCTCGCCTTCGTGATGGGCGGCGCACTGATCCCGATGGCACTAGCCTGGCGGCTGACTAAGGGACGCAGGCCTGCGGCAGGCGGCAGCTTCCCTGCCGCGCCGGGCCAGGAGCTGGACCGGCGGCTGGTTCTGGGGTCTGTGCTGTTCGGCGCCGGCTGGGGCCTTGCAGGCCTGTGCCCCGGTCCCGCCATGGCGTCACTCAGCTACAACGGCTGGCAGGGCTTGGTTTTCTTTGCCGCAATGGCCTGCGGCATGATGGCCGCGCCCTGGTTCAGCCGGCATCTGGACCGTGCGGCTGCAAACGCGTAAAGACTCGGGCCATGGATGCACGCGTAATCACCCCCCGCTATTCGGTCTCGCCGCAGATCTCGGCTGAGGACCTCCCCGCTATTGCTGATGCCGGTTACAAGACGGTGATCTGCAACCGCCCGGACGAGGAAGTCCCGCCCAGCCATCAGGCGGAAGCCATCCGCGCAGCAGCCGAAGCCGCCGGGCTGCGGTTCGAAGTGCTGCCGCTGACCCATCAGACCATGACGCCGGACAATATCGCGCTGCAGCGTGACCTCTATGAGGGCTGCGAAGGCCCGGTTCTGGCTTACTGCGCCTCAGGCACACGCTGCTCTGTGGTTTGGGCTCTGGGTCAGGCCTGCGACATGGAACCCGACGAGATCCTGCAAAAAACACAGGCCGCAGGGTATCAGCTGGACGGGCTGCGCCCCGCTTTGGTTTCTTTGGCGGGCAGCTAAAGAGCTTACCGGGCCAAAGCACGGACCGCGCTGCGGAGCTGTTCTGCTTTAGAAACAAGGGTTGCCGGCCGCTTACCAGCCGTTTCTTCGCAGCCATCCCCGGCCGCAGGGTAAGTCATCGGGGCCTGGCTGCTGCACCATCATGCAGCCTGGCGCAGCTATTGCCACTGTTACCGTAGCCTCACGCGCGCTTTAGAATTCAAACCGGATTGACCGGTCCTGCCGGGAGCTGAAATGAGGCGTTCGCGGGCACCGCTGCACCGTCGGCGTCAGCCTTCCGGCAGCGCGCTTTCCAGGCCGGCAAGCTGCGATATTTCCTCTGCATCGCCAGCCGCGAAGTCTCCCAGATCACCGGCTGGCAGGTCCGGCAGATCAGGCAAATCAGGAAGATCCGGCAAGCCGCCCTCCAGTCCATCCATGCTCAACCCGCCGTCGCCCTCAAGCGCAGGCAGGCCCATTGGGTCCATGTCCCCGCCAAGGCCGCCGCCAAGCGCGTCATCCAGCCCCTCGCCGCCAAGCGCCGGAAACCCGTCGCCGCCGCCTGCATCCAGAGCCCCGGCGTCCAGAGCCGCTCCAGCATCCAGCGCCGGGAGACCCATATCATCCATTGGCTCCTGCAACCCTTGCGCGGCGATTCCCATATCCAAATCGAGCGCCGGGGGCGTGTCCGGCAAGGCCTGCATGCCGCCGCCTTCGGAAAACGCCGCTGCGTCCGCGCCGCTGTCTGCAGGCCGGCTGTTCCTGGGCGGGTTCAAGCGCACCGCGCGCGATCCGTTCATCTGGCCGAGACGCCCCTGCGCCACCGGTTTGCCGCCGATGGTCAGCAGATCGGTTTCATAAAGAAACGCCGAATCCAGCGGAATGGTATCGCCGATCTGGAGACTGGCGAATTTCTGCACCGGCACCCGCATCCTGCACAGGACCGCTGTCAGCTCTGCCCGGATCGAATCGAGGCTGGCGCCAAGAGACGGGCCATTGGCGCTGTTCTGACCGCCCTGCAGCTCCTCTGCCGTGGGTTCGGGCAGAACCAGCTTCATCACGCCCTGCATGGCGCCGCATGACAGGTCCAGGTTCAGCTCAATCACCCGGTAATCATCGGCTTCCATGCCCAGCACCAGACTGCGCACGTTCTCGACCTGGGCGCCGAATCTGAATCCGGAGAACAGGGATTGGTCCGCCTGGCTGTCCAGCATCGTCACAACCTTGGCAAAGCACCGTTCCAGAAAGTCTGCGGTCATTGCGGCGTCAGTGGGGGTATAGTGACGCTCAGCCGGCGCCTTACCGATTACCGCCCCGATGGTCTGCTGCTGAATCAGCGCCGTGACAGTGGCGGCATCCATGCTGGCAGCCCCAAGCCGCCCTTGCGGGCAGTCCAGCACCACCAGAAGATCCTTGTCTGACAGCTGGTCAGCCAGATCCTCGGAGGCACGATTGGACTGACGCGCCGCCAGAACCGCCATCGGCAGATTGCACAGATCCGCGGCTGCGCGCGCGACCGACCGGCGCAGCGCCTTCAGGGTCAGGGAACTGGTCAGCCCCCCGGCACCTTCCTTGGTCGCCGCCAGCTTGCGTGCAAGCACATTCTGCCTGCCGCTGCCTGCCTCTGCTGCTTCTGTTTCAGACATAGGCTGTTTAACCTGCCCCTTGCGCGTCCCGTTTCTCCGGTTTTAACCGAAAGGGGGTTAACAACTTCTGTATTCCTGCACGTCTTATGCAGCCTTTTCACCTGCTGCAGGTAAGGAAACCCGGAAAGCGCCGCCACTGCGTTCCGGCAGATAGGACACATCGCCGCCCAACCGCTGCATGACCTCGCGGCAGATCGCCAAACCCAGACCGGCGCCGCCGGCCCGCTCCGGGCTAACACGCGCGAATTTTTCAAAAATCATCTGCTGGGCGTCTGCTGGCACACCACTGCCATTGTCGGTGAAATCGACATGCAGCCGCCCTCCGGATACCGAGGCGGAGACCGTCAGTTCAGGCTGCTCTGCATCGCAGTATTTCTGGGCATTGCTGATCAGATTGATAAACACCTGCGCCAGCCGGTCCAGATCAGAGGACAGACGGAACCCTTCCGCCTCCGGGCAGCGCAGGACCGTCAGCGGCGTCTCTGACCCGGCCAGCGCGGCTGCGACGGCGTGGTCCAGCACCTCGGACAATGTGCCCGCCGTGATGTTTAGGCTGACCTGACCGCTTTCCAGCACGCTGAGGTCCAGAAGGTCATTGAGCAGGCGGGTCAGGCGCAATGTTTCGTCATGGATGATTCCGGCGTAGTGCCGCTGCTCCTGAGGGCCCAGCTGCCCGGCATCCCGCAAGATCTCGGAAAAGGCCCGGATCGACGTCATCGGGGTCCGAAGCTCGTGGCTGACCTGGCTCAGGAAGGCATCCTTCTGCTCAGAAATCTGCGTGAGTTTCTCGTTTGTTTCCCTCAACTTGCGCGCTGTAGCAGACAGTTCTGCCGATTGCGCCTCCAGGCGGCTGGAGTATTCAAGCATCTGCGCGGTTTCATCGGCCACCGCCAGCAGGTCGGCTACCGAAACCGACGAGCCGCCAGCAATCTGGCCAATCATTGCATGCGCCGCAGCCGCGCCGATGGAAGCGCTGAGTTCCCGTTCCAGCCGCTCAAGGAACGCTGGCGTCGGCTCCGGCAGCGGGCCGCGGCCGCCCTGCCGCAGCCGCTCTCGCTGGAAGAACGCCTGCGCTTCCGATGCTCCCAGGATCCGCTGCGACATGATCATCAGATCCTCGCATTGCGCCACCGATCCGGTCCAGCCGCGCGGCCCCGCAGAGTGCTCGAAGACGTTGACAAATTGCGCGCCCTGCAGACGTTCCAGCGGACTGGGGAAGCTCATCAGCGAGACCAGGCAGAACACCAGCGCATTAAGGCTCATCGACCACATCACAGCATGGACTGTCGGATCAAGGCCTTCGATCCCGAACAGCGCTTCGGGCCGCAGCCAGCTGAGACCGAACAACCCGTGACGCAGGATGTGCTCCGGCAGCAGCCCGCCGCCCAGGGCTGGCAGCAGCATGGTGTAAAGCCAGATCCCGAAGCCGACAGTAAGCCCCGCCAGCGCACCGCTGCGGGTGGCGCCGCGCCAGAACAGGCCGCCCACCAGCGCAGGCAGCAGCTGGGCCACCCCGGCAAAGGAGATGAGGCCAATTGCGGACAGCGCCGCGGCCCCGCCGGATAGGTGGTAATAGAAATACCCCAGCGCCATGATCACTGCGATCGAGACCCGGCGCGACAGAAGCACCACATCGCGCACATCGCCGGATACGGACGCCTGCCGGCTTTGCAGCCGCAGCCAGACCGGCATCACGATGTGGTTCGACACCATCGTCGACAGCGCCATGGCCGCGACGATCACCATCGAGGTAGCGGATGAAAACCCGCCAAGGAATGACAGCATCGCCAGCCCCTGCTGGCCTTGCTGCAGCGGCACCGTCAGCACGAACATATCGGGGTTCGACCCAGCGGGCAGCAGGTCCAGCCCGACCACGGCGATTGGCACCACAAACATGGAAATCAGCAGCAGGTACAGCGGAAACGCCCAGGAGGCGATCCGCAGGTGGCGCTCGTCCTCGTTCTCCACGACCATCACCTGGAACATCCGCGGCAGGCAGATGAAAGCTGCAGCCGACAGAAAGGTGATCGCGGCCCAGCGGCTGCCATCGACATTCCACTGCCCGATCCGCGACGCATCGATGCGGGCCAGCGTTTCGCTGACGCCGCCGGCGATGCCCCAGACCACAAAGATCCCGACAGCCAGCAAGGCCGCCAGTTTGACAATCGCCTCCAGTGCGACGGCCGTCACAACGCCGTGGTGGCGCTCATTGGCATTGAGGTTGCGGGTCCCGAACAGGATCGCAAAGACCGCCAGCCCCGCAGCGACCCAGAACACGATCGAGGTTTCATTGTAACCGCGCAGCGGATCAGCCTCGGCAAAGATTGCAAAAGACAGCGTAACAGATTGCAATTGAAGAGAAATATACGGTGTAACACCAATCACTGCCAGAATGGTCACACCGGCCGCCAGCAGGTTCGACTTGCCGTAGCGCGAGGACAAGAGGTCGGCAATCGAGGTGATCCGCTGGCTGCGTCCGATCCGGACCAGCTTGCGCAAGCCCCACCACCAGCAGATCATCACCAGGGACGGGCCAAGGTAGATGGTCACGAATTCCAGTCCCGAGCGCGCCGCATACCCAACGGCCCCGTAAAACGTCCACGCGGTGCAGTAGATCGATAACGACAGAGTGTAAATCAGCGGCGAGCGCATCCATGCAGCGCTTCTGCCCCGCGTCGCCATGCGGTCAGCCCAGAAAGCGATGAAGAACAGAAAAGCCACATAGGCCAGACAGACAAAGGCAAGGACATTCAGGGAGGCCATCAGCTGTCCTCCGGCCTTCCGGAAGCCCGGCTCGCAGCGCTGCCGCCGTCCGCTCCGCCGCCGGTCCAATGGTCAGCCCACCGCTGCACCGCCAGACTGAACACGAAACAGGCGGCGATCAGCCCGATCCACACCGCAAAAATATAGATGATGGCCGTTGACATGCTGACGCCGCTGCGGGCCGCCGGGTGGGCCGTGGCCTCGGGCCACAGCAGCGGCAGTGCCAGAAGCAAGGCGCCCAGAACCGGCAGCAGCCGGGAGATGTCCATCAGACGGCGGCGGCGGTAGGTCTGGCGCTCTGTGCGGGTGCCTGCCTGTTTTTCGCCGTTCCCCAGCGCCATCGCGCCCTTAGCCCTGCCCGGCCTGGGCGTGCAAATCGCGCACGGCGGTCAGAACCTCCGCATTGGAGAAGGGCTTGGTCATAAATCGGGTGACGCCGGCTTTTTCCGCCATTTCCCGGTCTCGCATCTGGCCGCGCGCAGTCAGCATAAGGACGGGCAGCGCCTGCATACCGTGCTCCGCCCGCAGCTCCCGCACGATTTCCAGCCCGCTCTTGCCAGGCAGCATCAGGTCTAGAATCACCAGATCAGGGTTCGCGTCCCGGATCACTTGGGATGCAGTGGCCCCGTCGCTGTGCGCATCCACACTCCACCCGTCCCGGGTCAGCAGAAACCGGATCGCTTCAGCAATATTCGGTTCGTCCTCAATCAGAACAACATGCCTGCCCATCAGCAGAAATTCCTCCCCGCGCTTCCCGCGGCAGGATCAGCCGGGGCACGCATTCATTTTCACGCAGATTAGCCGCGCGGTGTGATCCCTGTCAAAACTCTTCCTTCAGGATTGAAGGCTCCCGGCGGGCCGGACACTGCCGTCGCGGGCAAACGCGGCAGCTGGATCCGACCGGCTGGGGATCGTCTGGCGCATCGGCTCCTGGCAGGATCAGCATCACAGACCTGTATAGCGGATCGCTGCCGAAATCCGGCACCCCCTGCGGCCCGGCAACAGCCATGCAATCGAACACAGCCGCAGTTCGCCCTTGCTGCATAACACTGCGGCGCACCGGAACATAGGGCCGGAGCAAGGCGGTATAGAGCGGCCAGAGAGGGCACGAGGAGCCAAACCGCGGCATGGCAAAACCGGTTACGGGTTTCCGGAACACCAAAGCGCCGGAGGAATCGCAGATCACCAGCCCCGTCTCCTGCCCTGCAAGCGCCTCGGGCAGTGCCGCAAGGCGGCGCAGGACAGCGGGCAGCGGACAACCGAAATGGCGCGACAGCTCAACCGGCTCAAGGCCGTGCACTGCAAGCTGCCTCTCCATCTCCGGCAGCGGCATGAGCCGGGCGTCCTCCGCATATTTCTCGAGCGCCGTCAGCGCCAGGCTTCGGGAGGCTTCGCTGGCCAGCGCCGGTGCGCCTGCCAGCAGATCAGCAGGTTCTGCAGTGCCCTCTTCCAGTTCCGGGAAATGGTAACCGTGATCCTGCAGGAAGGCCTCCGCTTCCTCCTGCGGCATTCCACGCCGGTCTGCACCCGTGTCCCCGTCATCCAGGAAATTCACAAGTTCCCGGCTGCTTTCGGACAAGCGCAGCGAATCCTGGTTGAGGTTTTTGTGGAACCGGTCCCGCCATTCCGGCTCAAGCTCACCGGTTTCTGCCAGAATCGAAGCGGTGGAGCGGATCGCGGCAGCGGTCGACAGCACCTCATGCACCGAGGCCGCCAAGCTGGGATCGTGCGTCAGCCGGTCCGAGAGCGTCTCCACTGTGCGTTCCAGCGAGGCTATCCGCCTGTGCCCGGCCGCCAGAACCTCTGCCCAGCCTGGGAAACGGCCCGCAAATTCATCGACCCGGTCCAGCTCCGCCACCGGCACACCGCTGTCCGCCGCCGCCTCTCGCAGTGTAGAGATCAGTGCCGCCTCCGCTCCCTCGGACAGCATCGATGGCTCCACCCCCAGCACCCCGGCCAGGCCCACCAGCAGCTTGCCGCCGATTCTGCGGCGGTTGTGCTCAATCAGGTTGAGATAGGAGGCTGAGATCCCCGCCTCCCGCGCCAATTCTGCCTGGCGCATGCCCAGGATCAGCCTGCGCTCGCGGATCCGGCTTCCGGTCAGGGTGTCGCGTGCCATGATGGCGGGCCTCCCAAAACGCTTCCATTTCAACGGCTTTCTGCAATGCAAAATAATGTTATTTACAGAAGCCTCGAATTCACTGTTCAGTTATTTACAGAATTTTCAAGCAATAAAAAGGTTTTATTGCCTGAGTTTACACGAGGCCCTCATACTGATTTTGCACGCAAAGTGCTGGTACCGCGCAGAAGTGAGGAGCTGCAAGGCACCAATCATATAGGGAGGAATACATGTCCAATTTTAATGCTTCGCGCCGCAGAGTCCTTAAGACCGGCGCAATTGCTGGCGCCGGTGTGGCGCTGCCGACCATCTTTACCGCCTCTTCCGCCGCGGCCTTTACCAATGAGCCGACCGGCAGCAGCGTCACCCTGGGCTTCAACGTGCCGCAAACCGGCCCCTATGCCGACGAAGGCGCTGACGAACTGCGCGCCTATGAGCTGGCAGTCGAGCACCTGAACGGCGGTGGCGACGGCGGCATGATGAACACTTTCAGCTCCAAGGCGCTGCAAGGGAACGGCATCCTGGGCAAGAAGGTCGAGTATGTGACCGGCGACACCCAGACCAAGTCTGACGCCGCCCGTGCCTCTGCCAAGTCGATGATCGAGAAGGATGGCGCGGTGATGATCACCGGCGGCTCCTCCTCCGGTGTGGCAATTGCCGTACAGGGCCTCTGCCAGGAGGCAGGCGTGATCTTCATGGCAGGCCTTACCCACTCCAACGACACCACCGGCAAGGACAAGAAGGCCAACGGCTTCCGCCATTTCTTCAACGGCTATATGTCCGGCGCAGCGCTGGCGCCTGTGCTGAAGAATCTTTATGGCACCGACCGCGTCGCCTATCACCTGACCGCCGACTACACTTGGGGCTGGACCCAGGAAGAGTCGATCGCCGCCGCCACCGAAGCCCTTGGCTGGCAGACCGTGAACAAGGTCCGCACCCCGCTGGCAGCCACCGACTTCTCCTCCTACATCGCGCCGGTTCTGAATTCGGGCGCAGACGTTCTGGTGCTGAACCACTACGGCGGCAACATGGTGAATTCGCTGACCAACGCAGTGCAGTTCGGCCTGCGCGAAAAGGTCGTGAACGGCAAGAACTTCGAGATCGTCGTGCCGCTGTATTCCCGCCTGATGGCCAAGGGCGCAGGCGAGAACGTGAAGGGCATCCACGGCTCCACCAACTGGCACTGGACGCTGCAGGATGAAGGCTCCATGGCCTTTGTGAAGTCCTTCGGCACCAAATACGGCTTCCCGCCGAGCCAGGCCGCGCACACCTGCTATGTGCAGACGCTTCTGTATGCAGATGCGGTCGAACGGGCCGGCAGCTTCAACCCCTGTGCCGTGGTCGAAGCACTGGAAGGGTTTGAGTTCGACGGCATGGGCAACGGCCCGACCCTTTACCGCGCTGAAGATCACCAGTGTTTCAAGGACGTTCTGGTGGTGCGCGGCAAGGAGAACCCGACCTCGGAATTCGACCTTCTGGAAGTGGTCGAAGTTACCCCGCGGGCGCAGGTGGAATACGCACCGGACCACCCGATGTTCGCAGGCGGCAACCTGGGCGCCTGCAACCCGGGCGCATAAGCCAGCCGCAGGGCGCCGGAATTTTTGGAAAATTCCGTGCCGGAGACCGTACCGGGCTCCGGCTGCCCCAACCGGCCCGTCCGCTCCCCCGCCGGACGGGCCTTCCCCAACCTGACGCACGGTGGGACCCATGGACGCCATTCTCCTGCAAATTCTGAACGGGCTCGACAAGGGCTCGGCCTATGCGCTGATCGCGCTGGGTTTGACACTTATCTTCGGCACGCTGGGCGTGGTGAACTTCGCCCACGGGGCGCTGTTCATGATCGGTGCCTTCTGCGCCGTAACCCTGCAGCGCATCCTGAACCTCAGCTTTGAGCTTGTGGACGAAACCCAGAAGGACTTTCTGGGCAACCCGCTCAAGGTGAAAACCCCCTATGTGGAGGCCTGGTTCGGCCCCGACATCGGCGGCAGCATCATCGACTGGGCGGTGCCTCTGGCGATCCTTTTTGCGATCCCGATCATGATCGGAGTCGGCTATGTGATGGAGCGCGGGCTGATCAAGCATTTCTACAAACGCCCCCACGCCGACCAGATCCTGGTGACCTTCGGCCTCGCCATCGTTCTGCAGGAAGTGGTGAAATACTTCTACGGCGCCAACCCGATCCAGACCCCGGCTCCGGATGCACTGAACGGCGTGGTGAACCTGGGTGCAGCCATCGGCATGGACATCGTCTATCCGGTCTGGCGCGTGGTCTATTTCTTCTTTGCGGTTCTGATCATCGGCGGCATCTTCAGCTTCCTGCAATTCACCACCTTCGGGATGGTGGTGCGGGCCGGAATGGCAGACCGTGAAACCGTGGGACTGCTGGGCATCAACATCGACCGCCGTTTCACCATCATGTTCGGCATTGCGGCAGCTGTCGCGGGCCTTGCGGGGGTTATGTACACGCCGATCAACTCTCCCAACTACCATATGGGTATGGACTTCCTGGTTCTCAGCTTTGTGGTGGTGGTTGTCGGCGGCATGGGCTCGCTGCCCGGCGCGGTGCTGGCAGGTTTCCTGCTGGGCGTTCTCGAAAGCTTTGCCTCAATGAACGAGGTCAAATCACTGCTGCCCGGCATCGACCAGATCATCATCTACGTGGTCGCAATCATCATTCTGCTGACCCGGCCGCGGGGCCTGATGGGCCGCAAAGGCGTGATGGAGGAATAAGACATGTTCGGACTGGACAAAAAAGACACTTCAAAGCTGATCATCGTCGCCTGCCTTGCGCTGCTAGCGCCCTTTATCCTGAACCCGTTCCCGACAGACAGCGCCCTGGCGCAGTTCAACGCGGGCTATCCGGACCTGATGCAGCGGTTTGTGATTTTCGGGATCTTTGCCATCGGCTTCAACATCCTCTTCGGCCTCACCGGCTACCTGTCCTTCGGCCATGCGGCCTTCCTGGGGGTCGGCTCCTACTCTGCGGTCTGGATGTTCAAGCTGATCGGCATGAACGTGATCCCGGCAATTGTGCTGTCGGTCATCGTTGCGGGCCTGTTTGCACTGCTCATCGGCTTTGTATCCTTGCGCCGCTCGGGCATCTACTTCTCGATCCTGACGCTGGCCTTTGCGCAGATGTCCTTCAACCTCGCCTATTCGGTGCTGACGCCGATCACAAATGGCGAAACCGGCCTGCAGCTGACGCTGGAAGACCCCCGCATCCTGGGCGTCTCTGCCACTGCGGACGGCTCGATCCCGGTAACCAACCTGTTCGGCCTGGAAATGCGCTCCACCTTCGAGATGGCCGTCGGCCCCTGGGCCTTCCAGTTCAATGCGGGCTACTACCTCTGCGCGCTGATCATGCTGGCTGCCTTCTACCTGTCGATCCGCATCTTCCGCTCACCTTTCGGCATGATGCTGCGGGCGGTGAAGTCGAACCAGCAGCGGATGAACTACACCGGCCTCAACACCCGGCCTTACACCCTGGCGGCCTTTGTGATCTCCGGCATGTATGCGGGGCTTGCAGGCGGGCTGATGGCCTCCATGGACCCGCTGGCGGGCGCTGAGCGGATGCAGTGGACAGCCTCCGGCGAGGTGGTGCTGATGACCATCCTCGGCGGTGCCGGCACGCTGATCGGCCCGGTGCTGGGCGCGGGCTTTATCAAGTACTTCGAGAACATCTTCTCCAAGATCAACGACAACGTGCTGCACACCTGGTTCAGCTTCCTGCCCGACGGAATGGAGGATGCCGTTGTCTTCATCATCCACCCCTTCATCGGCAAGGGCTGGCACCTGACCCTCGGCATCCTGTTCATGCTTGTGGTGATCTTCCTGCCCGGCGGCCTGGTTGAAGGCGGCCAGCGGATCAAGGGCTGGCTCAGCCGCCGCAAGTCCAAAGACGGCGGCAAGGCTGCCGGCGAAACCAACCCCGCGGAATAAGGAGACAAAACAATGGGTATCCTTGAAGTCAAAGACGTGGGGAAGCGGTTCGGCGGCCTGCAGGCGCTCTCGAACGTGAACCTCAGCGTTCAGGAAAACTCGGTCCATGCAATCATCGGCCCGAACGGCGCAGGCAAGTCCACCCTTCTGAACTGCTTGGTGGGCAAGCTGATCCCCGACACAGGCTCGGTCATGTTCGACGGCCAGTCGGTGCTAGGCCGCGCGCCTTATGAAATCAACCAGATGGGCATTTCCCGCGTGTTCCAGACGCCAGAGATTTTCGGCGACCTGACGGTGCTGGAGAACATGATGATCCCCTGCTTTGCCAAGCGCGACGGCGCATTTGAACTGAACGCCCTGTCCTCAGTTCTGCGGCAGAACGACATCCTGCAAAAGGCAGAGCACATGCTGGAAGAGATGAACATGGCGGACAAGCGGCACATGCACGCCGCTGCCATGTCCCGCGGCGACAAACGGCGGCTGGAGATCGGCATGTGCCTGAGCCAGGAACCCCGCCTGTTGCTGCTGGATGAACCGACAGCGGGCATGGCGCGGGCCGACACCAACAACACGATCGACCTGCTGAAACAGATCAGCGACGAGCGCGACATCACCATCGCCATCATCGAGCACGACATGCACGTGGTGTTCAGCCTCGCCAACCGGATCACGGTTCTGGCCCAGGGCACCCCGCTGGTTGAGGACGATCCGCAGAACATCCGAGGCAACCCGAAGGTGCGCGAAGCGTACCTGGGCGAGTCGGCGTAAGGAGGAACCAAGATGAACGTAAAACCCGATTTCTCCAAGAACGCCAATGTGGCAACCACTGCCCCGGCCTTCCTGTCAGTCTGGGATGTGCATGCCTATTATGGTGAAAGCTATATCGTGCAAGGCATCAGCTTCAACGTCCACGAAGGTGAGATCCTGGCACTCTTGGGCCGCAACGGCGCGGGCAAGACCTCAACCCTGCGGTCCATCGCCCGCACTGGTTCCCCCATGGTGACCCGGGGCGAAATCTGGCTGGACCACAAGCCGCTGCACAACATGGCCTCGCACGAGGCCGCCGCAGCCGGGCTGGGTCTGGTGCCCGAAGACCGCCGCATCATCCCCGGCCTGACGGTCGAGGAAAACCTGCAGCTGGCGCAGATCGCGCCGCCCATCGGCTGGTCGCTGGAGCGTCTCTATGACCTGTTCCCGCGCCTTGGCGAACGCCGCAAGCAAGAGGGCGTCACCCTGTCCGGCGGCGAGCAGCAGATGCTGGCGATTGCCCGGGCGCTGGCCCGCGACATCAAGGTGCTGCTCCTTGACGAACCCTACGAAGGCCTCGCCCCGGTCATCGTGGACGAGATTGAAAAGACCCTCATCCACATCAAGGAACAGGGCATGACAACCATCATTGTCGAGCAGAATGCGGTCCGCGCCCTGGAACTGGCGGACCGTGCGGTGATCCTCGATACCGGCGGCATCGTCTTTGACGGCACCGCCGCCGAGGTTCTGGAAAACGAGGAACTGCGCGCCGAATACCTGGCGATCTGAACCGAACCCAAGACTTCATCTCCGCCGTGCCGGCCACCCGCGTGCCGGCACAGGGTCACTGAGGCCGGCTCTATTTGGGGCTGGCCTCCTTTTTTCTTGCGCTTCAAGGCAACCAAACATCCCGCTTTGCCGCATAAACTCCGGATATAGGCGGTGGTTTTCCGTCCTTTTCCAACCTGACGCCTATTCAGCACGTCCGCCCTGCTCCCGATGTCGATACCACAGCCTGCGCCAATCCGGTGCAGCAACTGGCAAAACTCGGAAAGGACCCTGAAATGCGTAATTCCCTGAAGCTTCTCGCCCTAGCCCTTACCCTTCCTGCGGCTGCGGTCTTTGCCTCTGAAGGCGCCATCAGCACTGAAGCTGAAACCAAAATCCGCGACCTGCTGAAGGGTCAGGGATTTGAAGTCACCGAAATCGAAGCCGAAGACGGCATGTTCGAGGCCGAAGCCTCCAAGGAAGGCAAGGAATACGAGGTGTACCTGAACGACCAGTTCGAAATCGTGAAGATCGACGATGACAACGAAGATGACTGATCACCCGTAAAGTCATGTCTCCCGGATGCGGTGGCCATCGCATTCGGGATCAACAGGAGAATGACATGCAAAAAGACTATGTCTGGGATACAATGGTACGGTCGTTCCACTGGCTTCTGGCTGCCGGCTTTGCTGCCAACGCGCTGCTGACCGATCCGGACGGAACGCTTCATCACACTATTGGCTACTTCATTGCGGCACTAGTGGGATTGCGGGTCATCTGGGGGCTGACCGGCAGCCGCTATGCCCGTTTCTCCAGCTTCCCGCCTGATCCCAGTACCGCAGCCGGTCAACTTACCGATATCGCCACAGGGCGGGTGCGCCATCACAAGGGCCACAGCCCCTTGGGTGCTTTTATGATTTACAACCTGCTGTTGACGCTGCTGGCGGTGACACTCACCGGCTGGATGGCGGCCTCACCTGCGTTTCAGGGTACCGGCTGGCCGGAAGACCTGCATGAGGCGCTGGTTTCCTGGGCGGAACTCTCGGTTGTTCTGCATGTGGCTGCGGTGCTGTTCGAAAGCCGCCGGACCAAAGTCAATCTGGCGCGAGCCATGGTCACTGGCTACAAAGAGCTGCCTGAGACCGACGCGGAGCCTGCGCCATGAACCCAAACCGGCAAGACCCGGCCAAACCCTGGATCCTGATTGCCGTTATCGCCGTGCAGGCCCTCTGCGCGGCGGTGTTTCTGGGCGATATGGTTGCTGATCTCTCCGGCATGGAAGCCGCAGAAGCTGAGCAAGGCGAAGGCCCGCACGCCTATATCGAGGGGCTGGCGGCGCTGGCGCTGGCGGCAGCCATCGTGATTGAGACCCGTATCCTGATGTGGCTGCTGCGCCGCGAAGCGCATCTGGAGGAAAGCCTGACCTCCGCGCAAGCTGCGGTGCAGGAGGTGATCGACGCCGAGTTTGCCAATTGGAACCTGACGCCCGCAGAGCTTGACGTCGCAACCTTCCTGGTCAAAGGACTCAGCACCGCTGAGATCGCCGCCATGCGCGGCAGTGCCGAAGGCACCATCAAGGCTCAATTGAATGCGATCTACCGCAAGTCCGGCACTGCTAACCGTGCAGAACTGATGAGCCTCCTGATCGACACGATGATGGGGCGGCGTCAGGCTGACCGCCGCGAGGTCGCTGACGCCCGCCCGGCGTGACGCGCGTTCAGACCATCTTCCGCAACTCCGTTTTCAGCACCTTGCCATAGTTGTTCTTGGGCAAGGCTTCGATACGCAAATACGCCTTGGGGCGTTTAAACCGCGCAATCTGGCCGTTGCACAGCTCATCCAATTCCGCATCCGGCGCGTCACCCACAACAAAGGCCACCACTTCCTCGCCCCAATCCGCATGCGGCCGGCCCACCACAGACACCTCGCTCACCTGCGGATGCATCAGCAGCACCTCCTCCACTTCTCGCGGGTAAACGTTGGAGCCGCCGGTGATGATCATATCCTTAGAGCGGTCCTGCAGGGTCAGGTATCCATCCTCGTCCAGCACGCCCATGTCGCCTGTCATCAGCCAGCCGTTGATCAGCGTCTTTGCTGTCGCGTCGGGGTTCTGCCAGTACCCGGGCATCACCGCATCGCCGCGCACCATGATCTCGCCATGGCTGCCTGGTGGCAGGAACGCGCCCTCCGGCGTGCCGATCCGGACCTCCACCACGCTCTGCGCCTTGCCGACGCTGGCCAGCCGCTCTTTCCAGCGCGGATGCGCACGGTCCTGCACGTCATGGCGCGGCAGCGCGGTGATCGCCATCGGGCATTCGCCCTGCCCGTAGACCTGCACAAAGACCGGACCGAATTGCTCCACCGCCTCCATAATGTCGGCGACATACATCGGCCCGCCGGCATAGACGACTGTACGCAATCCCTCGCCCTTGCGGTCCAGCCGCTTGGCTTCTGAGGTCATGCGCGTGACCATCGTTGGTGCGGCAAACATGTGGACCCGCCCGAAATGCGCGGCAAGATCAAAGATCTCCGCCTGGTCAAAGCCTCCGGACACCGGGCAGACATGCCGCGCACCTGCCAGAACATGCTGGATTGCATAGATCCCCGCGCCATGGCTCATCGGCGCCGCGTACAGCGCGTGATCCTCCGCGCTCACTTGATCCACGTCCGCGAAGTAGGCAATGGCCATGGTCATCAGCATCCGGTGAGTGATCATCACACCCTTGGGCCGGCCCGTGGTGCCAGAAGTGTAAAACAGCCAGGCCAGATCTTCCGGAAGGCGCGGCGCGGTTTCCGCCACCGGATCAGCCTGCAAGGCATCCGCATACTCCGGGCCGGTGATGTCCACACAGCGCACCGCAGCCTCAGTCCGTTGGACCGCCTCCGTCAGGCCTGGCGACGTGAACACCAGCTCTGCACCTGAGTTTTCAAGGATAAACTCGGCTTCCTTGCCGTGCAGCTTGGCATTGATCGGTACCGCCACTGCCCCGGCATACCAGATACCATAGAGCGCGATCAGATAGTCCGGGCAGTTCTGCATGAAGATGCCAACCCGGTCGCCCGCCACGATGCCCTGTGATTGAAGCCAGCCCGCAAGTGATGCCGCCTTCGCATGAAACCCCGCGTAGTCCGCAACCATATCCTGCCCCAGAAACAACGCCGGCCGCGCGCCCTCTCCCGCGGCCATCCGAGCCAGCCACACCGCTATGTTCATCCCAATCGCCTCCCCGGCTTGCCGTTGCGGCCCGAAACTGGCACGCAAGGGCAAAGCCCTTCAATTCCGCGAAAATACCTGCGTAAGAATACCATATGAGCGATCTTGCCTTTGACCATGCCCCTGTGGGCCTTGCGGTTCTGGAACGCCGCGTCATCACACGGTGCAACCTGCAATTCGCCGCGACCTTCGGCGGTGCGCCCTGCGATTTTTCCGGCATGCTGATTGCTGAGCTGTACCCCAGCCAGGAGGATTTCAACCGTATCGGCGCCCTCCTGCAGCAGCCAGAGGCCCAAGGCGGCACATACAGCGACGAGCGCATCATGCGCCGCCGGACGGGGGGATTGTTCTGGTGCCGGGTGCGCGGCCGTTCCGTGACGCCTGAGGCTCCGTTTCAGACCGGCATCTGGTCCTTTGCGGACATCTCCGACGACCGGCCGGTTGTCTCCCTGACCCCGCGGGAACGCGAGGTGGCGATCCTCACCTGCAAGGGGTTGTCAGCCAAGGAAATCGGCAAGCAGCTGGATCTCTCCTACCGCACTGTGGAGAGCCACCGCGCGCATCTGCTGCAGAAATTCGGCGCCCGCAAACTGCCTGAGCTGGTGGCCAAACTGACCGGGATGCCCCTATAGGCAGGAAATTCCCGCAGGCAATTGCGAATCCGTGCCTTAGACCTCATGTTACACCGCAGTTCAGGAGTGCTTTCCTTGCGGTAATCCTTGCCCTATAAGCGCCCTAATTTCCTGCCCGCCCCTCCGGCGGGCCTGTCGGAATTGGCTGAGGACAATATGACCAACAAATCTCACGAAGCTGACGTGGCATTCATCAAGGCGCTGGCGGAGCTGCTGCGCGAAAACGACCTGACCGAGCTGCAGGTTAAACGCGAATACGGCGAGGATGACAGCCTGAACGTCTGCGTCTCCCGTCAGACTGCAGTTGCAGCCGCCCCGGTTCAGGTCGCAGTGCCTGCCGCTGCCCCCGCACCGATTGCTGCCGCCGCTGCGCCTGCCGCTGCCGCCCCCGCAGCCGCAAATGACGATCCGGCCAGCCACCCCGGCGCCGTGACCTCGCCGATGGTCGGCACCGTTTACCTGCAGCCGGAGCCCGGCGCGCCTTCCTTCATCTCCGTTGGTGCACAGGTCAGCGAAGGCGACACCCTGCTGATCGTCGAAGCCATGAAGACCATGAACCACATCCCGGCGCCGAAATCCGGCACCGTGAAGCGCATCCTGGTCGAAGACGGCGCCGCCGTTGAATTCGGAACCCCCCTGGCCATCATCGAGTAAGGATCTGCCATGTTTGACAAGATCCTGATTGCCAACCGCGGCGAAATCGCCTGCCGCGTGATGGAAACCGCGCGCGCCATGGGCGTGCGCACGGTGGCGGTCTATTCCGACGCCGACGCCGCCGCAAAACACGTGCAAATGGCGGATGAGGCGGTGCACATCGGCGGCCCGGCCCCGGCGGACAGCTACCTGAAAGGGGATGAGATCATCCGGGTGGCGCAGGAAACCGGCGCCCAGGCGATCCACCCGGGGTACGGCTTCCTGTCGGAAAACCCGAAATTCGTCGAGGCGGTGGAGGCTGCGGGCCTCGTGTTCATCGGGCCGTCGGCGGATGCGATCCGCAAGATGGGCCTCAAGGACGCCGCCAAGGCGCTGATGGAGGCGGCCGGCGTGCCGGTGGTGCCGGGTTATCACGGCGCCAGCCAGGATCCGGAGTTCCTGGCAGGCGAAGCCGGGAAGATCGGCTATCCGGTGCTGATCAAGGCGGTGGCCGGCGGCGGCGGCAAGGGGATGCGTCTGGTCGAGAAGCCGGAGGAGTTTGCTGACGCCCTGAAAAGTGCGCAGGGCGAGGCGACCACGGCCTTTGGCAATCCCGACGTTCTGATCGAGAAATACATCCAGCAGCCCCGCCATATCGAGGTGCAGGTCTTTGGCGACGGGACGCAGGCGGTGCATCTGTTTGAGCGCGACTGCTCGCTGCAGCGCCGCCACCAGAAGGTGATCGAGGAAGCCCCGGCGCCCGGCATGACCGAGGAGATGCGCGAGGCGATGGGCCAGGCCGGCGTGCGCGCGGCTGAGGCGATCGGCTATAAGGGCGCCGGCACGGTGGAATTCATCGTCGATGGCTCCGACGGGCTGCGCCCCGATGGCTTCTGGTTCATGGAAATGAACACCCGCCTGCAGGTGGAGCACCCGGTGACCGAGCTGATCACCGGCGTCGATCTGGTGGAATGGCAGCTGCGCGTTGCCTCGGGTGAGAGCCTGCCTGCCAGGCAGGAAGACCTCACCATCACCGGCCACGCCTTTGAGGCACGGCTTTATGCGGAGGACGTGCCGAAGGGCTTCCTGCCTGCAACCGGCACGCTGACGCACCTGTCCTTCCCGGCAGAGGCCCGCGCCGACAGCGGGGTGCGGGCAGGGGACACCATCAGCCCCTGGTACGATCCGATGATCTCCAAGGTGATCGTGCATGGCTCCACCCGCAAGGTGGCGCTGTCGCGGCTGGCGCGCGCGCTGGAGGACACCGAGGTCGGCGGCACCGTCACCAACCTGGCGTTCCTTGGCGCGCTGGCCGCGCATGAGGGGTTTGCCAATGGCGATGTGGACACCGGCCTTATCGCCCGCGATCTGGACGCTCTGGTGGCCGCGCCGCAGGCCGAGCTGCGCCACAAGGCGGCGGCGGGCATGGTGGCGCTGGACCTGGTGCAGGCCGCAGCGCACACCGGCTTCAGCCTGTGGACGCCGCTGCACCGCGCTGTGACCCTGACCCATGCGGGCGAGGAGTTCACCGCCGATGTGCAGGTGGACGGGCCGGACCGGCAGCTGTGGACTATCGAGGGCGGCATCGTTGTGGCCGAGCGCAGCCAGGGCCAGTGGCGCATCGGCGAGCGCCGGATGCCGACGGTCTCGCAGTCCGGGTCCCTGATCACCGTGCATGACGCCTACGGGCTGGAATTCACCGTGGTGGACCCGCTCGACCGTGCGGCCGTTGCGGGCGGCGATATGAATGTGGTCGAGGCGCCGATGCCGGGCCTGGTCAAGGCGGTGTTTGCCGAAGCAGGCCAATCGGTGAAGGAGGGCGACCGGCTCGCCGTTCTGGAAGCCATGAAGATGGAGCATTCGCTGCTGGCGGCGCGCGATGGTGTCGTCGCGGAGGTGCTGGCCTCGGCCGGCGACCAGGTCGAGGCGGGCGCCGCGCTGGTGCGGCTGGAAGAAGACGACAGCTGACCTGAAGTCCGGGGCGGCGCGTCTGCCGCCCCTGCCGGGATTTGAGTATTTTTGGAAAGATGAAGCCGAAGGGGCGTTTCATGAGCGAGTTTGCCGAGATCTTCGAGGTCGGTCCGCGCGACGGGCTGCAGAATGAGAAGCGCGAAATTCCGGTGGCCGAGAAGGTGGCGCTGACCGATTGCCTGAGCCGCGCCGGGTTCAAGCGGATCGAGGTCGCGAGTTTCGTGTCGCCCAAATGGGTGCCGCAGATGGCAGGCAGCGCTGAGGTGCTGGCCGGCATCACCCGCGCCCCTGGCGTAAGCTACGCGGCGCTGACGCCCAACATGCGCGGGTTTGAGGATGCGGTGGCGGCAAAGGCGGATGAGATTGCGGTCTTTGCGTCCGCCTCCGAAGGGTTCTCCAAGGCCAATATCAACGCGACCATCGAGGAAAGCATCACCCGCTTTCTGCCCATTCTGGACGCGGCAAAGGACATCGGGCTGCCGGTCCGCGGCTATGTGTCCTGCGTGACCGACTGCCCGTTTGACGGGCCGACTCCGCCGCAGAAGGTGGCGGAGGTGGCGCGCCGGCTGTTCGAGCTGGGCTGCTATGAGATTTCGCTGGGCGATACCATCGGGCAGGGCACGCCGGAAACGATCTCGGCGATGCTGCAGGCGGTGGTCCAGCAGGTGCCGGCCGGGCGGCTTGCCGGTCATTATCATGACACCGCCGGGCGGGCGCTGGACAATATCGAGGCCTCCCTGGATCTTGGCGTGCGGGTGTTCGATGCCGCGGTGGGCGGCCTTGGCGGCTGCCCCTATGCGCCGGGGGCCGCGGGCAACGTGGCCACCGAAGCGGTCCACAAGCGCCTGACGGAACTTGGCTATCACACCGGCCTGGACGCGGATGTGCTGGACGAGGCCGCCGCGATGGCCCGCGCCATGCGCGGCCTGCAGTAAGATTTCAGCGGAGAAGCAAGATGTTTGAAACGATCACCCTGGAAACCGATGCCCGCGGCGTCTGCACCCTGACGCTGAACCGCCCGGACAAGCACAACGCCATGTCCGGCCAGATGCTGCAGGAGCTGACCCTTGCGGCAAAGCGGCTGGCAGCGGATGACACCGTGCGCGTGGTGGTGCTGACCGGCGCGGGCAAGAGCTTTTGCGCGGGCGGCGACCTGGGCTGGATGCGCCAGCAGATGGATGCTGACGCCGAAACCCGCGGCCGCGAGGCGCGGGTGCTGGCAGAGATGCTGATGGCGCTCAACACCCTGCCCAAGCCGGTGATCGGCGCGCTGCAGGGCAATGCCTTCGGCGGCGGCGTCGGCATGGCTTCGGTCTGCGATGTGGCGATCGGCGCGGATCATCTGAAGATGGGCCTGACCGAAACCAAGCTGGGGCTGATTCCCGCCACCATCGGCCCCTATGTGATTGCCCGCATGGGTGAGGCCAAGGCGCGCCGCGTGTTCATGTCGGCGCGGCTGTTTGGCGCGGCTGAGGCGGTGGAGCTGGGCCTGCTGGCCAAGGCGGTTCCGGCGGACCAGCTGGCCGAGGCCGTCGAGGCGGAGGTTTCCCCCTATCTGAACTGCGCGCCGGGGGCCGTGGCGGCTGCCAAGCAACTGGCGCGTGACCTGGGGCCAAGGCTGGATGATACCGTGATCGACCACACGATCGAGGCGCTTGTGGAGCGCTGGGAAGGCGAGGAGGCCCGCGAGGGCATCAGCGCCTTTTTCGAGAAGCGCAAGCCCGGCTGGCAGGTCTGATAAACCGGTATTTCCGACTCACTTTTGAAGGGCGGCAGCAGCTTTCGCTGCTGCCGCTTTTCTTATGAAATCACTAAGAAATCACACCACCGTTGCGGCTGTGCTTTTTCCTGTCACAAACCCCGTTGTTTAACCTTGCCTTAGTTGACGCTGTAGGGGCGGAGGGGTAGACACACTCCAAATCAACACGCCAATTGACGTCGCGCGGGAAACCGCCGGGGAAAGGAGCTGCTCTTGGAAGAGATGTTGAGGGAGTACCTGCCGATCATGGTCTTCCTGGCCGTCGCGGCAGGATTGGGGATTGTCCTTATCCTGGCAGCCGTTGTGCTGGCGGTCCGCAATCCGGACCCGGAGAAGGTCAGCGCCTACGAATGCGGTTTCAACGCGTTCGACGATGCCCGTATGAAATTCGATGTCAGGTTCTATCTGGTGTCGATTCTCTTCATTATTTTCGACCTGGAAATCGCTTTCCTGTTTCCCTGGGCCGTCGGTTTCAAGGACATCAGC
>JABXIA010000056.1 GCA_013373325.1 Paracoccaceae bacterium
AGCGCAACATCAGCCTGGTGCATCAATTCTTCATCAACTACCCGCATATGACGGTTTTCGAAAACATCGCCTCGCCGCTGAAAGTGGCGGGCATGGCGAAGTCGGAAATCGAGGCCCGTGTCGAGGAAGCTGCCGCGATCCTGCAGCTGAAGCCGATGCTGCACCGCCGCCCGCATGAGCTGTCCGGCGGCCAGCAGCAGCGCTGCGCCCTGGCCCGTGCAATTGCCAAGGAAAGCCGCGCGGTGTTCCTGGACGAACCGCTCGCCAACCTCGACTACAAACTGCGCGAGGAGCTGCGCGACCAGCTGCCAGAACTGTTTGCAGGCCGCGGCGCGGTGGTGGTCTATGCGACCTCGGAACCCGAAGAGGCGCTGCTCTTGGGCGGCAAGACCGCACTGATGCGCGACGGCCGGGTGACCCAGTTCGGCCCCACCGCCGAGATCTACCGCAACCCCGGCAACGTCGATGCGGCGCGGGTGTTCTCCGACCCGCCGATCAACACCGCCGAGATCACCAAGCAGGGCAGCATGGCCCGTCTGGGCGCAGGCGTCACCTGGGAGCTGGCTGGCGCCGCCGCAGGGCTGGCCGATGGCACCTATACCATCGCGATACGCCCGCACCACGTGCTGCCTGTCGCGAAAAACGGCGCCCATGTGCAGCTGTCAGGCCAGGTGCAGGTGACGGAGCTTTCCGGCTCTGAGAGCTCTGCCCATTTCGACATGGGCTCCGGCAGCTGGGTCTCCTTGGCCCATGGCGTCCACCCTTACCAGGTGGGTGAGCTGCACGACTTCTACATGGACCCCGCGCAGGCATATTTCTTTGCCCCCGACGGCAGCCGCGCGGCGTGAGGCATCAATGGCTAAAATAACACTCTCCAAACTGCGCCACAGCTATCTTTCTGCGCCGAAGTCCGCCTCGGACTATGCGCTGAAGGAAATCGACCTCGACTGGACCGATGGCGGCGCCTATGCGCTGCTCGGCCCCTCAGGCTGCGGAAAATCCACCCTGCTCAATATCATCTCAGGCCTGCTGGTGCCTTCCGAAGGCAAGATCCTGTTTGACGGCCAGGACGTAACCGCCCTGCCCCCGGATCAGCGCAACATCGCCCAGGTGTTCCAGTTCCCGGTGATCTACGACACCATGACGGTTTATGACAACCTGGCCTTCCCGCTCAGGAACCGCGGCCGGGATGAGGCCACCGTGCGCCAGCGGGTGATGGCCATTGCCGAAATGCTCGAAGTCACAGAGATGCTGGACCAGAAGGCGGCGGGCCTGTCGCCTGACAACAAGCAGAAGATCTCCATGGGCCGCGGCCTGGTGCGCGAGGACGTCAACGTGGTGATGTTCGACGAGCCGCTCACCGTGATCGACCCGCACCTGAAGTGGAAACTGCGCTCCAAGCTGAAGGAACTGCACCAGCGGGTGAAGGCAACGATGATCTACGTCACCCACGACCAGACCGAGGCGCTGACATTCGCCGATCAGGTGGTGGTGATGCAGCTGGGCGAAGTGGTGCAGATCGGCACCCCGGTGGAGCTGTTCGAGCGCCCCGCGCATACGTTTGTTGGCCATTTCATCGGCTCGCCGGGCATGAACATCCTGCCTTGCGAGCTGCAGCACGGCGCCGCTGTGTTTGCAGGCCAGCAGATCATGCTGGAGGGGCCCATTCAAGGCGCGGCGGAGGGCCAGACTGAAATTGGCATCCGTCCCGAATTCGTCTCGCTGGCGGACCACGGCCTGCCCGCCACCGTCACCAAGGTCTCTGACATCGGCCGCCACACGGTGGTGGAGTGCGAGGCCGGCGGCTGCCGCATCAACGCCGTCACCGAAGGCGGCGCCCTGGAAAAGGGCAGCGCCGTGCATCTGGCCTTCCGCCAGGACATGACCCGGCTTTACGTGGACGGCTGGCTTGCCACCGCCACGGCCAATGCCACTGGCGAACAAGGAGCAGCCTGATGAAAACCGAAAACCAGAAAGCCTGGTTCTTTGTCCTGCCGGTGCTGGCGCTGGTCGCCTTCAACGCGCTGATCCCGATGATGACGGTGGTCAACTACTCAGTGCAGGAGACCTTTGGCGACAACGTGTTCTTCTGGCAGGGGCTGGACTGGTTCCAGCAGATCCTGCGCTCCGACCGGTTCCACGCGGCGCTTGGCCGCCAGTTCCTGTTCACCTTCCTGATCCTGATCATCGAGGTGCCGCTGGGCATCGCCATCGCGCTGTCGATGCCGCGCAAGGGGTTCTGGGTGCCGGTGTGCCTGGTTCTGATGGCGCTGCCGATGCTGATCCCGTGGAACGTGGTCGGCGCGATGTGGAACATCTTCACCCTGCCCGACATCGGCCTGCTGGGCTACTTCCTGAACCATGTGCTGGGCATCTCCTATGACATGACGCAGGATCCGGTTGCGGCCTGGGTGACCATCGTCACCATGGACGTCTGGCACTGGACCTCTTTGGTGGTGCTGCTTGCCTATGCAGGCCTGGTGTCGATTCCCGATGCCTACTACCAGGCGGCCAAGATCGACGGCGCCTCCAACTGGGCGGTGTTCCGGTTCATCCAGCTGCCGAAGATGAAGACGGTGCTGACCATCGCCATCCTGTTGCGTTTCATGGACAGCTTCAACATCTACACCGAGCCGTTCGTGCTGACCGGAGGCGGTCCCGGCAACTCCACCACGCTGTTGTCGATCGACCTGGTGAAAATCGCGCTTGGCCAGTTCGACCTCGGCCCCGCTGCCGCCATGTCGCTCATCTATTTCGCAATCACGCTCCTGGTCTCCTGGCTGTTCTACACGCTGATGACCAAGGACGATCTGAACTAAGGGAGGGATCCAGATGCAGAAACGATCCATCGTCCCCATCGTCTATATCCTGTTCCTGATGCTGCCGATCTACTGGCTGGTGGCGATGAGCTTTAAGACGACCAATGAAATCCTGTCGGGCTTCTCGCTGTTCCCGCAGACCTTCACGCTGGACAACTACAAGACGATCTTCACCGATCCCAGCTGGTACTGGGGCTACATCAACTCGATCCTCTACGTGTCGATCAACACGGTGATCTCCATCGCGGTGGCGCTGCCGGCGGCCTATGCCTTCAGCCGCTACCGGTTCCTGGGCGACAAGCAGCTGTTTTTCTGGCTGCTCACCAACCGGATGGCGCCGGCTGCGGTGTTTGCGCTGCCGTTCTTCCAGCTTTACTCCGCGGTGGAGCTGTTCGACACCCATCTCGCGGTGGCGCTGGCGCACTGCCTGTTCAATATCCCGCTGGCTGTCTGGATTCTCGAAGGCTTCATGGGCGGCGTGCCGAAGGAGCTGGATGAGACCGCCTTTGTCGACGGCTATTCCTTCCCGCGCTTCTTTGCGACGATCTTCATCCCCTCGATCAAGGCGGGCGTGGGTGTGGCGGCCTTCTTCTGCTTCATGTTCTCCTGGGTGGAACTGCTGCTCGCGAAGACACTGACCGCGGTCGCCGCCAAGCCGATTGCCGCCACCATGACCAAAACCGCATCTTCCGCGGGCTATGAGCTGGGGCTGCTGGCCGCGGCCGGCACTTTGACAATCATTCCGGGCGCCATCGTGATCTGGTTTGTCCGCAACTACATCGCGAAGGGTTTCGCGATGGGGG
>JABXIA010000111.1 GCA_013373325.1 Paracoccaceae bacterium
CGCCACCTGCCCACCCCCTTTGGCGGGGTCAAGGCCAGCGGCATCGGCCGCGACGGCGGCGACTGGTCTTTCGAGTTCTACATGGAACAGAAACACATCGGCTTTGCCCTGGGCCAACACAAGATCCCGCGCCTCGGCGCCTGATCCCTGACCATTCACTGGAAACGCGCGCCATTCGGAGGAATGACCATGCCCGTACCGGCACATAACCTGTACCCCCCCTTCAACATTGTGCGGCTGTCCCATGTGGAATACGCCGTGACCGACCTCGCCGCCTCCCGCGCCTTCTATGTGGACACCCTCGGCCTGCAGGTGACGCATGAAGACAGCGAGCGCATCTATCTCCGCGCGATGGAGGAACGCGGCCATCACTGCATCGTGCTGGTTCAGGCGGATGAGGCCTCGGTCGGCGTCCTGGGTTTCAAGCTTTATGACAACCCCGACCTGGACAAGGCAGCCGAGTTTTTCGCCTCCAAGGACCTGCCCGTCGAATGGGTCGAACGCCCGCACATGGGCAAGACCTTATGCACCCGCGACCCCTGGGGCATCCCGCTGGAGTTCTATGTGAAAATGGACCGGCTGGAGCCGATCCACCAGAAATACAGGCTCTATAACGGGGTGAAGCCGCTCCGTATCGACCATTTCAACATGTTCTCAGCGGATGTGGATGCCTCAGTCGCCTTCTACGGCGAGATGGGCTTTCGCGTGACCGAGTACACCGAGGATGACGAGAGCGGAAAGATCTGGGCCGCCTGGATGCACCGCAAGGGCGGCGTGCATGACGTGGCCTTCACCAACGGGCTTGGCCCGCGCCTGCACCACACCGCCTTCTGGGTACCGAACCCATTAAACATCATCGACCTGCTCGACCTGATGTCGACCACCGGCTATGTCGATAACATCGAGCGCGGCCCTGGCCGCCACGGCATCTCCAACGCCTTCTTCCTTTATGTGCGCGACCCCGACGGCCACCGGATTGAGATCTATTGCTCCGACTACCAGACCGTCGACCCGGATCTGGAGCCGATCAAGTGGTCGCTCACCGACCCGCAGCGCCAGACCCTTTGGGGCGCCCCGGCGCCGCGCAGCTGGTTCGAGGAAGGCTCGGTGTTCGAAGGCGCCACTCCGAAGCCCAGCGCCTTGAACGCGCAGCCGATTATTGCACCCTAGCGAAACATAAGGACGGCACCCGGACCGAGGGGTGGGCGTAAAGCGCCCTCCCCGTGGGGTCGGTCCGGGCGCTGTCCGTGCCTCCGGCACAGACTTTAGGAAAACGAGATGAAATGGGATGATTTCTCCGAATGGGGCCGCCGGGTCGCTGACTGGACGCAGGACTACCACCTGACCGTCGGCGACCGCCCGGTGCGCGCCAAAACCGAACCCGGCGAGGTGCTGAACGCCCTGCCCCAGACCCCGCCTGAAGACGGCGAGGGGATGGAGGCGATCTTCCGCGATTTCGAGGACATCGTGATGCCCGGCATCACCCACTGGCAGCACCCCCGCTTCTTTGCCTATTTCACCTCCAACGCCGCCGCGCCCTCGGTGCTGGCGGAATTCCTGGCCTCGGCCATCGCGCCGCAATGCATGCTGTGGCAGACCTCGCCCGCCGCGACCGAGATGGAAACGCGGATGATGGACTGGCTGCGCCAGGCGCTGGACCTGCCGGACCAGTTCCAAGGCGTCATTCAGGACTCCGCGTCCTCCGCCACCCTCGCCGCCGTGCTGACCATGCGGGAAAAGGCGCTGAACTGGCAGGGCAACAGCCAAGGCCTGTTTGGACAGAAAGCGCTGCGCATCTACTGCTCGTCGGAAGTCCACACCTCCATCGACCGCGCCATCTGGGTCGCAGGCATCGGCCAGCAGAACCTGATCCGCATCCCCATAAAGGGCGATTGGCGCGGCATGGATCCCGACGCGCTGGAGGCCGCCATCCAATCCGACCTCGCCGCAGGCCACCAGCCCGCGGGTGTGATCCTCTGCGTCGGCGGCACCGGGGTGGGCGCCACCGACCCGGTGGATCAAGTGCTGGACGTGGCCGAGAAATACGGCCTCTACACCCATGTGGACGCCGCCTGGGCCGGCTCCGCGATGATCTGCCCCGAATACCGCCACTATTGGCCCGGCGTCGAACGCGCCGACAGCATCGTCTTCAACCCGCACAAATGGCTGGGCGTGCAGTTTGACTGCTCCGCCCATTTCCTGAAAAACCCGGATGATCTGGTTCAAACCCTGGCGATCAGCCCGGAGTACCTCAAGACTCACGGACATGACGGCATCATCAACTATTCCGAATGGTCGGTGCCGCTGGGCCGCCGCTTCCGCGCGCTCAAGATCTGGTTCCTGATCCGCACCTACGGTCTGGAGGGCCTGCGCCAGCGGCTGCGCAATCACATCAACTGGTCCAGCCAGCTGCATGACAAGCTCCAGTCAGAGCCTGATTTCGAGATCACCAGCGCGCCGATGTGGTCGCTCTGGTCGTTCCGCTATGCGCCTGAGGGCGCCGCGGATCACGACAACCTGAACCTAAGGCTGGTCAACGCCATCAACAACGACGGCCGCATCTATCTGACCCAGACCCGCCTCGACGGCCAGCTGGTAATCCGCTTCCAGGCAGGCCAGTTTGAGACCACCGCAGCCGACGTGATGATGGCCTTCGATGTCATCACCGAAATCGCAAGGAGCCTGCAATGACGCGCTTTGCCACCTACTCCGCCGACGGCGCAACCTTCTACGGCGCCGCGACGGACGCCGGCATGATCGCACTGTCACCGCAGTTCCCGCACTGGCCCACCCTGCGCGACGTGATCGCGGCAGACGGCCTGCCCGCACTGGCTCAGGCCGCCGAGGGCCAACCCGTCACCCACAAGGATTTCACCTATGAAATCCCCATCCCCAACCCGGAGAAGATCATCTGTGTCGGCGTCAACTTCCCGGACCGCAACGCGGAGTACAAGGACGGCTCTGCCCAGCCCAAGCACATGTCCCTGTTCCCCCGCTTCCCGCGCTCCTTCACCGGGGCAGAGCGCCCGCTGATCCGCCCGCCGGAAAACCACACACTGGATTACGAGGGCGAGGTCGCCGTGGTGATCGGCAAACCGGGCCGCCGCATCAAGCCGGGGGACGCTTACGACCATATTGCGGCTCTAACACTGGCGAATGAGGGCACCATCCGCGACTGGGTGCGCCACGCCAAATTCAACGTCACCCAAGGCAAGAACTGGGACAATTCCGGCGCGATCGGCCCCTGGCTGGTGCCCTTCACCAATGCATCCCAGCTGGATGAAGCCCGCATCATCACCCGAGTAAACGGAGAGATCCGTCAGGATGACACCCTTTGCCGGATGATGTTCCCGATCCGCGAGGAGATCGCCTATATCTCCACCTTTACCACTTTGCAGCCGGGCGACGTGATCATCACCGGCACCCCCACTGGTGCCGGCGCACGGTTTGACCCGCCGAAATACCTGAAACCCGGTGACGTGGTCGAGGTTGAGGTCGAGGGCATCGGCACCCTGCGCAACACGGTAGAGGACGAGGCATGACTCCCGAACAGCACAAGGACGCCGCTGACCGGCTGTTCAAGGCCGAGCAAACCGGCCAGCAATGCGGCCTGCTCTCACTGGCCTATCCCGGCATGACGCTGGATGATGCCTATGCGGTGCAGCAGGCTCTAATCAGGCAAAAACTGGCCTCTGGGCACAGGAAGATCGGCTGGAAAATCGGCCTCACCAGCCGCGCCATGCAGCAGGCGCTGAACATCACCACCCCCGACAGCGGCGTGCTGCTGGACGACATGCTGTTTGAAAACGGCGCCACCGTCCCGGCGGGCCGCTTCATCCAGCCGCGGGTGGAAGCAGAGATCGCATTTGTGATGAAATCCCCGCTCGCAGGCGCCGGGTGCACCCGCGAGGACGTGCTGGGCGCAACAGATTATGTGGCGCCGTCGCTGGAGATCCTCGACACCCGCATCCTGCGCGCAGACCCGGCAACCGGCCAGGCGCGCATCATCACCGACACCATCAGCGACAACGCCGCCAACGCGGGCGTAGTGCTGGGCGCGGAGCGCCACGCTGCTGACGCCCACGATCTTCGCTGGACCGGCGCTATCGTGGCCCGGGGCGGCACGGTGGAGGAAACCGGCCTCGGCGCAGGTGTTTTGAACGACCCCGTCACTTCGGTCCTATGGCTGGCCCGGCGGATGGCCGAATATGGACAACAGATCGCGGCCGGGGATATCGTGCTCTCAGGCTCTTTCATCCGCCCTATCGAATGCCCGCCGGGCACGGAAATCACCGCAGATTTCGGCTCCTTCGGTTCCGTATCCATCAACTTCGCCTGACAGGAGGCCCCGCCCATGCCCGCGCCCAAGAACCCCTTCAAACAGGCTCTAACACAGGGTAAACGCCAGATCGGCTGCTGGATGAGCTTTGCCGACGGCCAGCTCGCCGAGATCATGGGCACCTGCGGTTTCGACTGGCTGGTGATCGACGGCGAGCATGCACCCAACGATATCCGCTCGATCCGCGACCAGTTGATCGCGCTGGCGGCGTCGCCCAGCCACCCGGTGGTGCGGGTGCCGGTGGGTGAGACCTGGATGATCAAGCAGGTGCTGGATGCAGGCGCGCAGACGGTGCTGGTGCCGATTGTCGAAAGCGCCGATAAGGCCCGCGAGCTGGTCCGCGCCTGCCACTACCCGCCCAAGGGCCTGCGCGGCGTCGGCGCTACGGCGGCCCGCGCCACCATGTTCGGCACGGTCTCAGAGTATATCCAGACCGCCGATCAGGAGGTCTGCCTGCTGGTCCAGGTGGAAAACCGCGCCGGCATGGCCGCGCTGGACGAAATCCTGCAGGTGGAGGGCATCGACGGCGTCTTCATCGGCCCGGCGGACCTGTCCACCGATATGGGCCACCAGGGCAACTCCGCCCATCCGGAGGTGCGCGCAGCCATTGGTGATGCCATCACCCGCATCAAGGCGGCAGGCCTCGCCCCCGGCATCCTCGGCACCACCGATGAGGCCACCCAGGCCTACGCCGATATGGGCGCGCAGTTCCTGGCGGTCGGCATCGACGTCATGGTGCTGGCCAAAAACGCCCGCGATCTGGCCGCCAAGTGGAAGGCTGAATAGCCAGCCTTTCCACTCGCAAAGGAAGCCCTCCCGCGCCTGCCCGCCGCCCTGGCAAAGCCAGAGCAACGGCAGCAGCCTTGGGCGTGGCACCGCGC
>JABXIA010000110.1 GCA_013373325.1 Paracoccaceae bacterium
CATGGGAATGAACCTCAAGAAACTGTATCGGCTCTACCGGGAAGAAGGGCTGTCAGTGAAGCGGCGGCGCGGCCGCAAGCGGGCCCGTGGAACGCGCTCCCCGATGCCGGAGGCTGCGTATCCCAATGCGCGCTGGTCTCTGGACTTCCTGGCTGACAGCTTCGGGGCATCCCGGAAAATCCGCATCCTGGCGGTGATAGACGATTGCAGCCGCGAAAACTGTGCCTGATTGCCGGCACCAGCATCTCCGGCGCGCGTGTTGCGCGCGAGAGCTGGATGCGCTGGTGCGGATCTACGGTAAACCCGGATGCATAGTCAGCGATCGAGCCATTGAGGCGCCATTGGTTCGAGCCCAATGGCGAGGGGGACAGAGTTCACGAGCCGGGCCATTCTGAGGTGGGCCGGTCAGAACGCAATTCCGTGGCACTATATCGGCCCAGGGAAGCCGCAGCAGAACGCCTTTATCGAGTCATTCAACGGCAGCCTGCGCGACGAACTGCTGAACGAGGAGATATTTGACACCCTGGACGACGCCCTCCGGAAGCTGGCGCTCTGGCGTTACGATTACAACACCGTCAGGCCGCACTCATCGCTCGGGAAAAACACCGGCCGAAGCGCGCCGGACGCTTGAGCAATTTGAGGGCTCCGCGCCCGGCGCGCTTGCCAAGCCCGAAACCGACGACTGCCAAAATCAAACCCGCAGTCTCTCGTCATGAACGAGGGAACAGTGGGGCAGGTCATGCGCTTTGCACGAATAGCTGCGAAGCGTTGATTGTGGACACTGGCGTCAGTAGATGTCGCCCGTAGCCGCCGCTCATGATACAGTCATATGCTTCGCTCTGACTCCCTGAAGCAGACCTTGACGAATAGCGACGAACAGAATCCCTCTCTCTGGTAGAATTCGGCAACAGCCGCGATAGCAATGTCGGCGGTTATTGTCATGGCTGCCCAATTGATTCCGTGCGGCACACCGCGCGGGAAAAAGTGACCTGTTTGGGCGGTGCAACTTCAGCTTGGGGAGCTGTCCAAATTGCGCGAAACATGCGTTCAGGCGGCTGATGCAGTCGCCCGATCTTGCTTTGGCGATATGCCAAATTTCCTCGCATATTCCCGAGAGAACTGTGCCGGGCTATCATATCCCACGCTAAAAGCGACTTCCGAAACCTTGTTGTTTGAGCTGCGTAGAGCATCTCGTGCGCGCAGCAGGCGCAGGTCCTTTTGATATTGTAGTGGCGAGGTGCCGGTGATGGACTTGAAATGCTCAAAGAAGGCCGAGTTGCTCATTCCCGCACGCTTAGCCAGATCCGCTATGGCAATGGCGGTGGAAAGATTTGCCTGAATATGCTGCGTGGCCTGGAAAACGCGGCTGGCCGTGGTTTCATGCCAGAGGAGTTTTTGAAGTTGATCACCATGGGGTCCCATCAAGAGCCGGGCATGGATTTCTTGCAATGTGATCGGTGCGAGCACTGTCCGACTGGCTTCCTCCTCACATTGTTCAATATACCGTGTGAGCGCTTTCTCGAGATCCTCGTCAGCTGGGTAGAGTGAGATGGAAAACGGGTCTTGCAAAGCACCGGCGGACCGCAACGGGGCATTCGGCGCGAGTTCCCGCAAAAGCTCAAGATCAAGCGGAAGGACGAGTGCGATATAGGGGCAATTATGACTGGCAATCGTGATCCGTGATGTCACTGGCAAACTGTGGCTGACCAGAAGGGATTGGCCATTCGAGACAGTTAATGTTCTCGTGCTCGTTCCCACTTCCTTGGCACCTTGCAGCACGAGGCACAGCAAGGGCTGATAGACGGCCGCGACCTGAGCCGTCGCATCGTTATGCCTTAGAAAAAACATTCCGCTTTCCGCGTGATGCACCGATCCCTCTCTAACGCCGGATTCGTCGAGCAGGGCAGAAACCTGGGTCGTCAAAGGGGTACTTGCCATGGCTATCTCCTCGCTGGATTGACTACCACACTCCCAAACGGTCTGTCATGAAAACATGATAACTTGGAGTATTGTGCAAAAAAACCGGATAATTGTGAGAGAATGCTAGGAACTGCGGCCCTATTGTGAACAACACCACAATAGGAGCACAGCGTGCAGAAGGTTTTCATCTCAGGGATTGCAGGAGGTTTTGGCAAACCAACCGCAAAAACACTTTTGGATCAGGGATATGCAGTTGCGGGCAGCGTGCGCAGGCGGGGTGGCAAGAATGCCGAGACAGTCGCAACGCTCGAAGCCGCCGGGGCAAAGATCGTCGAAATGGATGTCACCGACACCCCCAGCACCGAAAAAGCTGTGGGAGAGGCCATCGCCGTACTGGGTGGGCTGGATGTTTTGTTCAACAATGCGGGCATCGGATCATACGGTATTCAGGAACTGATGTCGCCCGAAGACATGGCGCGGGTCATGGATGTCAATGTCATGGGTGTCCAGCGGGTCATGCGCGCGGCGCTGCCGCATTTCAGGGCGCAGGGCCGCGGCACTGTGCTTTACACTTCCAGCTTGATCGGTCGTATCGCGACACCTTTCTACGGCACCTATTCGGCCTCGAAATGGGCGCTTGAGGCCATTGTTGAATGCTACCGTACGGAGCTTTCTGGTTTCGGCATTGAATCCTGCATCATTGAGCCAGGCGCAATGCCGACTGCCTTTTTCGATGGTTTGATCACACCGAACGATCCAGCCCGCGAAACGGAATATGGAGAATTTGCAGCTGTTCCGGACATGTCAAATGCGGGACTTTCCCAGATGCTAGAGGCGACACCACAACAACGGCCCGAACGCATCGCCGAAGCCGTTGCCGCATTGCTTGCTATGCCGTTCGGGGAAAAGCCCTTTCGTACAGTCGTAGACCATGTGGGAGTTGGTCCCGAGATCGAGCGCTACAACGACGTGCTTCATGATGTGACACGTAGGGTTCTGGGCAATTTCGGGATTGCTGGGATGCTTGAATTGAACGCCTGAGGAGACAATCATGCAAACCATACTTGTGACAGGTGCCTCCTCCGGCATCGGGAAAGCCACAGCTAAACACTTCCAATCCAAAGGCTGGAGCGTGATTGCAACCATGCGCGATCCTTCTGGCGACACCGACCTGAATGGCCTTGAGAACACGCTCGTTACCCGCCTGGATGTCACCGACGGCGCATCGATCCGGGAAGCGATTGCCCAAGGGATCGCGCGATTTGGCAAGATCGACGTCTTGCTGAACAACGCAGGCTATGGGGCCTATGGCGCGCTTGAAGCCTTCTCGATGGATCGCATACGCCGACAGTTCGACACCAATGTGATCGGGCTGATGGAGGTCACGAAGGCGGTTCTTCCGCATATGCGTGCAAATCGCTCGGGCACGATCATCAATATCTCAAGCATTGGTGGCCAGATCACCTTCCCGCTTGGCTCGCTGTATCATGGCACCAAATTTGCTGTCGAAGGATTGTCGGAGGCGCTGCACTACGAGTTGGAGCCCCTCGGGATCGCTGTCCGCATTGTCGAACCGGGGATGATCAAGACCGACTTTGGCGGCCGTTCGTTCGACATGGCGATGGACGACAATCTGCCTGATTACGCCCCGACGGCGGCGGCCATGGGTCGGGTGTTCGGTAAACTGTCATCAAGCCCATCAGCGCCGGAAACCGTGGCGGATGTGATCTGGCAAGCCGCCAATGACACTACGGACCGGCTGCGTTTTCGGGCCGGTGCCGACGCCGAGCGCCTGCTGGATGACCGCAAGGCGCAGGACGACGCAACCTTCATTGGCGGCATCAAACAGTTGATGGAAGAGTAAGCCCTCAAATCGCCTGCCCGGCTGTTCCGGCAAGCGACGCAAGCAATAGGACCGCAGTATGACAATCTCGCTGACCGTAAACGACGAAGACGTATCCGTAACCGCACCACCTGACACGCCACTTTTGTGGGTGTTGCGGGACGAGCTAAAACTCACCGGCACAAAATACGGATGCGGCATTGCGCAATGCGGAGCCTGCACCGTGCGACTGGATGGCAGTGCCGTACGGTCCTGTCAGGTCGCTATCGGTGATGCCGAGGGGGCTTCAGTCGTCACGATAGAAGCTGCGAATGATGCCGAGGCGCAGGCGGTGAAACAAGCCTGGCGCGAGTTGGACGTGGTTCAATGCGGCTTCTGCCAATCTGGTCAGATCATGCAGGCCGCGGATTTGCTGGCTCAGCATCCAAGGCCTTCCGACGACGTGATCGACACTGTCATGGGTGGGAATGCTTGCCGCTGTGCCACCTATGCCCGCATTCGCGCCGCGATCCACCGCGCCGCCGACATTCTGGAGGGTTAAGCCATGCCCACATCCCTTTCCCGCCGAAGCTTCTTGAAATCCGCCACAGCAACAGGGGCTGTGTTCGCGATTGGAATCGACCCAACCGGTGCATTGGCAAAAGCCGCGAATGCGGGTGGCAACATCACCCCTTTTGTGAAGTTAGACCAGGACGGCACCGTCACCGTGATCATCAAGCATTTCGAAGGGGGGCAGGGCACGGCAACCGGACTGTCTGCCTTGATTGCAGAAGAGCTGAATATGTCGCTGCAGGACATCACGTTTGAAACAGCGCCCGCGGACAACGCGCGCTATGCCAACCTGTTCTTTGGGTCGCAGGGGACCGGCGGGTCTTCCTCCATCGCCAATTCCTTCATGCAGTATCGTACCGCCGCTGCCGCTACGCGCGAGATGCTGATTGCCTCGGCGGCAGGGGCCTGGGGCGTTGATCCAACGGAACTGACGCTTCGCGACAGGGTGATTTCGGGGGCTGGCCGGTCTGAGGGCATCGGCGCATTTGTCGAGGCTGCGGCGGGGCGTGAGGTTCCTTCTGATCCTCGATTAAAAGACCCGTCCGAGTGGACTGTCATCGGTGTCGATCAAAAGGCGCGTCTGGATACGCCTGCCAAAATCAATGGTTCGGCGCAGTATTCCATGGACATTCAACTGGACAACCAGATGGTCGTTGCGATCAAACGCACCCCGCGCCTGGGCGGGGTGGTTACGTCTTTCGATGACACGGCGGCCCGCGACATTCCCGGTTTCATAATGGCGATCCAGATGCCCAACAACAAAGGCGTCATGGCTTATGCGGAAACGACCTGGGCGGCGTTTCAGGCGCGCGATGCCCTGGAGGTGACATGGGGTTTCTCGAACGCCGAAACCCGTAGCTCCGACGAACTCAAAGCAGACCTGTTCGACATGATCCGTGCAGAGCCGGAGTTTCAGGCGTCCGAAGTTGATCTTGCGACAGCGACCACAGCCCTCGACGGGGCGGCGCGAATCATCGAGCAAGAGTTCTACTTCCCGCCACTCGCCCATGCCCCAATGGAACCCTTGGGAGCAACGGTTGAACCAACGGCTGACGGCGGCGTCGTCTTGCACGACGGTGCACAATCGCCCGCGGCGGGGCTCGCGGTGATGAGTCAGATTCTGGAATTGCCCGAAGACAAAGTGCAGGTGAACACGCTTTACGCGGGCGGCTTTTTTGGCCGCCGTTCAACGCCGGACGCCGATTATCTGGTTGAGCTGGCGCTTGCCTTCGTGGTCACGGACCGCACCCGTCCGGTGAAATTGCAGTGGTCGCGCGAGGATGATGTGACCGGCGGCTATTATCGGCCCGCCTATGCGCATCGCATTCGCGCTGGCCTTGATGCGGCGGGCAATATCATCGGCTGGGATCACCGGATTGCCGGCCAGCCGATCTTCAAGGGCACCATACTCGAAGGTTTCATGGTCCAGAACGGGGTCGACAATTCCTCGATCGAAGGCGCACGGCACAATCCTTATATCTTCCCGGCCCACCATGTTGGTCTGACCGACCAGAAGGGACCAACAACACCGAATTGGTGGCGTTCGGTCGGGCATAGCCACACTGCACATGCCATGGAATGCATGATGGACCTTTGCGCGCGCGCGGCAGACATCGACCCGGTTGAGTTCCGCTTGCGTCATCTCTCTGGCGACGGTGCAGATCAAAGCCGCATGGCAGGTGTCATAAGGCTCGCTGCAGAAAAGGCAGGATGGGGGGAAGCTTTACCCGAAGGCCATTTTCACGGTTTTGCCGCTCACAAATCCTTCAACACTTATGTGGCCGAGGTTTGCGAAGTATCTGCGGACAGCGCCGGAACCATCAAGATTGAAAAAGTGACAGCCGCAGTCGATTGCGGGATCGCCGTTACACCTGATGTGATCCGCGCACAGATCGAGGGGGGCATTGGCTATGGTATCGGCCACGCGATGCGCGCCGAGCTGACTTTGACCGAGGGCACGGTTGACCAATCGAACTTCCACGACTTCGAGACGTTGCGCGTCTACGATCTGAGCAACATCGAAACTCACATCGTTCCCTCCACTGAGCTCCCGACAGGCGTGGGCGAACCGGGCACACCGCCAGCTGCACCGGCGCTTGCCAATGCCATCGTCGCGGCGGGGCAGCCACTGGCTACCGAGCTTCCGATGACGCACAACGGCATCGCATTCTTATAGCAGGCCATCATAAAAAACACTTTCAAATCTCTGGCCATCTGCGCAATTCTCTCGATCACTGCCAGTTCCACCACTGCGGATACCGCATCTGCTGACTTCCCGGAAGTTGGCAGCGTGGGGGTCGAAACTGGCCTCGAAGCCTGGAGCAGGATTTATAAGGTCGCTTCGCATCCTAGATGCTCAAACTGCCACACTGGACCTTCAGATGTGCCAATGTGGTCTGGGCCAAGTTACGGAGAATCCCGACCCCATGGGATGCGCATTCGGGCTGGTGAAAGCAGGACTGGTGCCGAATTCCTGACCCTGTTCAACTTGTCACAGCGCGTCTGACATACCGCAGGACATTCCTCACCGACATACCGCAGGACATTCCTCACGCGGCACCGCGCGTTGGTGCGAGTTGGGCACTCGCGCCGGTTGAGGCAGGCTAGTTTGGCCGCTCTAGCGAAGAAATCTGCGCTCAATTGCGTGATCCCGCACGCAACGGTGATCGTGATTACACCGAGCTCGCGGATCACCTTGACCACGATGTGATACTCCACTGGGCTTGGTCGCCAGGATCGGAGCGTGAGCCAGCTCCGTACAGTTTGGAAGAGCGCGTCATGGATATGCACATCTGGGGAGCAGCAGGTCAGCCCTGTCCCCAAGACTAAGCGTAGAATGCGAGATATGATGCCGATTGCGTTAGGTAGACCGTTGGCCTGGATTTTAAGAAAACCCTTGACCTAATGTCGGCTTTTGCAAGCCAGTTTGACGAGGCCACCATCGCTGTAAACTTCCGCTTCACCACCCTCGCTGTTTTTCACCATGATCGCATAGTGCATTAGCGGTACTTCGTCGCAAGGTCATGTATGACGGGAAAGTCCCGCGTCTGGTTTGTCGGATCAAGCTGCGGCGAAAGAACGGTCTCGGTTCCAGTCAAAACGACGCTCGCGAATGACCGGATCGGTGACGCACGCCGCGCCGCAACAATAGATGTGCCGCGCCTTCGAACCTATGCTACGTCAGCGAAGCTCAGAAAACGAAAGTCGGCTTTGTCCCGCTTCCGCCCACCAATTGATTTTTGCCGCCGCCTTTGCCTAGATACCCGCGAGCCCTTGTTTGCGAACCACAGGGAAAGAGGCGGGATGCTGTATCGGATTTGGCTGTTCCGGGCTGCGGCGGCGGGAGTGGTGCTGGCGCTCCTGGCGCTTGCCATCGCGCCGGCCCGGGCGGGGGAGCGGATTGCGCTGGTGGTGGGCAATTCAAACTATGCCCATACCGCGCCGCTGGCCAATCCCGGCAATGATGCGCGGGTGATGGCGGCGGCGCTGGAGGGGGCGGGGTTTGAGGTGACCACGCTTTTGGATGCGGATCTGGGCGGCATGAAGCAGGCGCTCTTGCGGTTCGGGCGGCGGCTGCGCGGCGAGGGGGTGGAGGCCGGGCTGTTCTATTATGCCGGGCACGGGGTGCAGGTGGACGGCGAGAATTATCTGGTGCCGGTCAGCGCCGCCATCGCCAGCGAGGATGAGATCGACCTGGAAGCGGTCAATGTGAACAGCTTTCTGCGGGTGATGAATTCATCGAATGCCAGCATCAACATCGTCATCCTGGATGCCTGCCGCAACAATCCCTTTGCCGGCTCTGCCCGGTCGGCGGCGCGAGGGCTGGCGCCGGTGGATGCGCCGCGCGGCACACTGATTGCCTATGCCACCGCGCCGGGCGACGTGGCGCTGGACGGCAGCGGCGCCAACTCCCCCTATACCAGGGCGCTGGCCGGGGCGATCTCAGCCGGGGGCGGGCGCACCATCGAGGCGGTGTTCAAGGCGGCCCGCAGCGAGGTGCTGGCGGTGACTCAGGAGCGGCAGGTGCCGTGGGAGACCAGCTCGATCACCGGGGATTTCTATTTCCACAGCCGCCCGGCGGCGGCGCAGCCTGCGGCTGTCGCTGCGGCGCCGGTGGAGGATATCGCCCGCAAGTACCAGCTGGCGGAGCGGATTGGCACACGCGCGGCCTGGCAGGCCTTTGTTGATGCGCACCGGGACCGGCCGGAGGATTTCTATGTGCTGCTGGCGCTGGAGGCGCTGGCGGGGCTGCAAGCGCCGGTGCAGCCGCCGCCGCGGCATCTGCCGCTGCCTGCCACCCCGGCCTATGCCTGCAACCGGGGGCGGTTCGGTGCGGTTCCGGCGGAGCTGTGCGTCTCCTCCCACCTGGCGCCGCAGGGGCGCAATGCCTATTCAGGCGCGATGCTGTCGGACGGCAGCGTCCGCACCGCCTGGGTCGAGGGGCGGGCGGATGACGGCGAGGGAGAGGTGCTGCGCTTTGCCTTTGACGCACCGCAACAGGTGAGCCGGGTGCTGGTGGCCAACGGCTATGGCAAGAGCCGCGACATCTTTCTGAAGAACGGCCGGGTGCGGTCGCTGATCGTGGAGACCTCGGCCGGGCTGCGCCAGGAGGTGATGCTGGAGGACCGCGACGGGCTGCAGGAGCTGCGCCTGCCGCCGCTGGGGCAGGTCACCTGGATCACGCTTACGCTGAGCGGCGTTTATTACGGCAGCAGGTACCGGGATACCGCGGTCAGCGAGGTGCAGTTCCGCTGAGCGCGGGCGGTTTCTGCGGCGGCTGTGCCGGGGCGTCCCGGCCCAGGGAGCGGAAACCGGCCCCGCGTCACGCCGTGGCGCATTGCGGCGGGGTGCATATCTCCCACATGTCCTGCAGCGCGCTCAGCACCTTCTTGGTGCCGGCGGCGGAGCTTGGCTTGATGATGTAGCCGCTCACGTTGCGGTGGTAGGCACGGGCGATGTCCCTGGGGTTGTCCGAGGTGGTGAACATGAACACGATGTTGCCGGAAATCTCGTCCTTGGCGCGCAGTTCCTCGAGAAACTCATGCCCGTTCATGCGCGGCATGTTGATGTCCAGCAGGATGAAGAAGGGGCGCGGCAGGTCCCGCGCGCGCTCAGAGGTGAGGATCTCCAGCGCCTCCAGGCCGTCGCAGGCCCGCACGATCCTGGCTGACGGGGACTGCTTTTTCAGCGTGCGCTCCAGGATGAGCGCATCCACGTCATTGTCCTCAACCAGAAGGATGTTCATTCAGTATTCTCCACGTCAGGCGGCTTTGTCTTGGTGTTCTGCCGGGGCACTGCGTCCCTGGCCCGGCCAGCTAAACCGGAAATCGGCACCGTGTCCAACCTCTGATTTCACGGTCACCTCAAACCCGTGCTGTTCCACGGATTTCTTGACGATGGCGAGGCCAATGCCGGTGCTTTCCGGTTCACCGGCGCGGCGCAGGGTCTGAAAAACATCGAAGATCCTGCTGTGGTAGTCAGGAGCGATGCCGGCGCCGTTGTCGCGGACCGAGACGTCGTAGCGGCTTCCTCTATCCTCCACTGTGACAGTGATCTTTGCCTGTTCCGGGTCGGGGTGGTACTTGACCGCATTACCCACAAGGTTTTCCAGCACGCGGACAAAGTTGAAGGTATCCGTGGTGATGCGGGTTGCGTTGCCGCTCAGCTCCAGCTGGGTGCCGGACAGGCCAAAGTCGGACCGAAACGCCTTGATCATATCCTGCAGGCACAGCTCTGTGTCTTCGGCTGAATGCGCGCCGGTTCGCGCATATTCCATCACCCCCTGCGTCAGGTTGTTCATCCGGGCCACCCGTTCCGTGATCAGGGCCAGGTTGGCGGCCACATCCGGGTCTGCATCCGCGGAGTTGAAGTAGTCTTCCAGATCTTCCTGGATCATCTCCGTCAGCGCCCCGATACCGCGCACCGGCGTCTTCAGGTCGTGGGAGGTGATGTAGACAAACTGCTCCAGTTCGTCGTGGGCCTTCTCGAGCCTTAAGGTCTTTTCCTTCAGGTCCGCGGTGACCCGGTCCGCATAGGCCCTGGCGCGCCTGCCGGAGCGCGCCATGAGGAACAGCAGCGAAATCACCAGCGTTTCGATCACCAGGCCGCCGATCAGGATCAGCACCGGCTGGGAGTAGGAGTGCGCTTGCCGGAAGCCGAGGCTGGTACGGAAGTCGAGTGTCCAGGTGCGGCCGTAAATCTCCATCTCGACCGTCTCGGAGAAACGGGGGGCAGGGTCGAATTGAGGGTCCGCCGGATCATGTTCGTCATAAATCGTCTCGCCGCCGTCACTGATGCTGAAGCGCACGTGCCTGAGGTCCTTGGACAGCAAGCCGGCTATCAGCTTGCGGACCACAAATGGCGCATAAACCAGGCCGTCCAGATGCCGTTCGTCCGGTGCGGCGCTGGTGCTGATGCCGCCAGTGTAAAAGGGGGCATAGAACAGGAACCCCGGGGTGCTGCTCTCATCCTGCACCAGCACGATCGGGCCGGTGATCCGGGCTTCGCCTGTTGCGCTGCTGGCCAGGGCCGCTGTCCGGCGGTTCACCTCATGCGCGACGTCCAATCCAACCGCTGCGGCGTTGATGTCTTCCGGCTCGATAAAGGAGATGGGCAGGCGGATGCTGTTTTCGTGATCCGGGTATACGGCAAACCCTGGCCGTTCCTGACGCCGGGACTGCAGATAGCTTTTGAAGTCACCCGGCTCGACATGATGAATGATGCCGATGCCATTGATCCCGGCATAGCGTTTGTCCACACGCAGGGAACGCGCAAATTCCTTCCACTCCTGATAACTCATGTCACCGCCATGGGACTGCACGGTGGAAACGCCGGCCCAGAGCGCGTCCTCATATTTTGCCATCCGGGCGGAAATCAGGCCGACCGCCTGGTCGCGTGCGGCCTTGAAGGCGTTTTCGGTGCGGGTCTCGGTCTGCGCCTTGGCGTAATACCAGGCCCCGAGGGTCATCATCAGCGACAGGGCGATGATCAGAACATGGATCAGCGAGAGATGGCTGTGGCTGAAAAGCCGGCGCCAATTTTGCAATCTAGAAGAATGTTCCGGCATGTAATCGCAATCCCTTGCCCACCAGTTCATTCTGCTTTTACGTGATTAATATTGAGTGAACAAACCCTTTGGGAGTGGCACGTTTTCTTGCGTCAGGCCGGAGATTCGGACTCTCTTTCTGCTTCGATGCAGGGCCGGCTTGCGTGTCTTTGGCAAGTCCTTGAACTTGCGATTTAATTTCCTGCTGAATGAACGTTCCGCGGCTTAGCGCAGCGAGGAGCGTTTCAGCAGCCGCACCGCGTCCGGCCGGTCCAGCAGGGAACGGTTCACGTCCAGCCCGTGGGCGCCGCGGGTGTGCGCCGTTGGCAGGGTGCCGGGCCGGGTGGCCCAGAAGTCCTCGGGCAGAACCTGGCGGGTGACCGGGTCCAGGAAGGTGCTCTCAGCCGCAATGCCTTCGGCATAGATGATGTGGTGCTGGTCGAACAGGATCTGGAAGTAGTCGGTAAAGCCGCCATCGAGCACGACCACGCTGCCGCCGTTCACCAGATCGCGGGCGCGCACCAGCAGTTCCGGCGCGCCGGCGCCGATCTCGTCGCGGCGCTGGTAGACCATCAGCCGGTGGCTGGGGCTGACGATCAGGTCGTTGGAGTTGTTGAGGGCACCCTTGCGGATCAGGATCGGGGCCAGGTCACCCACCGCGCGCAGGGTGGACTGGCCGACCCAGCGCACCTCCTGGATGCCGTCGTCGCGGGTCAGCACCCGGTCGCCAGCGCGCATCTCCTCGATCGGGCGTTGTTCGCCGGTCGACAGGGTGATGCGGGTGCCGCGGGTGAAGGAGACGCAGGCCGATTGCGCCAGCTTGCGCCGGGCGGGCTTGCGTTCTGCCTTTACCAGAGTGTAGGGCATCTGAGCCTGCAGCGGCGCCAGCGGCACCAGGAAAATGGCGGCGATATAGCCCTCCGCGTCGGCCTCTACCATCACCAGGGTCTCGGTGTTGGGGCCGCGGTCAGGCATCAGGGTCAGCAGGCAGTCAAGATGCAGCACCGCGCCGGGGGTGCCGATGGCGCTGCCGTCCGCAATGGTGAAACTGCCGTCGTGATGGGCGGCGATGCCAAGGCGCTGCGGCGGGGCGGGGCTGTCCAGCAGGTAGATGTCATCCAGCACCAGGTCCTCAAGCACGCCAACCGGATCGCCGGAATTGGCGCCGTATTCCACACGGAAACGCTCGGCCGGATAGGCCTGAACAGAGGAGAGGCTGGCGGTCACTGTCTGTCCCATCTGCGGGTCTGTCTTGGTCCATATGTGGGCGCGCACGGGGCGCTGTCCAATAGAAATGCCTGCGGAATGTGGCACAATGGCGGTGGAACGGGGCTGATTTTCCGGCAGCTTCACGATTGCGTCAGCGGCCGGCCGGGGCTGGCCTTTGGCAGGCGGGCGGTGCACTCTCCGCCAAACGGCGAAGAATCCGGAGGGAGGACGACGATGGATCTGGGAATTTCTGGCAAGCGCGCGCTGGTCTGTGCCAGCAGCAAGGGGTTGGGCCTCGGCTGCGCGGAGGCGCTGGCGGAGGCAGGTGTCAGCCTGGTGATGAACGCCCGCGGGGCGGAGGCGCTGGAGGCCTCAGCACAGGCCATCCGTGATCAGTACGGTGTCGACGTGGTAACGGTGGCTGCGGATGTCGCAACGCCGGAGGGCCAGAAGCAGGTGCTGGATGCGGCGGAGGGGGTGGATATCCTGGTCACAAATGCAGGCGGGCCGCCGCCGGGCATGTGGACCGATTGGGACCGCGAGGACTTCATCAAGGCGCTGGATGCCAACATGCTGGCGCCGATTGCGCTGATGAAGGCGCTGCTGCCCGGCATGATGGAGCGCGGCTGGGGGCGGGTGGTCAATATCACCTCGGTCTCTGTCAAATCGCCGGTGTCGGTGCTGGGGCTGTCAAACTCGGCCCGTGCAGGGCTGACCGGCTATGTCGCGGGCACCTCGCGGCAGGTGGCGGGCCACGGCGTTACGATAAACAACCTGCAGCCGGGCATCCATGCCACTGACCGCGCCGTGGCGCTGGATGGCGGCGCCGCCAAGGCGCAGGGGATCACGCCCGAAGAAGCGCAGAAGCAGCGGTTTGCTACGATTCCCGCTGGCCGATATGGCACCCGCCAGGAATTCGGGGCCGCCTGCGCCTTCCTGTGCTCGCAGCATGCGGGCTTCATCGTCGGGCAGAATATCCTGCTGGACGGCGGCGCCACCAACAGCACGATGTAAGGGGGGACAGGGCGCATGGATGGCGGGTTTTCCCTGAAGGACCAATTGTTTAACCGTGAGAAGGTCCGGTATCTGGCGGGTCTGTTCGCAGCTGCGGACGGCGGGTTTGATGCTGAAGCGTTTGAAACCCAAGTGATGGCAGACCTGCTGGCGCTGGAGCTGAAGCAGCGGATGACGCTGATTGCGGATGTGCTGGCGGATCACCTGCCGGAGGCACTGCACAACGCTGCGCCGGTGCTGCTGAAGGCGCTGCCGCCGCCACTGGACCCGTCGAAAACCGATGATGATTTCGGCGATTTCATCTTTGCTCCCTTGGGTGAGTATGTGGCCGCACGAGGCGTTGAGGCACATCCGGACCTTTCGTTGGACCTGCTGGAAGAAATCACCCAGCGGTTTTCCATGGAATGGGCGATCCGCCCGTTCTTGAACCGCTGGCCGGCAGAGGTGCTGGCGCGGATGGAGGATTGGGCCACACATTCCAGCTATCACGTCCGCCGCCTGGTCAGCGAAGGCACCCGGCCGCGGCTGCCCTGGGGCGAGGCGGTGGGGCTGCGGCTGGATGAGCCGCTGCCGCTGCTGGACCATCTGCATTCCGACCCGACCCGCTATGTGACCCGGTCAATCGCAAACCACCTGAACGACATCGCCAAGAAGGATCCGGATCTGGTTATGGACCGGCTGGAGCACTGGCAGGAAGCCGGGGTGCAGTCGGCCAAGGAATTGGGCTGGATGACCTCGCATGCGCTGCGCGGGCTGGTCAAGGCGGGCCACCCGCGGGCGATGAAGATGCTGGGTTATGACCCGGATCTGGACTTGAGCGCTGAAATCGCACTGAAATCGCAAAATGTTCGGATTGGCGATGCCCTGGAGTTCTCGGCACATCTGGAGGGGCAGGCGGGGTCACCGGTCCTGGTCGACTATATCCTTCATTTCCAGCGGCCTGGCGGCAAGATATCGGCGAAAGTGTTCAAGCTGAAGCAATCGAAAATTTCTGGCAAATTGTTGAAATTGGATAAGTGCCACAAGCTGAAGGGCAACGCCACAACCTTCAAGCTGGTGCCGGGGCCACACCGGATTGAGCTGATGGTGAACGGCAAGGTGCGGGCAGAGGCGGCGTTTGAATTGCTGCCGGAAGGGTGAGCCTCAGCCACGTCATCGAAATTCTATTCCGCCCGGCTGGAAGGCCGGGCAGCCGCAATCCCCACGCTCTATCACAGTTGCGTCAGACCTCCCGCCGGCCCGATTGCCCGGGTGGCTGGAGGCCGCTATCCCTGTGCTCCTGACACAGCAGGAAAGGCGCCCCCATGAAACATGAAAACGTGCAGACCTATTACGGCGAGGTGCTGCAAGGCAGCGATGACCTTCAGACCAACGCCTGCTGCACGCCGGACGACATGCCGGATCATGTGAAGGCGGTGCTGTCGAAAATCCACGATGAGGTGCTGACCCGCTACTACGGCTGCGGGCTGATTGCGCCGGAAGCGCTGGAGGGTGCGCGCATCCTGGATTTGGGCTGCGGTGCGGGCCGGGACGTCTATGCGCTGTCGGCGCTGGCGGGCGAACACGGCAAGGTCGTTGGCGTCGACATGACGCCCGCCCAGCTGGAGGTGGCGCGACGCCATCAGGACTACCACGCTGAGGCCTTCGGCTATGCCAAGTCAAACGTCGAGTTTCACCACGGGTTTATCGAACAGCTGGAGGAACTGGACCTGGAGCCGGGCTCCTTTGACATCATCGTCTCCAACTGCGTGATCAACCTGGCCACCGACAAGGGCGCTGTGCTGCGCGGCGCGCATCACCTGCTGAAAGAGGGCGGGGAGATGTATTTCTCTGATGTCTATGCCGACCGCCGGGTGCCGCAGGAGATGGCGGAGGATGAGGTTCTGTACGGCGAATGCCTGTCCGGGGCGCTCTACTGGAACGATTTTCTGTCAATCGCCAAGGAGGCGGGGTTCAAGGATCCGCGGATGGTGACCTCGCGCCTTCTGACCATTGAAAACCCTGTGCTGGAAAAACGGGTGCAGCCGCTGAAATTCCTGTCGGCCACCTACCGGCTGTTCAAGCTGCCCGCGCTGGAGCCGGCTTGCGAAGATTACGGCCAGGCGGTGATCTACAAGGGCACCATCGACCACGCGCCGCACCGTTTGATACTGGATGACCACCATGTGATCGAGGCGGGAAAGGTGTTCCCGGTCTGCGGTAACACCTGGATGATGCTGCAGGACACCCGTCTTGCGCCGCATTTCGAGTTCATCGGCTCGTTTGACACCCATTACGGTATCTTTGCGGGTTGCGGCGGCAATTCGCCTTTCAACGGGCTGGAGCAGGACGGTGCTGCGGCAGGCTGCTGCTAATCACTTCCAGTATGATTGGAATGTAACGCCCGGCCGATGGGGCGGGCAGCGCCCGTCCCGCC
>JABXIA010000015.1 GCA_013373325.1 Paracoccaceae bacterium
CAGGATCGACGGACGTCTAAAGGGGTTTGCTTTGTCTCGGCGGGGTGCCACCGTACCGGCCCAAACAGTACAATTGCAAACGACAATCGTGCTCCGGTTGCTCTGGCTGCGTAAGCAGTTCGAGGAATCGAAATCTAAGCCCTTGCGCCTAGCCGCGTAAGGCGGGGTTCGCAGGTACCTGGCAACAGAAACCTGCACTTTCACACCAGTGTCCTGCTGCGCCATACGTCTTTTGTGCCCAGGTGGAATTCCAGCACACCCTATGCAGTTTCAGACCGCTTTAAGCTTGAAACGCCATCTAAAAAAATAGTTCCTGAGTAAACACGCGTGACCGCTGGAAGGACCAAGAAGTGGCGATGTCAAAGATTGAAACTCTGCTCCTCTGGCTGAACGAAACCTGGGGCAAAAGGAACTTCAACTATGCGGATAAACTTCTGACGGAAGACGCCACAGTCCGCGGTGCAATGACCCGGGAACCTGTCTGTGTCGACGAAGTCAAGGAGTTTGCGCAAACGTTCAGCGGCCTCCTTGGACCAATAATGGCAACTGCGGAACTGGCGGTTGAACAAGGTGACTGGCTGGCAGCCCGGGTGATTATCGAGACGGAAAACCCGCGCGACCGGACACCGTTTCGCTTCAGCGATCATTTCATTGTCCGGTTCGAGGGCGGCAAGATCGCCGAAGTAATCAGCCAGCTGGACTACTTCACCCTGTTTGAAAACCTGGGCCAGCTGCCGCCGGATGCACTTGACGCCTGCATGACCGGGGAAACCCTTGACTGGAAGCGGCCCGGGCTTGACACGGACCCATAGGCTCAGCTCTCATGGCTTTCATGGGGACAACCGCGAACGCCCCGTGAGGCGACAGCCCAAGGTTCGCATGTTAACCTTGCTCGCGAGGAGACATGCCCATGGCTGCCCCGAATGAAATCACGCCCGCCCAGCTTTTGCGCCTGATCGGCACGCCGGACGCGCCGGTTCTTGTAAACATCTGCACCGATGAGGACTTTGCTGCGGATCCCTATCTGATCCCCGGTTCCTTCCGGCAGCCGCATGCCGGCATGGAAAATCTCAAGGAACACCTTGGCGGGCGGCCATGCGTGGTGATCTGCCAAAAGGGCCTCAAGCTGTCGCAAGGCGCAGCCGCCTGGCTGCGGCATGACGGGATCGCGGCGGAATATCTGCAAGGCGGCATGTTTGCCTGGCGCAGCATGGACGGCGCGCCGCGTATACCAGCCGCCGCCCCGCCCGCCCCCGTCGGCGGCAGCACCCTGTGGGTGACCCGCCACCGTCCCAAGATCGACCGCATCGCCTGCCCCTGGCTGATCCGCCGTTTCGTGGATCCGGCGGCGCTTTTTCTCTTTGTTGCTCCTTCCGAGGTGCCGGGAGCGGCTGAGTGTTTCGGCGCTACGCCCTTTGACGTCGAGGATGTGTTCTGGTCGCACCGCGGGGATCTTTGCACCTTTGACACCATGCTGGATGAGTTCTGCCTCAGAACCCCTGCGCTTGACACCTTGGCCCGGGTTGTGAGAGGCGCCGACACCAACCGGCATGATCTGGCGTCCGAGGGTGCAGGGCTGCTCGCACTCTCGGTCGGGCTGTCGCGCCAGTTCAAGGACGACCATGAGCAGCTGGAGGCAGGCATGATCCTTTATGACGCTTTATACCGCTGGGCCCGGGACGGGCGCGGCGAAGGCCACGACTGGCCCGCGGACCGGAAATCATGAGTCAGCCTTCCTGGACAGAGATGTTCCGTGTCTTCGGGCGCATAGGCGTGCTGAGCTTTGGCGGCCCGGCAGCCCAGATCGCCGTGATGCACAAGGAACTGGTGGAGGACCGCCCCTGGCTGAGCGAAGAGAGTTTTCTGCGCGGGCTTAGTTTCTGCATGCTCTTGCCGGGACCGGAAGCGATGCAACTGGCCACCTATACCGGCTGGCGGATGCGCGGCACTGCAGGCGGGCTGCTGGCAGGTCTGCTGTTTGTGCTGCCGGGCGCGGCAGTGATTGCAGCCCTGGTCTGGCTTTATGCGCTTTACGGCACGCTGCCGGCGGTGCAGTCGGCCTTCCTGGGAGTCAAGGCAGCCGTGGTCGTCATTATCTTGCAGGCCATGCGCCGGCTTGCCGGAAAGGCGCTGAAGCAACCGTTGGACTGGGCGCTGGCGGGGTTTGGCTTTGCCGCGCTGTTCCTGCTGAACCTGCCGTTTCCGCTGGTGGTGCTGGCCGCCGCCTGTATCGGCCTGATGCGCAAGGACGCCAATGCCCCCGAAGCGCTGCATGCCCCGCCCGCCAGCAATGGCAGCACCGTGCGGGCAATTGCCGTCTGGGGCGCCTTGTGGCTGCTGCCGCTGATTGCCCTGAGCCTGTACGGTGCATCCTTCCTGGCGGATATAGGCTGGTTCTTTTCCAAGCTCGCAGTGGTGACCTTTGGCGGGGCCTATGCAGTGCTGGCCTATATCAGCCAGACCGTGGTCAGCCAGTTCGGCTGGATCAGCGCCGGCCAGATGATCGACGCATTGGGGCTGGCGGAAACCACCCCGGGCCCTCTGATCCTGGTTACCCAATTCGTCGCCATGCTGTCAGGCCTGCAGGCGGGCGGTTCCGGCCTGTTCCTGGCCGCTGGTGCAGTGGCGCTTTGGGCCACCTTCATGCCTTGCTTCCTGTGGATCTTCGCCGCTGCCCCGTATGTGGAACGCATCGCATCGCATCCACGCCTCGGAATGGCGCTGAAGGCCGTGACCGCCACTGTTGCGGGCGTTATCCTGAACCTGACAATGTGGTTCCTGATGCATGTCGCATTTGCCGGGACCACGGTATTTGAAGCTGGCGTTCTGCACATTCCTGTCCCTGTCTGGAGCAGCGTGAACACCCCAGCCCTGCTGCTGGTTCTGCTTGCTCCGCTGGCGGCGCGGGCCGTGCGCGGCAATATGCTGCTCTTGCTGGCAATGATGGCGGCTGCAGGCCTGGCCATCGCTGAATTACCGTTTGCAATCAGCTGACTGCGGATTGTCAGAAGGCTTGACCCGCAGCAAAAATAATTGAGCAGCCCGCAAGGCTGCTCTTTTGTTTCCGGCAGAATCTCTTATGCTTAACAGCAAATGAACAAGGGGTGACTGCATGTCCCGTGAAATTGACTACGGCAACCTGATGCACTCTGCCATGCGCGGCCTGATCCGGACCGTGCTGCAGGACGTTTCCGATAATGGTTTGCCTGGCAACCATCACTTTTTCATAACCTTCGACACTGCCCATCCGGACGTGGAACTGGCGGACTGGCTGTCCGACCGCTACCCGGGTGAAATGACCGTCGTCATGCAGCACTGGTTTGACAACCTGACGGTTGATGAAGACGGCTTTGGGGTCACGCTGAACTTCGGCGACTCGCCTGAGCCGCTTTATATTCCCTATGATGCAATCCGCACTTTTGTGGATCCTTCGGTGGAGTTCGGCCTGCGGTTTGAAAGCGCCGATGAGGACGCAGACGGCTACTCCGCAGAGCCGGACGCGGAGGACGAACCTGTGAGTGAAGACCAGCCGGAAACCACGAAGAAGGATGCTGATGTGGTGTCGCTCGACAGTTTCCGCAAGTAACCCACCTGATTTCCGGGCCACAGGATCAGGCAGCCCTGCGGGCTGCCTTTTTTGTTAGGGCAAACGCAGGTCTTTAGTGCCGGACGAGGAAGGTCTTCAGCTGCCGCTGCGGCTCGCCGTTCAGACGGGAAATATAGACCAGATCGAGCCCGCCGTCCGCCAGCGTCCGGTCGTACTGCTGCATCTCGTAGTCGCCGTTTGGATGTATGAACAGCGAAAACACAGTCAGGGTGTCGCCGGTGATCCGCCCCCAAACAAAGGGTTCGCCTTCCATTGGATCAAGCGGCACTTCATGGCCGAAGACATTCCGCTTCATTGCTGCAGAATAAACACCGTCGCGCCGCGACGTCTGGAATTCAATCTCGTAAGTTTTGGATTTCCTGCTGCCGTCGTCCCGTTCGGTGGTGGAGGTCCATTTGATGGTGAACCCTTTCTTCATCTCGCGGATCACCACGCTCATGTCGCGCGGATCAGTGTCGCCGTCAGCCTTGACGATTTCGACACTGCCGGAGTACTCGCCCGCGAACTGCGCAATTCCGGCTGCAATCCCCTGCCCGGCTGAGGCTGCTAGAATTCCGCCCGCCACAATCAAAGCGGCAAGAGATTTCAATGACAATTCAAGACACAAGCGGATTGGCACATTCATTTCCTTTCCGGATGCAGCAGAGCCCGTTTCACGCACTTTAAGCATAGCATGTTCTCAGGCAATGGCACGCGCGCGGTTGCGCCAATTCAACACTATACCTTGCGGCCCTTTTAGCTATGCTGCGCGCAACTGGCCAATTGCGCCGCGATCCGGCACAGGCTAAACGGCATACAATCGCATACTCAACGGAGATACAGACGGATGTCCGCAACCCGCACCGAAACCGACAGTTTTGGCCCGCTTGAAGTCCCGGCAGAAAAATACTGGGGCGCTCAAACCCAGCGTTCGATCATGAACTTCCCGATCGGCTGGGAAAAGCAGCCGGTGGCAATTGTGCGTGCGCTCGGCGTCATCAAGCAGGCCTGCGCCATGGCCAACAAGGCCTCTGGCAAGCTGGACGCAAAAATCGCCGATGCGGTGATCCAAGCGGCTGGTGAGGTGTTTGAGGGCAAGTTTGACGACAACTTCCCGCTGGTGGTCTGGCAGACCGGTTCCGGCACCCAGTCCAACATGAACTCCAACGAGGTGATCGCCAACCGCGCCATTGAGATCCTGGGCGGCGTGATCGGCACCAAGGATCCGGTGCACCCGAACGATCACTGCAATATGGGCCAATCCTCCAACGACACCTTCCCGACCGCCATGCATATCGCCACAGCGATGTCCGTGCGCGACGTGCTGGTGCCGGGCCTGACCAAACTGGCCGAAGGGCTGGAAGCCAAGGCGGCGGAGTTCAAGGACATCATCAAGATCGGCCGCACCCACACCCAGGACGCCACCCCGCTGACCCTGGGCCAGGAATTCGGCGGCTACGCGCATCAGATCCGTCAGGGTCTGGCACGGGTCGAAGCAGCCATGCCAGGCATCTATGAGCTGGCACAGGGCGGCACCGCCGTCGGCACCGGCCTCAACACCCAGAAAGGCTGGGGTGAGACCGTGGCTGCGAACATGGCCGAGATCACCGGCCTGCCCTTTGTCACCGCGCCGAACAAATTTGAGGCGCTGGCCGCCCATGACGCCATGGTGTTCCTGTCCGGCGCGCTCGCGACAATTGCAGGCAGCTGCTACAAGATTGCCAATGACATCCGCTTCCTCGGCTCCGGCCCGCGCTCCGGTCTGGGCGAGCTGATCCTGCCGGAGAACGAGCCCGGCTCCTCAATCATGCCGGGCAAGGTGAACCCGACCCAGGCGGAGGCACTGACCCAGGTGGCAGCGCATGTGATGGGCAACGATGCGGCGATCAAATTTGCGGGCTCCCAGGGCCATTTCGAACTGAACGTCTACAACCCGATGATGTCCTACAACCTGCTGCAGTCGATCCAGCTCTTGGGCGATGCCGCGGACAGCTTCACCGAACGGATGCTGAACGGCATTCAGGCCAATGAGCCGCGCATCGACAAGCTGATGAAGGAAAGCCTGATGCTGGTCACCGCGCTGGCGCCGACCATCGGTTATGACAATGCCACAACCGTTGCCAAGACCGCCCACAAAAACGGCACCACGCTGAAGGAAGAGGCGATTGCGCTGGGTTTTGTCGATGAGGCAACCTTTGACGCCGTGGTCCGCCCCGAGCAGATGATCGGGCCCAAGGACTGATGGGTAAGCCGGTCAATCTGAACCGGTACAGGAAAGAAAAAGCGCGGGCCGAGGATAAGGCCCGCGCTGACCGGAACGCCGTGACCTTCGGGCGGACCAAAGCAGAGAAAGACCTGGACAAGGCGCGTAACGCGCAAGACGCCCGCCGCCTGGACGATCACAAGCGTGACGAATGAACGGGCGCCCCAGGAAGCACTCCCTGACCTTGCGCGGGCACCGGACGTCGGTGTCGCTGGAGGATGACTTCTGGGATGCCTTCCGCGAGATCGCTGCGAAGGAAGACCGGGCAATCAACGACTTGGCAGCAGAAATTGATGAAACGCGCGGCGAGGACTGCGGACTGGCTTCCGCCATCCGGCTGTTTGTGCTGCGCCGGTTAAGGGGACGTTAACCACGATTCCGGACAGTGGCCGCATGGCCCGTGTGTTTCCTACTGTTTCTCCTGAGTTTTGGATGCAGCAGATTTTCGATGTTAAGTTTGCCCGCACAGGCGGTGTTGTCCGGCGCAAACTGCGCGATGTGGAGCGCAATGTTGGCCTGGCCCGGCTGCAAGCCGAAGTGGAGCGCCGCGGTTATCATGCGGTGATGAACGGCGAGCAGATCATCATCTTCTGCAACAACGACCCCGTCCGCTTGCTGTGCTGACGCCAAAGTTTTCTGAAAACTTTGGCCAAAACTTTTCAGAAAAGTTTTGGCGTTCTTGGAGACAGCTTCAGGCAGATCCCTTTCTTTGAGCGAACAGTCAAATGCGCTACAGGCACCGGCTCCTTACCTGCAACCGGCTCGATCCTGAACCGCCGCAGGACCATCGAAAGGATCAGCGGCCCCTCCACCATTGCGAACCCCGCCCCGGTGCAAACGCGGGGCCCTGCTGAAAACGGGATATAGGCGTCGCGCTGGCACTGCTTGCCGTTCTCTGTGCCCCAGCGGCCAGGATCAAAAGCGTCCGGGTTTTCCCACAGCCGCTCATGCCGGTGCAGGTGCCAGGGGCTCAGCACCATCTGCGCGCCCTTCGGAACGTCCCGGTTGCGGAAGCGTTCCGGGCAGGCGGCCTCGCGCACCATCATCGGCACCGGCGGATACAGACGCAGCGTTTCGCGGAACACATCGCGGCTGATCTTAAGCTTTGACACCACGGCAAAGCTTTCATCCTCCAGTGCAGCCGCTTCCGCAGCCACTTTCTCCTGCCATTCCGGATACCGCGCCATCAAGTAAAGTGCCCAGGCCAAAGCAGAGGCGCTGGTTTCATGGCCGGCGAGGAAAAAGATCGCCACCTGATCCACCATCTCAGCCGCATCAAATGTGCTGCCGGTTTCAGGGTCACGGGTGGTCATGATCTTGGTCGCCAAGTCATCCGGCGCGTTGCCGTCCTCGATGGCCGCCATGCGTTCGCCAGTCAGCTGCGCGATCAGCGCCCGGATCTCAGCCGCGTTCTGCCGGGCGCCGCGGCGGAAAAACCGCGGCATCCAGCGCGGCAGCGGCACAAAGGCGGCCAGGTTCAGCAATGGCTGGCTGCGCTGATAGTCACGAAAGCGGGTAAAGACCTGCCCCGCCACCTCATGTTCGATCGGAATTGAAAACAGCGTCCGGAAAATCACATCTGCTGCTGCGTGCGAAGTTTCCTCCTCGATCTCCACCGGCCCGTGCCGCCCTTCCAGGCGCGCCACGGCGGCCTCAGCCGCCGCCCGCATGGCCGGAAAGGTATCCTTCAGCCTGCCGCCTTCGAAGGCAGGGTCAATGATCCGCCGCTGCCGCTTCCACGTCTCGCCATTTGTCAGGAACACCGAGTTGCCAAGCAAAGGCTTCAAACCCTCGGCGATGCGGTCCGACTTTGGAAAATCATCCGGGCGCTCTTTCAGCAGCAGCTTCACCAGATCCGGCTGGTTCACAAGGAAAGAGCGAAAGAACGGCGTTCGGAACTCCGCCATCCAAGCGCGGTACAGTTTCGCAGGCTGGGCTGACAGGATGTCCTGACGGAACAGCCGCACATACCGCCACAGCGACACCCGTTCGGGCCGAGCAGGCGGTTTGGGCGGGATCACGTGTTTCATTCTGCAGCCACCGAGGTGAACTTCGACACGGGCACGTCGATCCGGGACTTTGAAGGCTTGCGGTTCCTGTAGCGCTCCGCCAGCGTCAGCGGTCCAGCAGTGATGCGAAAATAGTCGTAGTCGCCGGGCCGGTCAAAAGCGCAGAGATACTGGAAATGCAGCCGGAAGAACCGCCAGCGCAACTGCTGCCAGCGTTCCGGGCTGAGGGTCTGGGTAAAGGCTGCGGAAAATACCAGCGGCCAGCGCTTGCCTTGTGGTGCAACACCGCTGACGGCGACCGGATCACAAAGGGCAAAAGCGCAGCCATCGCCTGGCGCCGTGACATCCACCCAGGCAAGCTCTTGGCGCTGGCACAGATACCTCAAGTCAGCCCGCAGCCGCCGCGCCCGCGGCAGGAAAGAGACCATCGGCACCACCTGCCCCAAGGTCAGAAAGCCCAGGGCCGGCCGTTCCGGCGGAACCCCTTCACGGATAAGGTCCGCCAGCACTGAGATGCCAAGATGGGCTCCTGAGGAATGGCCGACAACAAGCACCTCCTCCAGACTTTGATCCTGCAAAGCTTCGGCAATCAGAGCGCGGAACTGGCCCATCCGGGCCTCCATCTCTGGCGCGATCGCCCCCCGGGTGGCCGCGGCATGTGCGTAGTCATGCATCAGGTAGTAAGCAAAGAACTTGCCATCGCGCTTCTTGAACCATCGCAGCAGCGCATAGCCCGCACCAAGCCCAAGAGCCCAGCCCATCAACGTGGCTGGCAGTCCGCCAAGGTTCAGCAGCCCGGCAGGAATGCCAAAGGCATGGGCCACGCCCCAGGCCAGCAGCAGCGCCAGCAGTGCCTGCAGCAGCAGCATTCCCACCGGATAGAGCGCCGCAATCACAGGTCCCTTGCGCAGCCGCATCAGCCGCCGCAGCGCTCCGGTAGAAATGTAGATCCAGGCGGTTCGCACCAATTGCCAGTAAGTGCCCGCTATCGAAGCCTCCATGCTGCCGCGCACGATGTCGGACCAGACCAGCACCTCTAGGTCCGCCTCGGACCGCTGACCGTCCATCTCCGCAGCAGCATGCCAGCCATAGGGCCCTTTGGTCTGTTTCGGAGAGAGTGTCAGGCTGTAGCCGGAAATCCGCGCCTGTGCGGCGCCCTCCTTGCGGTAGAGCTCCCGGTAGCGGCGCGGATGAATGGGATCATAGCCGGGGATGTAGAACACCCGCCGCCTGCGCACTCCCTTTGGGTTGGAACCGGTTTGATCCACGCTTACCTGCTCTGCCTTTCGGAACACAGACTAGCAGCGCAATCCGGCAATAGTAAGACCCGGAAGGCTCAAGAAAAAGGGCCAGAAGGCCCCTCGCACACAATGGTCTCAGCCCAGCGTTGCCAGCGCGGGGAAGGTTTCCAGCAGCCACCAGGAAAAGGTGGTGAACAGGCCAGTGACCAGCATGATGCCGACAAACAGCAGCAACCCGCCCATCACTTTTTCGATCAGCCCCATGTGGCGCTTCATCTTGTTCATCAGCGTCATCGACCGGTTGAGGAACATTGCCGCCAGCAGGAAGGGCACCCCCAGCCCCGCCGCATAAACGCCCAGCAGGATGGTGCCGCGGCTCACTGAGGCCTCTGAGGCCGCCAGCGACAGGATTGCGCCCAGTTGCGGACCGATGCAGGGCGTCCAGCCAAAGGCGAAGGCCAGACCCAGAACATAGGCGCCCAGGGCGGAGCCGCCCGACTCGCCCGCCTCCATCCGCGCCTCGCGGTCCAGCAGGGGAATGCGGAACACCGACAGGAAATGCAGACCGAAGATGATCACAACCACGCCTGAGACTTGCGCGAAAAGCTCCTGATTTTTCAACACAAAAGCGCCAAAAGCCGAGGCGGTGAAGCCGAGCAGCAGGAACACCGTCGACAGACCCAGAACAAAGAACAGCGCAGCGATGATCGCCTTGCGCCGCGCCGCGGCAGTGCCCTGCATCTCACCGATGGTCACGCCGCTCATATAGGCCAGATAAGGCGGCACAATCGGCAGCACGCAGGGCGACAGGAAACTGATCACGCCGCCCAGCAGCGCCACCAGCATGGCAGGGAGCAGCCCTGCGTCGATGATCTCGATTCCAAACATGTCCCAACACTTATGCCAGCCGCGGACCAACGTCACGGGGACGGCTGGTCACATCCTTGTGGACAGCATGAAACATCCCGCTTATCTGCACACCATGACCGAGATCAAAGAGACCGTTGACGCAATCGGGCTGCTTTGCCCGCTGCCCGTCCTGAAGGCCCGCAAACGGCTGAAATCGCTGCAGCCCGGCCAGATTCTGGAACTGCTGGCGGATGACCCCGCAGCCGTGATTGATGTGCCGCATTTCTGCAATGAAGCCGGCCATGAATTTCTTGGCCACAGTGCCGGAACCGGTCATCAGGTCTATTTGATCCGCAAGGGCAGCTAACCCGAAAGAGGCTGCGGCACCTCCGCGAGGGAACCGGAATTCGGCGCGAATTCCGGCTCGGAAAACGCGTGTTTTCCGTGCCGTTTTCCGCGCCGGAAAACGGCC
>JABXIA010000007.1 GCA_013373325.1 Paracoccaceae bacterium
AACATCGACGAGCTGCTGCAGGCGCTGGCGGACTATCCTAAGGCCTCCAACTCTGAGCGGATCACTTTTGAATATGTGATGCTGGACGGTGTGAACGACTCGGACGAGGACGCGCACCGGCTGATCGACCACATCAAGCGCTACAACATCCCGGCCAAGATCAACCTGATCCCGTTCAACGAATGGCCGGGCAGCCCGTACAAGCGGTCCTCCAACAACCGCATCCGGGCCTTTGCCAATATCGTCTATCAGGCGGGTTATGCCTCGCCGATCCGCAAGACCCGCGGCGATGACATCATGGCCGCCTGCGGGCAGCTGAAATCGGCAACCGAACGCGCCCGCAAGAGCCGCAAGCAGATTGAGGCTGAAGCCGGGATGAAGTGACCCTTCCCATCCATTGGCCGGCACGCCGGCAATTCTTCTGATCAGGCCGCCTTGGGCGGCCTGTTTTGTTTTCAAAGCGCGGGACCAAGGACATCCCGCCGGATCCACCGCCCCAATTTTTCCCAATTCCAGCTCAATTTCCGCCGATTCCTGCAGACAGTTTCCAAATCACGGACAGTCAATTTCAAAAGGAATCACAGGATGTCCCCGATGGAACAGAATACGGCCATGATCGAAGCCGGCGTGCTGGAACTGGTGCGCAGCGAACGCGAAAAAGCACTGAGCCCGCGGGAGTGGAAATTCCGCCTACGCGGATACGGCTATGCCGTGAGAACCGTGGGCGGCGCCCAGGTTCTGACCCGGCTGACCACGGGTGCAGCCCTGGGGAAACTGCCGCCGGAGTTCACCTGAGACCGGCAGCAGCAGACGGATTGCCCTGTCTTAGCGTTCGCGGCCCGGCAGGCTGTCGCGTGGCGGTGCGGGCTCCCAGTTTTCAATGATTCCCACCGCTTCTTGTGCGGTGTCGACCACACGGAACAGGTCCAGATCCTGATCGGAGATGGTGCCGGCATCGGCCAGCGCCTCCCAGTTGACGATCTTGTTCCAGAACTCCTTGCCGAACAGCAGGAACGGCACCCGCTCCATACGGCCGGTCTGGATCAGCGTCAGGCTTTCGAACAGCTCATCCAGGGTGCCAAAGCCGCCCGGGAACACGGTGATCGCCCGCGCCCGCATCAGGAAATGCATCTTGCGGATCGCGAAATAGTGGAAATTGAAGCTGAGATCCGGCGTCACATAGCCATTGGGTGCCTGCTCATGCGGCAGCACAATTGACAGGCCGACGGAATGGCCGCCGGCATCTTGTGCGCCGCGGTTGCCTGCCTCCATCACACCCGGCCCGCCACCGGTCACAACGACATTGTGACGGCCGCCGCTTTCCTTTGACTTTTCGGTCATCAGCCGGGCGAACTCACGCGCCTCATCATAAAAATGCGACAGATCGGCCAGCGTCTGGGTGCGCGCCTTGTCTTTATATTCTGGATCCGGAATGCGGGCGCCGCCGAACATCACGATTGTGCTTTCGATGCCATGCTCGTTCAGCATCAGCTCCGGCTTCAACAGCTCCAGCTGCAGGCGCACCGGGCGCAGTTCATCCCGGCACAGAAACTCGTCATCCGCAAAGGCCAGCCGGTAGGCAGGTGCCTGCGTCTGCGGCGTGGCGGGCACATGTTCGGCCCGGTCCCGATCTGAATGTGCGTCGCGGAAACGGCTGTGTCGATCTTCGGTCATTGGCAATCCAGGTAAGAAATAACAGGACTTCCCTTGTAACCCTCCTTGGCCGTTAGCGCCAATCAAGAAAGCAGGAAAACGCGCCGTTCCGCTTGCGCCCCGCCCCGGCGCGGCTAAGGTTCCGGCCAGGCAGGCAGGGAGGAATGCGCATGGATTGGCAGGATGAAATCGAAGCGGCAGCAGAACGCACCCGCCCTCACGTGCAGCAAACCCCGGTGATGCAGACCCGCGGCTTCGGGCTGGACTACCCCGTGGAGCTGAAGCTGGAGCACATGCAGCACACCGGCAGTTTCAAGGCCCGCGGCGCCTTTAACACGCTGCTGAGCCAGGAGGTGCCCGCCGCCGGTCTGGTTGCAGCATCCGGCGGCAATCACGGGGCGGCCGTTGCCTATGCCGCGCATCAGCTGGGTCACGAGGCGCGGATCTATGTGCCCGGGATGGCCGGGCCTGCCAAGATTTCCCTGATCAAGCGCGCCGGTGCCGATCTGCAGGTGGTGCCCGGCGCCTATGCCGATGCGCTGGAAATGGCGCAGGCTTATGAGGCAGAAACCGGCGCCATGCAGGTCCACGCCTATGAAGCGCCCGCTACAGTGGCGGGCCAGGGTACATGCTTTGCCGAATGGCAGACGCAAGGGCTGGACGCCGATACCTTGCTGATCGCTGTTGGCGGCGGCGGGCTGATTGCCGGGGCACTGGCCTGGTTCCAAGGCGCAAGGAAAATTGTCGCTGTGGAACCTGAAACATCCTGCGCTTTGAAAAGCGCGCTGCAGGCCGGCACGCCGGTCGATGTCGAGGTTTCCGGTATTGCTGCCAATGCGCTTGGCGCCAAGCGGATCGGCAATATTTGCTTCGAGCTTGCCGCATCGCAGGGTCTGACTTCTGTGACAGTTCCGGATACAGCGATAGCTGAAGCCCAGACCGCTCTTTGGCAGGAAAGGCGCATCCTTGTGGAGCCTGCGGGCGCCACGGCTATGGCCGCACTGATGAGCGGCGCCTACCGTCCCCGGCCCGGCGAGCGTGTTGCGGTTCTGATCTGCGGCGGCAACATTGCCCCGGACCCCCTCGGGTAAACCCCGATAATCCTTGCAGCCTGCAGGCAGCGCCGGTATCGCCAAGACATGTCCGCAACCATTGCCGATACCATCTACCGCTCCTTAAGCGAGCGCATCATCACCGGCAGCCTGGCCGCAGGGGAGAAGCTGCGCCAGGACCATATCGCACGCGAGTTTGACGCCAGCCATGTCCCTGTGCGCGAGGCACTGTTGCGGCTGGAGGCGCACGGGCTGGCGGTATCCGAACCTCGCCGCGGCACAAGGGTCAGCGCCCTGAACCCCGCCGAGATCCGCGAAGTGATCGAGATGCGGGTCTCGCTTGAAGTGCTGGCCTTGACCCATGCCTTCCCCCGGCTGTCACAAGAGGACATAGTAGCAGCCGACGCCGCCCGCCTGGCCTGCGATGCAGCTGAGGACATGGCCAGCTGGGAAAGGCTGAACCGTGCCTTTCACCAGGTGATTCTGGCGCCCTGCGCCATGCCGCGACTGCTGTCGGCGATCAGCAATCTGCATATCGCCGCCGCCCGGCACCTGTTCGCCAATTGGCAGCATCAGTGGACCCGCCGCGCGGATTCCGATCACGCTGCCATTGTCCAGGCGATGGCGCGGCGTGATGCTGCCGGGGCCTGCGAGATTCTGCGCCGGCACTTGCGCCGGGTGCGCTGACCGGTCGGAACCCGGTAAAACGCCGTCGGGGGCGGCAATTTGGACGCAATCCGGACATGACCTGCAGGCAGTTTGCCGGTATGAAGCTCCGAATCTAACCGATGCCGGAGGAACATCCATGTCCAACGCCCAGCTGGAAGCAGCAATCGAAGCCGCCTGGGAGGCGCGCGACACCATCACCCCCGCCACCACCGGCGAACAGCGTGAAGCGATCGAAGACACCCTGAACGCGCTTGACTCAGGCAAGCTGCGGGTGGCCGAGAAACTGGAGAGCGGCGACTGGCATGTGAACCAGTGGGCCAAGAAGGCCGTGCTGCTGGGCTTCCGCATCAAGGACATGGAAATCCACGAAGGCGGCCCGCAGGCTGGCGGCTGGTGGGACAAGGTCGACAGCAAGTTCAACGGCTGGGGCGAAGCTGACTGGAAATCCGCGGGCTTCCGCGCGGTGCCGAACTGCGTGGTTCGCAAATCCGCCTATATCGCACCGGGCGCGGTTCTGATGCCCTCCTTCGTGAACCTCGGCGCCTATGTCGACGAAGGCACCATGGTGGATACCTGGGCCACCGTCGGCTCCTGTGCCCAGATCGGTAAGAACGTGCACCTGTCTGGTGGCGTCGGCATCGGCGGCGTGCTGGAGCCGATGCAGGCCGGCCCGACCATCATTGAGGACAACTGCTTCATCGGCGCCCGCTCCGAGGTTGTCGAAGGCTGCATCGTGCGCGAAGGCTCGGTTCTGGGCATGGGCGTGTTCATCGGCAAGTCGACCAAGATCGTC
>JABXIA010000165.1 GCA_013373325.1 Paracoccaceae bacterium
CTGCCGACCATCGGTGCCAACGTCTATGACATCCTGAAGCGTGACACCCTGGTGATCACCAAGGCAGGTGTCGAAGCACTGGAGGCTCGTCTGAAATGAGCGTGAAGGCAGAACACTACGACGTGATCCGCAAGCCGATCATCACCGAGAAATCCACCATGGCGTCCGAGAACGGCGCAGTGGTGTTCGAAGTGGCAATCGACTCCAACAAGCCGATGATCAAGGAAGCTGTCGAAGCTCTCTTTGGCGTCAAGGTGAAAGCGGTCAACACCACCGTCACCAAGGGTAAGGTCAAGCGTTTCCGCGGCCAGATGGGCAAGCGGAAAGACGTGAAAAAAGCCTATGTGACCCTGGAAGAAGGCAACACCATCGACGTGTCCACCGGACTCTGAGATTTGCCTCTCTGACAAATTGGAAGGCCCTCGCGCAAGCGGGGGCCTTTTTCATTGGGGCCATCGTTGACGGGGCAGAGGGCTGCTGCTGCGAATGCGGGCATGGCGGGGTCCTTTCCAAAGGTCTCCGGTCCTGTATAGCGGTTGGCGGTTAAGATCCGGGAAGCGGGGCGTGCGGTGGGGGCGCAACGGGTTCGAAAGCGCTGCCCTGTGATCTTGATCCCGGCGCGGAATAAAGGCCGCAGGCCGCTGCGCCAGCGTCATGCCGAAGGCATGCCTCCGGCATGACCCGCCCCCATGGGGCGGCGCTTTTGGCCGGTGTTGCGGGTGTCGGTGGGGTCGTACGGATTTTGAGGGGACAAACTGCCAAACGCAACGTTGCGAGCGCCACCCCGCGGGACGGCGCTGGCTTGTTGGGGGGGGGCTGGAGGACAGCCTTGCTTGTTCCGTTAATTCACTTCCGGGCAAGGAACCGGCTCAAATGTTTCTGGGTCCAGATAGGTGGCTGGAAAGCGAATACTTGTTTTTACGTCTACGTGCGCGACTTCAGAAGCCGAAATCTTTCCAGTTTCAGGGTCAAGCCAGCTAGGTTGTGATTTTTCCTGGGTTTCTAGGCTGTCTATGAATGCCGCGGGAGTGCCTGGAATCCCTGAAAATTTTGGAACGGGAGCTGGCTTGAAGCCCCAATGTGTTTCAATGACCCAGTCGGGACCTTCGCGGCGGGGTTCTGTTGCAGGCAGCCATTCGCTTATTTCCTCTGGAGTGCTGCCTGCCCGCAAGTTCACAACAATTAGGCTTGTCATCTCTTGGCTGACCAGCTTGAGTGTAGGCCGATGTAAACGCTCTGGATTAAAGTCTAGTTCAACTTCTGCAATACCTACATGCGGTGAACCAATATAAGATTTGGCAAGTATTCTTCTAGCTAGCGGGGGCGCGCAGTTGGAGAGCGGATTATCCATGTCGGCATATGATTCTTCCTGCCTGAGGTCGACGAACTGCAAATGCCCGGTCGTGCCATCGCTGAGCACAAGTTCAATGTTTATAGTGCCACTTTCGGCATTTACTGCAGTGCTAGAAATTAGCGTGAGAACAGCTGCTGTGGGGATAGAGAAATTCATAAATGCCTCGTTAGAGTTGAAACATGTGCAGTTTTTACATGCAGGTCACCTTAGAGGCTCAATGGTGAAATTTGTTGGTAGGGGATTCCTGACTATCGTGCTGGTTTCATGACTTAATTTTAGCCCTTTAGACGCTTGTTGGTGATCATTCTCATCACCCGTGAATAAGGCCCCGGATCGCTCCGGGGCCTTCTGCATTTGCCGGGACAGCTTCTGCCTCAAAACGCCCGCTCAGCCCTCCCGCAGATCCTCCGGCAGCAATGCTTCGGGGATGTTCTGGTAGCAAACAGGGCGCAGGAAGCGGCGGATGGACAGGGTGCCCACCGAGGTCGCGCCGAAGTTGGTGGAGGCCGGGTAGGGGCCGCCGTGGACCATGGTGTCGCTGACCTCAACACCGGTGGGAAAGCCGTTGGCCAGCACCCGGCCGGCCTTGCGCTCCAGCACCGGCAGCAGGGCCTGGCCCTGGGCGGTGTCAGCCTGGTCCAGATGCAGCGTGCAGGTCAGCTGGCCCTGCAATGCGCGGGCGATTTCCAGCATCTCGGCGTCGCTCTCGGCGGTGATCACCAGACCCAGCGGGCCAAAGACCTCCTCGGCCAGGATCTCGTTGTCGAGCCAGGTGCGGGCTTCGGTCACGTAGAGGTAGGGCGCGGCGGTGCGGGTGTTGCAGCTGGTGGTCAGCAGTTCGCGCACGCCGGCGGTGGCGGCGACGCGGCGCTGGCCGTCCTGGTAGGCGCTAGCGATGCCCTCGGTCAGCATGGTCTGGGGGGCGACCGCTGACAGGGCGGCGGTGGCGGTGTCGATGAAGCGGTCGGCCCCGGCGCCTGCGCGCAGCACAGCGATGCCGGGGTTGGTGCAGAACTGGCCCGCGCCCATGGTCAGCGAGGCGGCCCAGCCAGTGGCGATTTCCGCGCCGCGATTGGCGAGGGCGGCGGCGAGGATGAACATCGGGTTCACGGACCCCAGCTCGCCAAAGAAGGGGATCGGCTCTGGCCGTGCGGCGCAGAGGTCGAAAAGGGCGCGCCCGCCTGCGAGGGAGCCGGTGAAGCCCACCGCCTTGATCAGCGGATGCTGCACCAGCGCTGCGCCGACCTCGCGGTTGCCGCCCTGGATCAGGCTGAAGACGCCGGGGTGGAGGCCGCATCTGGTGATCGCGGCAAGGACGGCTTCGGCGACGATCTCGCCGGTGCCGGGGTGGGCGCTGTGGCCCTTGACCACCACCGGGCAGCCTGCGGCCAGTGCCGCGGCGGTGTCGCCGCCGGCGGTGGAGAAGGCGAGCGGGAAGTTGGAGGCGCCAAAGACCGCGACAGGCCCCAGCGGGCGCTGCATCATCCGCAGCTCAGGCCGGGGCAGGGGCGCGCGGTTCGGCAGCGCGGCGTCATAGCGGCGGTCGAGGTAATCGCCTTGCAGGATATGTTCGGCAAAGGTGCGGAGCTGGCCGGTGGTGCGCCCGCGCTCGCCCTGCAAGCGGGCCTCCGGCAGGCCGGTTTCCTGGGTGCCGATCGCGGTGATGTCTTCGGCGCGGGCCTCGATCTCATCGGCGATGGCGTGTAGGAAGGCGGCGCGCTGTGCCCGGCTGGTGGTGCCATAGCTGGCAAAAGCGTCCTCTGCCGCCTCCACCGCTGAGTTGACGTCGCCGATGCGGCCAACGGAGAACTCGTGGCTGGGGCCTGTGGCGGGGGCGGAAGGGAAGCGGGTGCCGCCGGGCACCCAGGCGCCTGCGATCAAGTGGTTTCCGTGCGGTGTGAACATGGGCGGGCCTCTGTCTGGTGCTGCGGCGCAGCGGGTGAACATTGATACAGGATAATGGATACAAAATACGGATTATGCAAGACGCTGGCCGGAGAAAACCGGGCGGTTCGGGTGTCAGAAACCGGGAAAGGGCGGTCTAGCTGTCGGCAGTGGCGCGGTGTTCGGCGACCAGGGACAGCAGTTCCTCCTTGGTGCGGGAGATGTGATGCGCCAATGCAGTGCAGGCGCCCTCCACATCGCGGGCGTGAGCCAGGTCCAGGAGGTCGCGGTGCTCCTTCTTGGCGGGCTCGCGCTGTTGCATCACGCTGAGGTGCATCCGGATGAATCGGTCAGAGTGCAGGCTGATGCCCTGCAAAACCTCGTTTGTCAGCTTGCGGTCCGCGGCGGCATAAAGCGCTGAGTGGTATTTATGGTTGAGCGCACCCCATTTGGCCACGTCATTGGCATCATAGGACGCGTCCATGTCGTCGAGGATCTGGGTGCAGCGGGTGAAATCCTGTGCCGTCATTGCCGGGATCGCGCGGCGGAACAGGTCCACCTCCAGCAGGATGCGCAGGTCGAAAATCTCGGCGATTTCGCGCAGGGAATGCTTGGTGACGGAGGCGCCGCGGTTGTTGGTGAATTGCACCAGCCCCTCGGCGTCCAGCCGTTTCAGCGCCTCGCGGATTGGCATGCGAGAGACGGCGTATTCCTCTGCCAGCGCCTCCTGCCGGATGGTTTCGCCCTCTGCCAGCTCGCCGCTCAGGATGCGTTCGCGCAGGTCGTTGGCAATCACTTCCGGAAGGGAGCTGCGGGTAACGGCGCGTTTGCCTGCCATGGGTGCCTCGTGAAATCAGTTGTTCGTATTTTGGATACGCTAGAGGGTCCGCCCGGTTTCTTCAAGCAATTGGCCTGGTTTTGCACCGACGGCGGGCGCCGCTGCCCCGCAGCCGGTTTTTGTATCCAAAACCCGGGCTGTCAGGCGCCCCAAGTGTCGCTGAGGCGGTAGCCGCCGGGCCAGGGGTCTTCCGGGTCCAGCATGTGCTGGTGAATGCCGGTGATCCAGCCGCGGCCGCTGAGTTCGGGGACGATGGCCGGGCGGGTGCCCACCGTGGTCTGTTCCACGATGCGCCCGGTGAAGCAGGAGCCAATGATGGATACGGCTTCAAAGGTCTGGTCCGGCGTCATCTGCCCCTTGGCCAGCATCAGCGCCATGCGGGCAGAAACCGCGGTGCCGGTGGGGGAGCGGTCCACCTTGCCCGGCTGGATGGCAACGGCAGAGCGGCTTCTGAGGCCGGTTTCCGTCTGTTCCAGCGGGCCGCAGAAGGCGCAGAAGGAAATGTGGTTCCAATCCGGGTTCTCCGGGTGGGTGAAGCTAAGCTGCGCGTTGGCGGCCTCCAGGATGCGGGTGCCCAGCTGGGCGATCTGCTTGGCGTTTGCCTCTGTGATCTCCAGCCCCAGATCAGCGGCCTGCACCACCACGAAACTGTCGCCGCCATAGGCGGTGTCGACGGACAGGGTGCCAATGCCCGGCACCTCCAGCGCTGCGCCGATCTCACCGGCGAAGCTTGGCACGTTCTGCAAAAAGATCCGCTCTGCCTTGCCGTTCCGGCATTCGGCGCGCACCCGGACCAGCCCGCCGGGGGCCTCCAGCACCAGATGGGTTTCCGGCTCCTGCATCGGCAGGATGCCCCCGTCCAGCAGGACGGTTGAGACGCAGATCGAGTTGGAGCCGGACATCGGCGGGGTGTATTCCGGCTCCATAATGATGAAGCCCATGTCGGCCTCCGGGTGCTTGGGCGGCACCAAGAGGTTCACATGGCGGAACACGCCGCCGCGGGGCTCGTTCAGGACGAAATTCCGCAGGGTCTGGTCGCGGTCGATGAAGGCGCGCTGTTCCCATAGGGTTTCGCCCGGTGGCGGTGCGACGCCGCCGACGATGACATCGCCCACCTCGCCCTCCGCATGGGCAGAGATCACTTGAATGGTTTTGCTGCTGCGCATCCGCAGGCCTCCTCAGGAATAGCGGGCAACCGGGTCGCCTAGGGCGTCGAAGATCGGGGTGATCCCCAGGCCGGGCGTGTCCGGGGCGGTCATCCGCCCGTTCACACGCTTGGGCGCGCCGCGGGCAATGTCAACGGTGCCATAGCTGTTGAAGTCGGTGGCGGAGAAGGTGAACTCCGCCGGGGTGGAGCGGGCCAGATGGGCGATGGCGGCGGTGGTGATGTCGCCGCCCCAGGTGTCTTCGATGGTCATCGGGATGCCATGGGCCACACAGAGGTCGCGCATCAGCCGTGCCTTGCTCAGGCCGCCAACCTTGGAGATCTTGAGGTTGATCACGTCCATCGCATCCTCGGCAATGCCCCGCACCAGCGTGTTGGGGGTGTCGATCACCTCATCCATCACAAAGGGCAGCGCAGTGCGGCGGCGGATCGAGACGCTTTCCTCATAGGTGAGGCAGGGCTGCTCCACATAGACGTCGAGGCCCGCGATGGCGCCAACCACCCGCGCGGCCTCGTGCCGGGTCCAGCCGGTGTTGGCGTCAGCCACCAGCAGGTCGGATTTCTTCAGCACCGCGCGGGTGGCATGGATACGGTCGATATCGTCATTGGCCTTGCCGCCGACCTTGAGCTGGAACTTGGTATAGCCCTCCGCGGCGTAGCCTTCGATCTTGCGGGCCATGATGTCCGGGTCCTCCTGGCTGATCGCGCGGTAGAGCACCACATCGTCCTGCGCGGCACCGCCCAGTAGGGTGTAGACAGGCTGGCCGGTGGCCTTGCCCAGAAGGTCCCAGCAGGCAATGTCGACTGGCGCCTTGGCATAAGGGTGGCCGCGCAGGGCCGCGTCCATGATGCGGTTGATGCCGCCAATATTCAGCGGGTCCTGCCCGATCAGATGCGGCGCCAGTTCGGCCAGCCCGGCGCGTACGCCACGGGCGAAGGAGGGCAGGTAGGCGGAGCCCAGCGGGCAGCATTCGGCGTAGCCCTTGAGGCCCTCGTCGGTGGTGATTTCCAGCACGGTGCTGTCGAAGACATCGACATAATTGCCCTTCGACCAGCTGTAGCGGCCTTCCTTTAGCGGCAGGTCGACCTGGTAGACGGTGAGCTGGGTGATCTTCATGGCGCGGCTCCTTTCAATTGCGGGTCAGCGGCGGGTCAAAACCGGGTGGCGGAATAGGGCTGCATCGGCAGCGCGGCGGGGGTGTTTGCGGCCAGTGCGGCCACCAGCTCGGCAGTGCCGGCGGCCTGGGTCAGGCCCAGATGGCCGTGGCCGAAGGCATAGATCACGCCCGGGGCGCTGGCGGAGCGGCTGATCACCGGCAGGCTGTCGGGCATTGAGGGGCGGAAACCCATCCATTGGCTGCCGCCGGAGGTGTCGAGATCCGGCAGGAACTGCCTGGCCTTTTGCAGCAGGATGTCCGCCCGGCGGAAGTTAGGCGGCAGCTTCAGCCCGCCCAGCTCCACCGCGCCGCCGACCCGGACGCCGCCGCTGATCCGGGTGACGACAAAGCCGTGCGCCGGGAAGGTCAGATGGGTCCTGAGGCCAAAGGCGCCAGGCGGCAGGGTGGTGTTGTAGCCGCGCTCGGTTTCGAGCGGGATGTTTTCGCCCAGGGTGCGGGCGAGGTGGTGCGACCAGGCCCCGCAGGCGACCACGATTTGGGCCGCAGGAACAGGGCCGCCCTTCGTCTGCGCTACGGTCTGCCCGCCTTCGCCGCGCAGGGCCGTCACCTCAGCGGTATCTATGCGGCCGCCGCGGGTGACGAAGGCCTGCGCCAGATGATCGGCCCAGCTTTTGGGGTTCACCGTGTTCATCCAGTCGGGGGTGAAAGCCGCGCGGGTGAAGCGGGAGGCAAGCCCAGGCTGGATTTCGGCAATCGCCTGCGGGCTGCGCAGCAGATCGAAGCGGATGCCGTGTTCGCGCCGCAGCTCCCAATCGGGCAAAGCAGCGCGGAAGGCACTCTCACCCTCGTATAGCTGCAATTGCCCCTCGCGCTGCATCAGCGGCTCGCCGTCCACATCGGCGATCTGGCGTTCCAGCGCGGCGCGGGAGTGTGCCATCAGCAGCACCTGCGCCTGCAGTGCCGCCTGGTAGCGGCTGCGCCAGCTGGCGCGCCAGAACCGCAGCATCCAGGGGGCGATCTGCAGCGCATAGGCGGGCGGCACCGACAAGGGGCCCAGCGGGTCCAGCAGCCATTTCGGTGCCTTGCGCATGATGCCGGGCGTGGCCAGCGGCACGATGTCAGTAAAGGCAAAGGCGCCGGCGCTGGCCGCCGAGGCCTCTGCCGCGACGCCGGTGCGGTCGAGGATACGCACGCGGCGGCCCTGTTTCTGCAGCTCCAGCGCGGCGCTGAGGCCGATGATGCCGGCGCCGATGACGAGGATATCGCCGGTCTGTTCTGAGGTCATGACAGGTCCCTCACAGTCCGACCAGCAGGGAGGGCAGCCAGGTGGCCAGCTCCGGCACCAAGAGGAGCGCCACCAGCACCAGGCCTTGCGCGGCCACAAAAGGCAGCACCCCGCGGTACATATGGCCGTAGGTCATGTCCTTGGGCGCAATGGAGCGGAGATAGAAGATCGACGGCGCCATCGGCGGGGTCAGATAGGAGGTCTGGATCACCACCAGCACCAGCATCGCAAACCACACCGGATCGATCCCGGCGCTGCGCACCAGCGGGGCAAAGATCGGCACGAAGATCAGCACGATCGACACCCAGTCCAGCACGAAACCCGCAAAGAACACCACCAGGAGCAGGAAGGTGATGAGGCCCGCATTGCCGTAGCCGATGACCTCCACCGTATCGCGCACCAGCCCGCCGCCGCCGGTGACGGCGAAGATCGAGGTGAACATGGTGCCGCCCGCCACGATCAGCATGATCATCGCGGTAATGCGCAGGGTGACGCCAAGGGCCTCGCGCAGCATGGTGAAAGTGAGTTCGCGGAACAGGAGTGTCAGCACCAGCGTGCCGGCAGCACCCACAGCGGCGGCCTCGGTTGCAGACGCAGCGCCGGCCAGCAGCGAGCCCAGCACCATGGCAATCAGCAAGAGCGGCGGCACCAGCGCGGTGACCGTAATTTTCAGCTTCTGCCCCATAGGCATGGCGCGGCCTTCGGGCGGCAGCACGGGTGCGTCCTCAGGGCGGCGCAGGCTGCGCAGCAGCACGTAGCCGGTGAAGAACACCACCATCAGCACGCCGGGCAGGATCGAGGCGGCAAACAGCTGGCCGATCGACAGCTGCGCAATGGAGGCATAGACAACCACGATCACGGAGGGCGGGATGATGGTGCCGAGCGAGCCACCCGCGCAAATGGTGCCGGCAATCAGATCGTTCTTGTAGCCCGCCGCGCGCATCGCGGGGATGGCCATCAGCCCCACGACGATCTCCACCGCGCCGACAACGCCGGAGGCGGCGGCAAAGATCGCGCACATGGCGATGGTTGACAGCGCCAGCCCGCCGGGCAGCCCGCCCAGCCAGATCTGCAGCGCATAGAACAGCCGCTTGGCAATGCCGGAGCGTTCCAGCACCGCGCCCATGAAGATGAACAGGGGGATCGCAGCCAGCACGAAATTCGAAGCGGTGTGCAAGAGCGGGCCGTAAAGCTGCAGGAACAGCATGTCGCCAAAGACCGCATAGCCAAAGGCAACGGCGACGATCATCATCGAAAACGCCACCGGGATGCCGGCAAACACCAGCGCAAACAGGGCGGCAAACATCAGAAGGGGGATCATAAATCAGCTCTCCGGCGCGGCGTGCGGGTCATCAGGGGTCTGTCCCGGGATTTTCTCGCCGCGTAAATAAAGGAGCGCCTCCAGCAGGAACTGCAGGCAGAAGGCAAAGAGGCCAAAGGCAATCACTGAATAAAACGGCCACATCAGCGGCGCCCAGGGGCTGACGGTTTCGACCTCGCCGGTCTGGAACGCCTTCAGCGCCTTGGAGGCGGCGACCCATGTCAGCGCGCCGGTGATCGGTGCCATCAGCAGCGCATAGACCGCGGCATTCAGCAGTTGCTGGACGCGCAGCGGGAATTTCTGCGACAGGAAGTCGATCCGCACATGCGCCTCTTTGCGCAGCGAATAGGCGGCGCCCAGGAACACGATGGAGCCGTTCAGCATGTAGGAAATGTCAAAGGCCCAGAGGGTCGGAGCGCCAAAGACGTAGCGGGCGGCGACCTCATAAAGCATGGCCGCTATCATGGCGAGGATGGTCAGTTTGCCGACCGCGCCCAAGAGGGCCGACAGCCCCTCAACGCCGGTTTTGAAGAAATGCATGGAAACCTCCGGGCAGGGAGGCGCAGGCCGGAGATCCCGGCCCGCGCAAAGGGTCATTCAGCGGCGTCACGCACCAGGTAGACGGAATTTTCCGCCCAGCTGGCCTGGTAGGCCAGGTAGCTGTCCAGGATCTCCTGCATGCGGGCATTGCCACCCTCGGACAGTTCTGCAGCACGGGCGCGGGCCCAGTTGCGGCCGGCTTCACGCAGCTTTTCGGACTCGGCGTGCTCCATCTGGACCATCTGCACCTTGGTCTTGCGGTAATCGGCCATCGCCTTGATGTCGGCGTCGCCAAAGCGGGTGTAGCCCTCATAGGTCGACAGGCGCGCGGAGGCTTCGATCAGCCCCTGCAGGTCTTCGGGCAGTGCGCCCCAGGTCTCAGCCTTGACGAAAACCTCCCACAGGAAGGAAGGCTGATGCACGCCGGGCATGATCATATAGGGTGCAACCTCGTGGAAGCCTTCGGAGAAGTTGGCGCCGGGGGTGGACCATTCGATCGCGTCCACGCCCTTGCGCTGCAGCAGGGTATAGATCTCGTTGCCGGGCACCACGGTCGGCACGCCGCCGAAGTCATCCTTCATCACCGCGGCAAAGGCGCCGGAGGTGCGGTACTTCACGCCCTTCAGGTCTTCGACGGTTTTGATTTCGACGTTGGAATGGGCCATCACTTCCGAGGTGCCGATGCCGACGACCAGGCTGTGCAGCCCCATCTCCTCGCGGCGGAAGTCCTGCAGCATCTTCTCGCCGCCGCCCTCGTAGATCCAGTGCAGGGTGGCCTCGGGCGACATGCCGCCGGGGAAGGAGGCGAAGATCGCATTGGTCGGGTCCTGATTGACCAGATAGGACGGGGTGGAATGGCCGGCCTCGACGATGCCTTCCTGCACCGCCTCATGCGCCTTGAAGGCGGGCACCAGAACACCAGCGCCGAAAGGCTGAATCTCAACCCGGCCCTGCGTCAGGGTTTCGACATTGCCGGCAAAGCGCTCCATGAAGTTCTGGTAGAGGAAGGAGCCTTCGCCGACGGCGGCGGTCATCTTCCATTCGACCTCTGCTGCGGAAGCGGCAGACGCCAATGCGAGGCTGAAGCCTGCGGCGATTGCGGATGTGAATTTCATGACAGTATCCTCTCTTCTGCTGGGATGCGGCCCGGGTTTGCGTCCCGGGCCTTGGTTAAAGATGCTCAGGCGGCGGCTTCCCCGCTGCTGGAGATGCCGCCGCGGAAGGGATCATCGGGGCTGAAGAACAGCTTGCCCTCGCCCATCACAAAGGCCCGGCCGGTAAGGGTGGGGATCACGCCGCCAGTTGGCCCCGGCTGGTAGGACAGCCGGTAAGGGGAGCCGATGATGCTTTCCTGGATGATCTCCTCGCCCGGCTGCAGCCGCCCCGATGCCGCCAGGCAGGCCAGCCGGGCAGAGCTGCCGGTGCCGCAGGGGGAGCGGTCATAGGTGTCGTCCGGGCACAGCACGAAGTTGCGGCTGTGGATGCCAGCGCGGGGGGAGGGGCCTTGGAAGATCACATGGTCGATCAGCTCACCCTTTTCGCCGCCAATCCCTTGGGCATTGGCCGCAGTGCGGATGGCTATGGCGTGATCCGTGAGGGCGCGGATGTTGTCCGTCCGCAAGGGCAGCGGGCTGGGCTCGACGATGAAGAACCAGTTGCCGCCATAGGCGACATCGCCGGTCACCGTGCTGCCATCCGGCAGCGTGACCGTGGCCGCTGCTGTGATGCGGCGGCTTTCGATGTTGGTGACGGTCACGGTGTTGGCGTCCTCCAGCAGCACCGTCACCACCCCAACGGGGGTCTCGATCCGGTGGCTGCCGGGGGTGATCAGGCCCAGATGGGCCAGCGTCACTGCCAGCCCGATGGTGCCATGGCCGCACATGCCCAAAACCGCGTCGGCATCAAAGTAGAGAACACCGGCGGCGCAGGTTGGATCGGTGGGATGCACCAGCAGTGCGCCGACCATGGCGGGCTGGCCGCGCGGCTCGCGCATCACGGCGTGGCAGAAGCCCATATGCTCCTCTGCCAGCCGCCGCGCGCGCTCTGCCAGCGGGCCGGTCCCCAGATCGGGACCGCCCTCCAGGATCACGCGCGTCGGTTCGCCGCCGGTATGGCTGTCGACTACATGCATTCGGCGATGATCCCGCCCTGCGCCGACCAATCGGCGAACCAGTTGCGGAACAGCGTGTACTGCTGTTCGCAATAGTTGCGCTGGGCGTCCGACAATTCGTCGGTCTCGTTGAAGTGCAGGCGGTAGTCTTCTTCGCCGTTCAGCACCAGCAGGTGCTTGTAGTAGAGGATCAGGTCCGGGCCTTCGTCGAAAGTGGACAGCACGTGGATGGCGTCGGTCAGCTCCTGCGCGCGGACGCGGGCCTCGGCGCTGCCTTCAGCCGCCAGTTTCGACAGGCGCGCCAGCAGCAGCGCCTCCTTGGGCAGGGCGCAGCCGATGCCGGTGATCGAGCCGGTTGCGCCGCAGTTCACAAAGCCGTGGTAGACCTCGGTGTCGACGCCGACCATCAGGGTCACCTGATCGTCCTGGCTGGTGATATGCTCCGCCGCATAGCGCAGGTCGTCCTTGCCGCCGAACTCCTTGAAACCGATCAGGTTCTTGTGCTCCGCGCGCAGGGCGAAGAACAGATCGGCCCGGGTGGCAAAGCCGTAGTAGGGGCTGTTATAGATGATCGCCGGCACGTCCGGGGCTGCGTCCAGAATGGCCTTGAAGTGGTTCTTCTGCGCCGCCACGGAGGTGCCGCGGGACAACACGCGCGGGATCACCATCAGGCCGGCCGCGCCGACCTCCTGCGCGTGGCGGGCGTGATCGACGGCGGATTTGGTGTTGATCGCGCCAGTGCCGACCACAACCGGCAGCCCGGCAGCGGCGAGGCGGGCCACGCCCTCCATCCGCTGTTCGTCGGTCAGCAGCGGCCAGTCGCCCATCGAACCGCAGTAGACTACTGCCGACATGCCCGCGGCGATCATCTCCTCGCCCTTTTTGACCAGCGCGTCAAAGTTTGGCGTGCGGTCCGGGTTGCAGGGGGTCATCAGGGCCGGCATGGTGCCGGTGAAGACGTTTGTAGACATTATCCAATTTCTCCAGTTAGGGGCAGGCCGCCGCTGGGAGGCACGGCAGCCTGCGGGGGAAGGGGTCAGCGCACGTTGGCGAGGAATTTGCGGGTGTGTTCGGACCGGGCGTCGCCGAAGATCTGGGCAGGCGGGCCGATCTCCTCCATCACGCCCTGATGGAAGAAGGCCACCCGGTCGGAGACATCGCGGGCAAAGCCCATCTCATGGGTGACGCAGATCATCGTCATGCCCTCGTCGGCGAGCAGGCGCATGGTATCCAGCACCTCGCCTACCAGTTCGGGGTCAAGGGCAGAGGTCGCCTCGTCAAACAGCATGTACTCCGGCTCCATCGCCAGCGCGCGGGCAATTGCCAGCCGCTGCTGCTGGCCGCCGGACAGGGCGCCGGGGTAGACATCCAGCTTCTCGCCCAGCCCCACATGCTGCAGCTGCTTCGCTGCAATTTCGCGGGCCTCAGCCTTGGATTTGCCTTTGACGATGCGCGGCGCCAGCGCCACGTTTTCCAGCGCCGTCAGATGCGGAAAGGAATTCCACTGCTGGAACACCATGCCCAGCTTCTGGCGCAGCTTGTTGATGTCGGTGCCCTTGGCGTGGACATCGGTGCCATCAACGGTGACTGCCCCGTCCTGGATCGCCTCCAGCCCGTTGATGCAGTAGAGCAGCGTCGATTTGCCGGAGCCGGAGGCGCCGATGACAGAGAGCACCTCGCCTTTCTGGACATCCAGGTCGATGCCTTTCAGAACGTGCAGAGCGCCGAAATACTTGTGAAGGTCGCGGATGGAAATCATTGGGCCCACCTGTTTTCGAGATGTGTGGCGTAGCGGGAGACCGGATAGGACAGCGCGAAATAGAAGGCGCCGGCCAGGGCAAGGATCAGGAACGGCTCCTGGGTGCGGGTGATCAGGATCTGGCTGGCCTTCAGCAGCTCGACATAGCCGAGCACGGAAACCAGCGCGCTGTCCTTCATCACGCCCAAGGCAACGCCGACCCAGGACGGGAACACCGCCCGCCCGCCGATCGGCAGCACCACATGGCGCAGGTCCTGCCAGTAGCTAAGCCCGAGGCTGCGCGCGGCGCGGCGCATCGGGGCGCCCACCGCCTCAATCCCGCCGCGGGCCACATTGGCCACCAGCGCCGCGGTATAGACGGTCAGGATCACGGTGCCGGAGGCAAAGGGATCGAGGTTCAGCCCCACGATGGGGGCGAAGTTGTAAAACAGCACCAGCTGGATGATCAGCGGCACGGAGCGGAACACGTCCAGCACCGGCGCTAGCGTCAGGGTTGCGGCGCGCCGCCCTTCGTACAGCATCCAGCCGAACAGGGTGCCCAGCACCGTGCCAAGCGAGATCGACAAGACGGAAATCCACAGCGTGCGCAGCGCGGCCTCACCCATGAACCACAGGTCATTGGGGGCAAAGCCGCTGAAAAACTTGAGTGTCGGTTCCATGGTGCTCCCCCTCAGTACCGGAACAGCCGGGCGGCCATCAGCCGCGAGCTGAGCAGGATCACCTTGACGATGGCGTAGTAGATCACCGCTGTGACCGCAAAATATTCAAAGATGCGGAAGGTGCGGGAGGCGAAGAACTGGGTCTCGCCCGATAGCTCGCGGAAGCCCACTAGCATCCCCAGCGAGGACATCAGCACCGCCCAGACCATCTGGTTGGTGATCGGGTGGTAGACGATGCGGAACACCTGCGGGATCACCACCCGGCTGTAGGCCTGCCAGGGGGTCATGCCAAGGCTGCGGGAAGCGCGGATCTGGGTCTCCGGCACCGCCTTGAAGCCGCCTCGGAAGTTTTCGGCCAGATAGCCTGCGCAGTTGAAGGTCAGCCCCGCCAGCACGATAAGGTAAGGCGACAGATGCAGCCCGAATGCGCCGAGGCCGAAGCCGAAGAAGAACAGCTGGAACAGCGCTGGCGTGTTGCGGGCCAGCTCCACCCAGGCGGTGGCGAACCAGTAGACCGTACCCCGAAGGTGCAGCCGCGCCAGCGCCAGGCAGAGGCCGAACACGATGCCAAGAACCATCGCCAGAACCGCCACCTGCAGCGTCAAAGAGGCTGCCTCGAGCAAGTCCGGCAGGCTTTTCATCACCGGCCGCCAGTGAAAATTATAGTCGAACATCTGGGGTTATGCTCCCTGGCCCCTGCCAGCCGCCGGGAGAGCGCGGCTGGCAGGGGCGGGTTTCACCGTTGGGTCAGTACAGAACGCCGGGGATGCGCAGCTCAGGCGCGTCGCCGCCGACGTATTTGCCCCACAGCTCCGCATAGCGGCCCGAGCGCACCTGATGGGTTACAAACAGGTTCAGGAAGTTGATCCAAGTGACATCCTCGCGCTTGCCGACGACCGAGGTATAGTCGGTGGTCCAGGGCATCCGCGGGCCGGCCGCCAGGGTTTCATACTGCTGGGTCACCGGCAGCACCGCAGTATTGGTGGTCAGGCCGATGTCCGCCTTGCCCTGCGCCACCGCCAGGAACACCTCGTTCTCGGACTGGTAGCCCTGATAGTTGCCTTCTTCGCCCCATTCGGCGGCGATCTTCAGCCATTCCTGCTCCGGCACGGTGCCGATGGCGCCTGCCACCCGCTTGCCCTTGATGTCCTCAAAGCTTTCGATGCCGCTTTCAGTGTTCACAACGCCCTGAGCGAAATAGATCGCATAAGGAATGGTGAAGCCGACGGTGCGCGCCCGCGCGAGGCTGTCGGAGGTGGCGCCGAACACCACGTCGGCGCGGCCCGTCACGATGGCGGGCAGGCGCTCGGCCCAGGTGACCGGCAGGATCTCGGCATCAACCTCCAGCGCGGCCGCCAGGTCGTTGCAGTAATCCACGTCAAAGCCTGCCGGTTCGTTGTTGGCATCGCGGTAGCCGATCGGCGGGAAATCCAGCACCACGCCGCAGCGCAGGGTGCCGCGGTCCACCACATCATCCAGCGTGTCAGCCAGGGCAGGTGCCAAGGGCACGAGGGCAAGCGCCGCAGCAGCGGCCAGCGATTTGAACATGAGATCCTCCTGTCGGTGTGTTGTTATGGAGAATCAGATACAGGATAATGGATACAAAATCCACAGATATGTGGAATGACCCGCCGGGGCCAGGGGGTGCGGGTCAAAGGGCGCTGCAAATCAGGAGCTTAGGGGCGCTCGCCTGCGCGCATTCTGGCCTCTGTTCCTGGCCGGTCTGCTGAGATTTTGTCGAGGAAACCCGTCATCGCATCCGGGGCAGTGTTGTAGCGGCCGCTCCACAGGGCGATTTCGATCAGCACCGGTGCCAGGTCGCGGCCCTTTTGCGTCAGCTCATATACAAAGCTGCGGCCGCTGTCCGGGTCTTTCTCTTTGGTGACAATACCAGCTTGCTCCAGCTGCTTCAGCCGCTGCGCCAGGATGTTGGTGGAGATCCCCTCCCAGCCTGCCAGCAGCTCGCCATAAGTCCGGGCGCCTTTCACTGCCATGTCGCGGATGACCAGGAGGCTCCACCGGTCACCGAAAATGTCCAGCGCATAGGCGACGGGACAGCCGGAGTCATACTTACTGCGCGATTGGGTCATGGGCCCTGCGTATATTTTTCACTTGCGAATTGCAAGTGTTTGTGCGAGCCAATTGAGAACTTGCAAAATGCAAGCAATCAGGAGTGACCATGACCGAAACCCCAATGACCGCGGATTTCCGCGAACGATCGCGGCTGTCCCGCCGCCAGCTGCTGACCGCCTCTGCGGGCGCGCTGCTGCTGCCCTCCCTTCCCCAAGCTCAGGAAAAAGACATGACCCCCAAAGCCTTTGTCTACACCGAAGTTGCCATCTCCGTGCCGTTCGATCAGGCGCCCTGGCAGGACATCAACCAGGCGATCCGGCAGCAGCCCGGTTTCCTGAACAAGACCTGGCTGTCAGGTCACGGCAACAATTCCCTGGGCGGCTTCTATGGCTTTGACAGCATTGAAAATGCGCGGAAATTCGTGACCGGCTATTTCCCGTCGGAGCCGCGGGCCTTCGGAGTGGCGCACAACACGCGGGTGTTTGATGCCGAGGCGACCGAGGCCGCCAGCCGCGGCATGGATGCGGTGCAATACGGTGGCCCAGCCGCAGCACCCGGCGCCTTTGTCTATACCGAGCTTCAATTATCGGTGCCCTTCGAGGATGCACCCTGGCAGGCCCGCAACAAGGCGCTGAAGATGCTGCCGGGGCTGCAGAACAAGGTCTGGCTGAGCGGCTTGCAGACCAGGACACTGGGCGGGTTTGATGCCTTTCAGACACTGGACCACGCATTGGATTTTGCAGTGAACATGTTCCCGGAAACCGCGGCAGAACTGGGCTGCGCCTTCTATACGCGGGTGTTTGATGCTGCGGTCACGGAGACCGCCAGCCGGGCAATGAACTCCCCCTATTACAGCCCTGCCGCCTAGCACTTGGCGGAGTGGCGCTAGTGCAGTTTGGCACTTACCGGGCTGCCGCGTTTTCTGCACGGTGGCCCGGACCGGCGCGTGCATTTGCGGGCTGCGCCGGCGCGGTGCTGCGGTGCTAGGATTTTGTTAGGACCAGCTGCCTATTTCAAGAAGGAGATGGCCCGGAATCAAAGGACCCACTTCACTATGCCTGCTTTCTTCTACCGCTTGCCGGTGCGGATCTACGCGCTGGCCGCAATGGCGGTTTGCCTGTTTGCCCTGCTGACTGTCTTCCTGCTGGTTCGCGCAAATAACGATGAATACGTCAGCCGTGAACGCGAGCTGCATCAAATCACGGACATGGCCTTCAGCCAGCTGGATGCGCTGCAACGCCAGGTTGCGGACGGCCAGGTTGAGGAGGCAGCGGCTCGCGAGATGGGCCGCACGGTGCTTGAGACCTTCAGGTTCGGCACCGCCGGCGACTTTCACGCCTTTGATTTCGATCTGGTGATCACTGCAAATGCCTTTCTGCCGGAGTGGGTGGGCACGCGCCAGCCCGGCCTGACCGATGAAAACGGGGTCAGGATCTATCAGGAGATGCTTAAGATCGCCAAGGCGGATGGCCAGGGCTCTCTGATTTACCACTTCGCCAACGCGAGCACCGGCGTGATCGAGGCCAAGATGGGCTACATCCGGGTCTATGAACCCTGGGGCTGGATCATCGGCACCGGCGCCTATGTGTCGGATATCGAGGCCAAGGTGCAGCAGAACATTATCACAACCGCGACCGGGCTGCTTGTTACCCTGGCGGTTCTGATGGCGGGCGCGACCCTGATCACCCGAAGTGTCACCGGGCCGGTCGGCGCCCTGCGCGGGCGCATGCAGTCGATGGCGGACGGCGATACCGCCAGTGCCATTCCGGCCACCGCCAGCAAAAGCGAGATCGGTGAGATGGCGCGCACCCTAGATGTCTTCCGCCAGGCGCTGATCCGGCAGCAGGAGCTGGAAGACGCGGAGCATGCGCTGAATGAAAAGCGCAGCAAGGTGGTGGCCGCGCTCAGCAGCAAGCTGTCGGCGCTGTCGCAGGGCGACCTGAGTGCGCAGATC
>JABXIA010000201.1 GCA_013373325.1 Paracoccaceae bacterium
GACGCGGCGATGGAGATCAAGACGCTGATTTCCGACAGCTCCGGCCAGGTGGCGCGCGGCGTCGATCTGGTCGGCAAGGCGGGTGATGCGCTGCAAAGCATCGTCAGCCAGGTCACCCATATCTCGCAGCTGGTTTCCGGCATCGCCGAGGGTGCGGCGGAGCAGTCCACCGGCCTGAATGAAATCAATACCGGTGTCACCCAGCTGGACCAGGTCACGCAGCAGAACGCGGCGATGGTCGAAGAGGCCACCGCGGCCGGCCACATGCTGAAGACCGACGCCTCCAAGCTGAGCGATCTGGTGGCCCACTTCAAGACCGCAGGCGGCGGTTTTGCGGCGGCCCCGGCGGCTCCGGCGAAACCCGCCGCCGCCCCGGCCCCGGCGCCAACGGCCCATGGCGGCGATGACTGGGACATCCAGCCCGCCCCGCAGCCCGCCGCCGCGGCCGCCAGCGGCAACGCCGCCCGAGACCTGTGGCAGGATTTCTGACCGGTCCGCGAAGACGCAAAGACAAAAACGCCCGGGGAAATTTCCCGGGCGTTTTCCGTTTCAATCCATCGGAAGCTGATCAGCCGATGATGGCGTTCAGCGCCGGGCTGGGGCGCATCACCTTGGCCTTCAGCTCCACGCTGGGGCGGTAGTAGCCGCCGATATCTGCGGGCTCACCTTGGGCCGCGGCCAGTTCGCTGATGATCTGTTCTTCCTTGGCACCCAGCTCCTCGGCGATGGGGGCGAAATGCGCTGCGAGCTCCGCATCCTCGGTCTGCGCCGCCAGGGCCTCGGCCCAGTAGCGGGCAAACCAGTAATGGCTGTCGCGGTTGTCGGGCTGGCCGGCCTTGCGCGAGGGAGAGCGGTTGTGGTCAAGGATGCCTTGGGTTGCGTCCTCCGCCGCGCGGCCCAGCACGCCGGCCTTGGCGTTGCCTTTGACGTCGGCCAGGAAGTTCAGCGACTCGCCGAGGGCGCAGAATTCACCCATCGAGTCCCAGCGCAGGTGGTTTTCCTCGACCAGCTGCTGCACGTGCTTGGGCGCAGAGCCGCCGGCCCCGGTTTCAAACAGCCCGCCGCCCTGCATCAGTTTGACGATCGACAGCATCTTGGCCGAGGTGCCCAGCTCCAGGATCGGGAACAGGTCGGTCAGGTAATCGCGCAGCACGTTGCCGGTGATGGCGATGCTGTCCTTGCCGGCGGTGATGGTTTCCAGCGACTGGCGGGTGGCTTCGCGCGGCGCCATGATCTGGAACTTGTCCGCAACGCCGGCCGCCTCGAGCGCGGGCTGAACGTATTTGATCAGCTCAGCGTCATGGGCGCGGTTTGCGTCGAGCCAGAAGATCGCCTCAGAACCGGTCAGCCGCTGACGGTCCATTGCTAGCAGGATCCAGTTCTCGATCGGCGCCTTCTTGACGGTGCAGGCGCGCCAGATATCGCCGGTTTCCAGGTCATGGCTATGCAGCGTCTCGCCGTTGGCCAGCACGATACGGATGGTGCCGTCCGCGGGGGCCTCGAAGGTGGTCGGGTGGGAACCGTATTCCTCAGCCTTCTGGGCCATCAGGCCGACGTTGGCGACCGCGCCGGCGGTGGTCACGTCCAGCGCGCCGTTGGCTTTGAAGAAATTGATGGTCTCGTCATAGACGGTGGAATAGCAGCGGTCGGGGATCACGCAGTTGGTGTCGCCCTTGTTGCCGTTCTGGTCCCAGCCCTTGCCGCCGGCGCGGATCACCGCAGGCATCGAGGCGTCGATGATCACGTCGGAGGGCACATGCAGGTTGGTGATGCCCTTGTCGCTGTCCACCATGTACATGTCCGGGCGCTCGGCGCGCACCGCTTCGATGGCGGCGGTGATTTCGGCGTTGCCTTTAACGCGTTCCAGCAGGTCGCCCATGCCGGAGTTCGGGTTCACACCCAGCGCCTCCAGTTCGGCACCATATTTCTCGAACACCGGCGCCAGCCACGCCTTCACTGCGTGGCCGAAGATGATCGGGTCGGAGACCTTCATCATGGTGGCCTTCATGTGCAGCGAGAACATGGTGCCGTCCGCCTTGGTATCGGCAATCGCTTCGCCGAGGAAGGACGACAGCGCCTTTACCGACATGAAGGTGGCGTCGGCCACGGTGCCTTCTTCCAGCGGCCAGCCGTCTTTCAGCACGGTGACGGTGCCATCCTTGGCGACAAACTCGATCCGGGCGTCACCGGCCTGGGCGGCGGTGATGGTCGCGGATTTCTCGTTGGCGTAGAAATCGTTGCCGGGCATCGAGGAGACCTTGGTCTTGCTGTCTGCCGACCATGCACCCATCGAATGCGGGTTCTTCTGTGCGAAGTTCTTCACCGCCTTGGCAGCGCGGCGGTCGGAGTTGCCTTCGCGCAGAACCGGGTTCACCGCGGAGCCCTTGATCGCGTCATAGCGCGCGCGCGTATCTTTTTCGGCGTCGGTCTTGGGCTCTTCCGGGTAGTCCGGGATATCGTAGCCTTGGCCTTGCAGTTCCTTGATGGCGGCGGTCAGCTGCGGCACCGAGGCGGAGATGTTCGGCAGCTTGATCACATTGGCGTCCGGGGTTTTCACCAGCTGACCCAGCTCGGCCAGGTCATCGCTCTGGCGCTGTGCCTTGGTCAGGTTCTCCGGGAAGGCAGCGATGATGCGGCCGGCCAGCGAGATGTCCTTGGTGCCGACAGTGACACCGGCGGCTGCGGCGAACTTGCGGATGATCGGCAGGAAGGATGCCGAGGCCAGTTCGGGTGCTTCGTCTACAATGGTATACAATATGTCCGGGGTTTGATTTTCTGCCATGTTCCACAACCTTTCAGCGATCTCGGAGGCGTTTATGACGTCAGCAGGGCCAGGCCCGTGCCGGGGGTTATTCCAGTGATGTTCCAGCGCTGCATGACGGGGCTGGAACGGGCTTGGGAAGCCATTGGTATGGCCCCCATGTAGAACAGGATTGCTGCAGGTGCAATGGTGCGGTGCCCGGAAGGCCCGCGCAGATTGCCGCGGCAGGGGCCAGGGCGCTGCCCCGCAGGCTTGAATTGATGAGAGGCGCTGCTGCTCTTGGGCCGGTGGCCCAATTCACCCCGGAGTATTTAGGGAAAGATGAATGCGGGAGGGGGTTACTCGCGCAGCTCATCCGGGGCGACGCCCCAGAGCTTTTTTTTCGGGGCCCAGCCGCTGTAGCCGCCGGCCGAGATTTCGCACCAGCTGGCCTCGCAGTCGCCGAGACGGGCGACCACGCCCAATTCAAACGCGGCAGTGACCGGTGAGCGGGTGTCAGGGCGGGCATGCACGGTCAGCATGTCCTCTTCGACCAGCACGGTGCGCACGCCCGATAGGAGCGCATAGTGTACCCAGCCGCCGGCGCCGTCGCGGTCCTGCACCCGGCGCCAGTGACCATATTCTGCAGTGATCTCAAGCGGCATGCCGCGGCGTTTGAAAACCCAGTCGATCTTGTGCGTCAGCGACGGCCCGCGGCGCACATTGCCGGTGGCGGCCTTCATCGAGACATAGCGGGGCAGCGGCAGGTTGGTGACCGGGCCGCGGGATTCGGCCGCACAGAAGGTGGCGGTCAGCACTGTCACTGCTGCTGCCGCTGCCAGATGGCGGATTGCCATTGCCGCGTTTCTCACTGCGTGCTCGCCTCTTCGTTGCCCAGCCGGGTTATGCCCAGCCTCTTATTCCGGTCTTCCGCCCGTCTGGTTATGCCCCTGCTGCGTCCGGCAAATTTCCGGTCTCGCTGTCAGGGAATGCGGTTGGGTTCTTGTGCCTCTGCGCATACTGGGCCACGATGCCATGGAGGCGTGCAAAATGAAAAGCCCAAGGGAGAGCGCAAGTGCCAAGAGACCGACTGAGTGTTGTCGTTACGCGACGGTTGCCGGAACCTGTGGAGACCCGGCTGAGCGAGCTGTTCGATGTGCGCCTGCGCGAGGATGATACGCCGATGACCCGGAGCGAGCTGGCGGCGGCCTTGAAAGATGCCGATGTGCTGGTTCCCACTGTCACCGATACCATTGATGCGGGGCTGTTGGGCCAGGCCGGCGAGCGGCTGAAGCTGATTGCCAATTACGGTGCCGGGGTGGATCACATCGACGTTGCCACCGCCCGCCAGCGCGGCATTCTGGTCTCGAACACTCCCGGGGTGCTGACCGATGACACCGCGGATATGACGATGGCGCTGATCATGGCCGTGGTGCGCCGCATGCCTGAGGGCCTGGCAGTGATGCAGAAGGGCGACTGGCAGGGCTGGGCGCCGACGGCGTTCCTGGGCGGACGCATCGCCGGGCGCCGTCTGGGCATCCTCGGCATGGGCCGCATCGGCCAGGCCGTGGCCAAGCGCGCCGCAGCCTTCGGGATGCAGATCCACTACCACAACCGCCGCCGCCTGCGTCCGGAGATCGAGGAAAAGCTGGAGGCCACCTATTGGGAGAGCCTCGACCAGATGGTGGCGCGGATGGATGTGATCTCCGTCAATTGCCCCTCGACACCTTCAACTTTTCACTTGATGAACGCACGCCGCCTGAAGCTGATGAAACCCTCTGCAGTGATCGTGAATACCTCCCGGGGCGAGGTGATCGACGAGCACGCGCTGACCCGGATGCTGCGCTCGGATGAGATCGCAGGTGCGGGGCTGGACGTCTATGAGCACGGCACCGACATCAACCCGCGCCTGCGCGAGCTGCCGAATGTGGTGCTGCTGCCGCATATGGGGTCGGCCACCATCGAAGGGCGGATCGAGATGGGCGAAAAGGTGCTTTTGAATATCAAGACCTTTGAGGACGGCCACCGGCCCCCGGATCAGGTTGTTCCGTCGATGCTGTGACACCCTTTTGGGGGGTTTGTTCTTTTCGGGGTGTTGTGATTGGTAAAATCTCCTAAATTTCAGAATGCTTGCAGGATGTCGTTTTGAATTTTGATGTCGGACTGGGAATTTTTCCCGTCGTCAATCGGCATTTTCCGCACAGGGTCATGTGCGGAACCTTAGGGGTGTGGCGGATTGTCGCAAATCTGGATTGATGGCAGCTTTGCCGGGCAAGACGAATTCCGAAGGAGAAGATGATGCGCATTCGCTGGCAGGAAAGCCTTTATTTGTTATCCATTGCAGCGGCGGTCCCGCTCGGTGCGCAGGAGGCTGCTGATGCTGTTGCGCCAGAGGCTGCGACCGCCGGCACCTTTGAGGCGATCTCCCCGGAAGTGGCTGCCGCGCTGGAGGCCAAGGCACGCGGCGAAGCAATTGAAGCTGACAACTGGATGGTGGCCGCAGCCAACCCGCATGCGGTGGAGGCCGGCGCGGCGGTGCTGCGCGCAGGCGGCACTGCGGCGGATGCGATGGTGGCGGTGCAGACCGTGCTGGGACTGGTGGAGCCGCAGTCCTCCGGTCTGGGCGGCGGCGCGTTTCTGGTCTGGTATGACGCTGCGACCGGCGAAATGACCACATTGGACGGGCGCGAGACTGCGCCGCTGGCGGCAACTCCCACGCTGTTTCAGGATGAAAACGGAGAGCCGCTGAAGTTCTTCGACGCCGTGGTCGGCGGCCGCTCTGTCGGCACGCCTGGCACGCCCGCGCTGCTGGAAGAGGCCCACCGCCGCTGGGGCCGCGCTAAATGGCCATCGCTGTTTGAACCGGCGATGAAACTGGCGGAGGAAGGCTTTGCCGTCTCGCCGCGTCTGGCTGCGCTGGTGGCGGGGGATGCCGAACGGCTGGCGCGCGCACCTGCAACAGCCGCCTATTTCCTGCCGGACGGAGAGCCGATTGCCGAGGGTGCAACACTGCTGAACCCCGAGTATGCCGCCACGCTGAGAGCGCTGGCAGAGGGCGGGGCAGGGGCATTCTATTCCGGCCCTATTGCGGCAGAAATCGTGCGCGCCGTTACGACTGCTGAAGGCAATCCGGGCGTGCTGTCTGCCGCCGACCTGGCGCTGTATCAAGTCAAAGAACGCCCGGCGGTCTGTGCCGCCTACCGCGAATTCGAGGCCTGCGGCATGGGGCCGCCGTCCTCCGGCGCGCTGACTGTAGGGCAGATCCTGGGGATGCTGGGGAACTACGATCTGGCGGAACTGGGGGCTGAGAGCGCTGATGCCTGGCGGCTGATTGGCGATGCCTCGCGCCTCGCCTTTGCAGACCGGGGCCGTTTCATGGCCGACAGCGACTATGTGCCGGTTCCCGCACAGGGGCTGGTGGCGGCGGATTATCTCGCCAGCCGCGCCGAACTGCTGCAGGGCGATGACGCTCTTCCCGAGGTGGCGCCGGGCGCGCCTGAATTCGATCATGCGCTGATACTGGCGGATGACGAGTCGATCGAGCTGCCCTCGACCTCCCACATCTCCATCGTGGACCAGTACGGCAACGTGCTGTCGATGACCACGACGATTGAACACGCCTTTGGCTCCCGGCTGATGGCGGGCGGGTTCCTGTTGAACAACGAACTGACGGATTTCTCCTTCCGCACCCATGCGGACGGGGTGCCTATCGCCAACCGGCTGGAGCCGGGCAAGCGGCCGCGCTCCTCCATGGCGCCGACGATTGTGCTGAAGGACGGCAAGCCGGTGCTGGCCATCGGGTCTCCCGGCGGCAGCCGCATCATCGGCTATGTGGCGAAGTCGATCATCGCCTGGGCCGACTGGGGCATGGGCATCCAGGAAGCGCTGGCACTGCCGCATCTGGTGAATCGCTTTGGCACCTATGACGTCGAAGCGGGCACCAGCGCCGAAGGCCTGTCGGAGGCGCTGACGGGGATGGGGTATGAGGTCAATGCCCGCGACCTGACCTCTGGTTTGCATGCGATTGAAATCGGCGACGGGCTGAAAGGCGCGGCGGATCCGCGGCGCGAGGGGATTGCGCTGGGCGGTTAGAAACTCCGCATGGCTTCAGTGTAATGCGGGCGGCTACGGGGTTCTGGGTATTGCTGAACTCCGGTGGCTGCCCGTAGGTTAACAGGTGAATTGTTCCGGGGCGCTGCGCCCCGCTGCCAGGGGAGGCCGCCATGGTCCAAGCCACATCACTGCCGCGCAACGAGGCCGGGATTGCTGCCGCCATTGATGCGCTGACCCAGCAGTTCGGCGACCGGCTGCAGACCGGCCAGGCAATCTGCGAGCAGCACGGCCACACCACCACCTGGATCACCAACCAGGCACCGGATGCGGTGGTCTTTCCCACCACCACGCGGGAGGTGTCGGAGATCGTCGCGGTCTGCGCCGAATACGGCGTGCCGGTCATTCCCTTCGGAACCGGTACCTCGCTGGAAGGGCATGTGAACGCGCCCGCAGGCGGCATCTGCGTTGATATGATGCGGATGGACCAGATCATCGCGGTCCATACCGAGGATCTGGACGTGGTGGTGCAGCCCGGCGTCACCCGCGAGCAGCTCAATACCTATCTGCGCGACCAGGGCCTGTTCTTCCCGATCGACCCCGGCGCCAATGCGTCGCTCGGCGGCATGGCGGCCACGCGGGCCTCCGGCACCAACGCAGTGCGTTACGGCACCATGAAAGACAACGTGCTGGGGCTGGAGGCGGTGATGGCCGACGGGGCCGTCATCCGCACCGCACAACGGGCCAAGAAATCCTCAGCGGGCTATGACCTCACCCGGCTTCTGGTCGGCAGCGAGGGCACGCTGGGCCTGATCACCGAACTGACCTTGAAACTGCAGGGCATACCTGAGGCGATCCGCTCTGCCCGCTGTTCCTTCCGGACTGTGGATGAGGCCTGCCGTGCGGTGATGATGACCATTCAGTACGGCATTCCGGTCGCCCGCATCGAATTGCTGGACGAGATGAGCGTGCGCGCCGCCAACGCCTATTCCGGCCTCGACCTGCCGGAAACACCGCTTCTGCTGCTGGAGTTCCACGGCTCTGATTCAGGGGTGGTCGAGCAGTCGGATATGTTTGCCTCCATCGCCGAAGAGTTCGGCGGCTTTGATGCGGCCGCCACTTCAACGCCAGAGGAACGCAGCAGGCTTTGGCAGGCGCGCCACGACATGTACTGGGCCAGCCTGCAGCTGCGCCCCGGCGCCAAGGGGCTGTCCACCGATGTCTGCGTGCCGATTTCGCGGCTGGCGGAATGCGTCAGCGCGGCGCGCGAGAAGGCTGAGAGCATGGGGCTGCTGGCACCAATGGTCGGCCATGTGGGCGATGGCAATTTCCACGCGCTCCTGCTCATTGACATGGACAGCGACGTGGAGCGTCAGAAGGCGGACGAGTACATCGGCTGGCTCAACGAGATGGCGATTGACATGGACGGCACCTGCACCGGCGAGCACGGGATCGGCCAGGGCAAGCGCCCCTACCTGCAGCAGGAACTGGGCGAGGCGACCCGTTACATGGCCGCGATAAAGGCGGCGCTGGACCCCGACAACATCATGAACCCCGGTAAAATCGTCGAGATGTAGGCGATCTGCCACCGTTCCGCGCTGGGCGGGCAGCGGGAAACCCGCCCGGAAGGCCCATCTGCGGCAAAGGTTATTTCTGAGCTAAGAGACACTTTAGAATGCTCTCAGGCTGTTCTGGAATGGCTGGACCGCTCAGAAAAGCTGCAGGCGGGCGTGGCTCATAAGGTTAGCCTGGCAGCTTCAGGAAAACTTGGACATCAGCCACATTGGTGCCAGTGCCGCCGGTGACCAGCAGCGCGCCCGCGGCCTTCAGAGCGGCGTGGCTGTCATTGTTGGCCAGCAGCGCGTCCGGGTCCTGACCGGCAGTCCTGATGGCCTCCCAAGTGGCAGGGGTGGCGATGCCTCCGGCCGCGTCGGTGGGGCCGTCGCGCCCGTCGGTGCCGCCGGAGAGGAACAGCCAGTCGCCGCCCAGCCGCTCGGCGCCGAGTTTGGCAACGCGCAGAGCCAGTTCCTGGTTGCGCCCGCCAAGGCCGGTGCCGCGGAGCTGCACCGTGGTTTCACCGCCGAAGATCAGCGCGGCAGGTTTGTCCTTGGGGGCGGTTTCCGCTGCTTTTACAACTGCTTCGGCTGCCTCGGCCACATCGCCCACCAGACGGTGGGAGATCAGCCTCGGGCTCCAGTCCTCCGCGGCGGCGGCCATCATTGCCTTGAGGCTGTGGCGGTTGGATCCGATCAATGTGTTGCTGGCCGGGAGTGGCGTCTCCTGTACCGCCTCCGCGGCGCTGAGATGGGATTTAACTGCCTCAGGCGCGTTGTCCCAGATGCCCGCGCGCTGCATGATCCCACGGGCCTCTGCGCGGGTGCCGATTGGCGCTACGGTGGGGCCGGAGGCAATGGCGCGCAGGTCGTCGCCGATCACGTCCGACAGAATGAAGGCCTGCACCCGGGCGGGCGCGGCGTGGCGCAGCAATCCGCCGCCCTTGGTGTCCGACAGCTGCTGGCGGATCAGGTTCATCTCGTTGATTTCCAGCCCCGAAGCGAGCAGCTGCTTGTTCACTGCGGTCTTGTCCGCCAGAGTCAGGCCGGGCGCAGGGGCAACCATCAGGGCGGAGCCGCCGCCGGAAATCAGCGCAATCAGCCGGTCGTTGGGGCCAAGGGGACGGGCCAGCTCCATGGCGGCCCGACCAGCTGCAGCGCTGGTCTCATCCGGCACCGGGTGGGCGCCGCAGATCACCGTGGCGCCGGGGATTTCCGTGTAATTTTCAGGGTTTGTGATTGCCAGCGCCTGGTCTGCATCCGGGATCAGCGCCAGCGCTTCGCGCATCATCGGGATGGCAGCCTTGCCGACGGCCAGCAGCACGTTCCTGCCGCCCTCGGGCAGGGGGGGTAGCGGGGAAGATGCCAGCTGGGCGCGCAGGGCATTGGCCGGGTCTGCGCGGTCGACAGCGGCCTGGAACAAGGCCTTGGCGGTGGTCAGCAATCCGGTCATCTGCATCTCCCTGGCATAGCGGCGATCAGCCGCCCCGGCCAATGCCGGGACGGCGTAAGGTCTTGAAAGTGAACGGCGGCTTAGTTGCCGGCGATCTGCTTGGCCTTTTCCACCAGCACTTCTGCCTGACGGATCGAGGCATAGTCAATCAGGCGGCCGTCCAGCGACACCGCACCTTTGCCGGCCGCTTCAGCTTCGGCCATCGCTTCCAGAATGCGGTGCGCCTTGGTTATTTCCGCGTCCGACGGCGACATCACCTCGTTGGCCAGTTCGATCTGGCTGGGGTGGATGGCCCATTTGCCTTCACAGCCCAGAACCGCGGCACGTTTGGCGGCGGCCTTGTAGCCTTCCTTGTCCTGGAAATCGCCGAACGGGCCGTCAATGGGGCGCAGGCCGTTGGCGCGCGCGGCCACCACCATGCGGGCCAGGGCGTAGTGCCACATGTCGCCCCAGTGCACATCGCGCGAGCCGTCTGCGGCCGGGTCGGTCAGCACCGAGTAATCCGGGTTCACACCACCGATGATAGTGGTGCGGGCACGGGTCGAGGCGGCATAGTCGGCAACGCCGAAATGCAGGGATTCATTGCGCTTGGAGGCTGCGGCAATTTCACTCACGTTCTGCATGCCGAGCGCGGTCTCGATGATGTGCTCGAAGCCGATCCGCTTCTTGTAGCCCTTGGCGTCTTCGATCTGGGTGACCAGCATGTCCACGGCATAAACATCGGCTGCGGTGCCCACCTTGGGGACCATGATCAGATCAAGGCGTTCGCCTGCCTGTTCAACCACATCGACCACATCGCGGTACATGTAGTGGGTGTCGAGACCGTTGATTCGGACTGACATGGATTTGTTGCCCCAGTCGATGTCGTTCAGGGCCTCGATGATGTTCTTGCGGGCCTGGTCTTTCTCGTCCGGCGCAACCGCGTCTTCGAGATCCAGGAAGATCACATCGACATCAGATTTCGCTGCTTTTTCAAACATTTGTGGCTGAGAGCCGGGGATTGCCAGCTCGCTGCGGTTCAGGCGGCCAGGGGCCTGTTCGACGGTATGAAACGACATGGGTGCGCTCCTCATTCGCAATGGGGTTTCGTCCTCTCCTCCTTAGGCATTCCCCATGAGAGTGTTTCCTGTCAAGAAAAAAGTTTTCATTTAAATACATTCGCGCGGGAGCGTGCCCGCGCGTCGCGCCCCCGCGTGCGTACGCGTGCGCGTGCCCGCGTGCGAGGCGCAGGGCGGCAATCCGGGGTCATTCCTCGAGGCTGAAATCCCCCCTGGCGGCGCGGTTGGCGTAGTAGAACGCGATCGCCTGGGCGCGGTTCTTGACCGACAGCTTTTCGTAAAGGTTCGACAGGTGGAACTTCACCGTGTTGGTCGAAATCTCCAGCTCCTTGCTGAGCTCTTTGTTGGTGAGCCCCTTGGACAGCGCTTCGAGCATGGTGCGCTCGCGGCGCGACAGCTGCTCGATCGGATCGGTCTGGAGACCCCGGACGTCGAGGAAGGGGAACACCATCTTGCCCGCGGCCACGGCCAGGCAGGTGTCCAGCAGCCCGTCGACAGCGCTGGAGCGCGGCGCAAAGCCGGCTGCGCCTGCACTCATCGCCTTGCGCGGGACGTCGCCGCTGTCGTCGGCATAGACCACCAACCGCGGGGCGTTGGCCTGGTCGCGCAGCACCTCGATCAGCTTAGCACCGCCAAGCGCGGGCAGGTTCCAGTCGATGATCCCGACCTGAACCGGCACCCGCATAACCGTTCCGAGGAAGCCTTCGGCGGTGGCGGATGTGGCGACCAGCGAGAATCGCGGGTCCTTGTCGAAGATTTCGGACATCGCAGACAGCACCAGCGGATTTGCGTCAGCAAGCATGACCGAAATCGGGGAAACTTTGTCGCTTATAGGAGCCATTTGGTGCCCTTTTGTCAAAAACTACCCAAAAGGGTAGGGTCATTTTTGGTATACAACGGTATTTTTACCAGTTTGGGTAGGTTTTGCACTGCCCAATTAGATGCCCAAAAGCAGGATATAGGAATGTTGCGGGTTTTGTCGACCTGGGTTTTCCTTGGGTTAACAGATGTTGCCCAGCAGGAAACAAACCTTCCCGCAGCGAAGATCGCGGCGCAGAGGGCCCGGGACCTCCGGCACATCGCCGAAACGACAACAGCGAGGCCTGACCCCGATGACAGAACCCACGATCTTCCCCAGCCTGGAAATCCCGGAAACCCTGGCCGCAGGCCCTGGCCCGGGCAACACCGACCCCCGCGTGCTGCAGGCCTTTGCCAACACCGGTCTGGCGGATCATATGCAGGCGGACGTGCTGCGCGGCATGATCGAGTGCAAGCAGATGCTGCGCGACCTGTGGGGCACCGCCAACACCTACACCTACGGCGTCGGCGGCACCGGCTTCTCGGGCCTGGACTGCATGCTGAACGCAATCCTGCCGGGCGACACCGTGGTGGCCTTCCAGAACGGCACCTTCTCGGGCATCGACGCGATGACCATCCGCATGAAAGCCGCCACCCGCGAGGAATTGGCCGCTGACGCGATGAACCCGCAGCCGGCCTCCGTTACCGTGGTCGATGTGCCGCACGGCGAGTCGGTGTCCGGCAAACTGGTGGAGCAGGTGCTGGCCGAGAAGAAGCCCAAGTGGGCCTTCATGGCGCATTGGGAAACCGGATCGGGCCGCATCAACGACCTCAAGGGTTTTTCGGACGCTTGTGTGAAGCACGGCGTGATGGGCCTCATTGACGCGGTGTCCTCGCTGGGTATCGAGGATTTCTCGATCGACGATTATCCGGGCGATGCCGGGTGGGCGTCCTGCCCGCAGAAGGGCGTGCTGTGCCTGCCGCTGACCTATGCGCCGGTGTCCTTCACCGACCAGTACATTCAAACCGTACGTGAAAACGGATGCCATTCCTATGTTCACAATCCGATCCTTGAGGCCCGCCACTGGGGCATTGTGGACGGCCAGGACGTGGCTGCCGGCACCTATCACCGCACTCATTCCGGTTACGCGGTTGCCGCCTTCCACGAGGCGCTGCGCATCACTCTGCAGCATGGCCGCGCCCAGAAGGCCCGCGACTATGCCTTCCACGAGAAAGCGCTGCGCGATGCCGTGACCGCGATGGGCTGCGACGTGACCTCGAACATGACCAGCCTTGTGGTTCTGAACCTGCCCGGCGATCTGGCAGGCCGCGAAAAGGAACTGGTGGGCAACTGCCGCGCTGTCGGGTTCGGCATCTGGCCGACACTGTCGGAGCCCGTCCAGGTCCGCATCGGCATCCTGAACCAGATCACCCCGGTTGCCATCACCGACATCGTCAACCGCTTCGGCAAGGCGATGAACGACATGGGCGCCAAGGTCGACATGGAGGCGATCAACGCCCTGCTCGACAAGCATTACGCACCGGAACTGGAACCGGCTGAGTAATAGATTTCCGACATCCATGAGGAGGAGAGGACCATGGATATCCACGAGTATCAGGCCAAGGAAGTTCTGAGCAACTTCGGCGTGACCGTTCCGCCGGGCGCGCTGGCCTACAGCCCCGAGCAGGCAGCCTACCGCGCACGGGAACTGGGCGGCGACAAATGGATCGTCAAGGCCCAGGTTCACGCCGGCGGCCGCGGCAAAGCGGGCGGCGTCAAGCTGTGCAATTCCGAAGCTGAAATCTATGAGGCGACCGAGAACCTGTTCGGCAAGAAACTGGTGACCCACCAGACCGGCCCCGAGGGCAAAGGCATCTACCGTGTCTATGTCGAGGGCGCAGTGCCGATTGCCCGCGAGATCTATCTGGGCTTTGTGCTGGACCGGTCCAGCCAACGGGTAATGATCGTTGCCTCGTCCGAAGGCGGCATGGAGATTGAGGAGATCTCCGCCGAGCGGCCTGAGTCCATCGTGCGCTCGACCGTTGAGCCGGCCGTTGGCCTGCAGGATTTCCAGGCGCGCGAGATTGCGTTTGCCCTGGGCATCGAACCGGCGATGACGCAGCAGATGGTGCGCACCCTCAAGGGCTGCTACCAGGCGTTTTCCGAACTGGACGCCACCATGGTTGAGATCAATCCGCTGGTGGTCACGTCGGACAACCGGGTCATCGCGCTGGACGCAAAAATGACCTTTGACGACAACGCCCTGTTCCGCCATCCGCAGATCGCGGAGCTGCGCGACAAGAGCCAGGAAGACCCGCGCGAAGCCCGCGCGGCCGACCGTGGCCTGTCCTATGTAGGCCTGGAAGGCAATATCGGCTGCATCGTGAATGGCGCGGGCCTGGCGATGGCAACCATGGACACGATCAAACTGGCCGGCGGCGAGCCTGCCAACTTTCTGGACATCGGCGGGGGTGCAACGCCTGAACGGGTCGCCAAGGCCTTCCGTCTGGTGATGTCCGACAGCAATGTGCAGGCGGTTCTGGTCAACATCTTTGCCGGTATCAATCGCTGCGACTGGGTTGCCGAAGGTGTCGTGCAGGCGCTGAAAGAAGTGCAGGTCGACGTGCCCGTCGTGGTCCGCCTTGCCGGCACCAATGTGGAGGAAGGCCAGAAGATCCTGGCTCAATCCGGCCTGCCGCTGATCCGCGCAACCTCGCTGATGGAAGCTGCAGAGCGGGCTGTTGGCGCGTGGAAAAACGACCTTGATCAAAACACTCGTGTGAGGGCCGTCAAATGAGCATCCTTCTTGATCGCGAAAGCCGTGTCATCGTCCAAGGCATCACCGGCAAGATTGCCCGGTTCCACACCAAGGACATGATCGAATACGGGACCAACGTTGTGGGCGGCGTGGTGCCTGGCAAGGGCGGCGAGACCGTCGAGGGCGTGCCGGTCTTCAACACCGTGAAAGAAGCGGTTGAGGCCACCGGCGCCAATGCCTCGCTGGTGTTTGTGCCGCCGCCGTTTGCTGCCGACTCCATCATGGAAGCAGCAGATGCGGGCATCAACTACTGCGTCTGCATCACCGACGGCATCCCGGCCCAGGACATGATCCGGGTGAAGCGCTACATGTACCGCTACCCCAAGGACAAGCGGATGATCCTGACCGGCCCGAACTGCGCGGGCACCATCTCGCCGGGCAAGGCGCTCTTGGGCATCATGCCGGGACATATCTACCTGCCGGGCACCGTGGGCATCATCGGCCGGTCCGGCACTCTGGGGTATGAAGCCGCGGCGCAGCTGAAAGAGCTGGGCCTTGGGGTCTCCACCTCTGTCGGCATCGGCGGCGACCCGATCAACGGCTCCTCCTTCAAGGACATCCTGGAATGGTTCGAGAAGGATCCCGAAACTGAGGTCATTGCAATGATCGGTGAAATCGGCGGCCCGCAGGAGGCGGAAGCGGCGGAATACATTCGCGATCACGTGACCAAGCCGGTGGTGGCCTATGTCGCGGGATTGACCGCCCCCAAGGGCCGCACCATGGGCCACGCGGGCGCGATCATCTCGGCCTTTGGCGAGAGCGCCTCGGAAAAGGTGGAGATCCTGTCGGCCGCGGGCGTGACCGTGGCCGAGAACCCCGCCGTGATCGGCGAAACCATCGCAAGCGTGATGAAAAA
>JABXIA010000103.1 GCA_013373325.1 Paracoccaceae bacterium
GGGAATGGTGCCCAGGAGAGGACTCGAACCTCCACGTCCATACGGACACTAGCACCTGAAGCTAGCGCGTCTACCAATTCCGCCACCTGGGCAGGTGTCGTGGGACCGGCGTATAAGCGGAGTCGCAAGCAGCGTCAAACAGAAAAATTGCCCTGCGGAAAAATTTTCCCATTGTTGGCCTTGGGAATATTTTCTCATTTTAATCCAGTGCCTTGAGCAGTGTGTTGTGGGTTGCGCCTCATAAGGAATCCGGCCGCTGGTTTGATCCTGCGCAAAGTGGGGGCTTCGGAAAAGAGGCAAAGGAAATTCATGATACAGATTGACCGCCTCCAAGCCCTTGGGCTGTTTGACAGCCGGGTGCCCCGCTACACCTCTTACCCGACCGCGCCGGTGTTCTCTGCAGCCGTTGGTGCCGCGGAGCAGGCCCGCGAGCTGCAGGCTCTGGATCCGGATGTGCCGGTTTCGGTCTACCTGCATATCCCGTTCTGCGAGCGGCTGTGCTGGTTTTGCGCCTGCCGCACCCAAGGCACCCAGACGCTGAGCCCGGTCGAGAGCTATATCGGCACGCTGGAGCAGGAGCTGAAGCTGGTGGCACCGCTGTTGCCGGAGGGCTTGCGGATGGGGCGGATGCATTGGGGCGGGGGCACCCCGACCATTCTGCCGCAGCATCTGATTCACCGGTTGGCGCAGGCAGTGAAGGCAGTGTTCCAGCACACCGATGACTGGGAATTCTCGGTGGAAATCGATCCGACCATGGTAGACCGGGACAAGATCGCCGCACTGGCAGCAGAAGGCATGAACCGGGCCAGCATAGGTATCCAGGATTTCGATCCATTGGTGCAGCAGGCGATCGGCCGGGAACAGCCGTTTGAGGTGACCAAGGCATGTGTCGAGGATTTGCGTGCGGCGGGGATCAATTCGCTGAATGCCGATCTGGTTTACGGCCTGCCGCACCAAACGCAGGCGCGGATGGCGGATACTGTGGAGAAGGTTCTGAGCCTCAGCCCTGACCGGCTGGCATTGTTCGGCTATGCGCATGTGCCCTGGGTGGCCAAACGGCAGAAACTGATCAAGGAAGAGACGCTGCCGGACGATCTGGCCCGCTATCATCTGGCCGCGCTGGCGGCGGACAAGTTCGCCGAGGCGGGGTTCGCCGCAATAGGCATCGACCATTTTGCCAAACCTGGCGACGGACTGGAGACAGCGGCCCGCACTGGTCACCTGCGCCGGAATTTCCAAGGGTACACAGATGACACCTGTCCGACCCTTATCGGTTTCGGTGCGTCGTCGATTTCCCGCTTTGCCGGCGGCTACATCCAGAACGCTGCCGCAACACCTGCCTATGTTCAGCGGGTTGAAGCCGGGCAGCTGACGGGGGCCCGCGGTCATGTGATGACTCAGGAGGATCTGCTACGGGGCCGTGCCATTGAGATGCTGATGTGCGAGTTCCGGCTGGACCGGGCCGAGCTGCGCCAGCGCTTTGGAGGACTGGCGGGACGTCTGGATGCGGATCTGGCCCGGATTGCGGCCCGGTTTGGCGAATTTGTGCGCTTGGACGCGGAAGTCCTGGAAATCCTGCCGGAGGGTCGGCCGCTGACGCGGATCATTGCCAGCTGCTTTGATGCCCATGTGCCTGAAGGCGTCCGCTACAGCCGCGCGTCCTGATCCGTTTTCGACGCTGTCCTGCGTTTGCGGGCCTCCTGCTGGAGGCCCATTTCAGATTAGCCGGGAGCGGGCGTGTTGACTGTTCAAGGGGCTTTCACCAGGCGGAAACCGAGGTAATCCGGCGGCAGACCGACAGCGCAGCCGCCGACACTTGCGTCGCGGATGAAGTCGATCACCACCGCCCTGTGGCGGCCGCCGGTGATGCGGGCGCTGCAATAAGGATCGCCAAGCGCCAAGCTTCCATCCTTGTTCACTTCGCCATTTTGCATGCAGCCGTCGGTCCATTCCCAGATGTTGCCGCCAAGACCGGTGAGGCCGTTGCTATTGGCACCGGGTTCACTTTTTGGATTCTGCGCAGGCCCTGGCAGTCCGCGCAGGGTCACTCCGCGCGCATATTGGCGCAGCCAGCGCTGGGCGGGGTCCCCGTCATCCGATTCCACGGCTTCGTCACCGAAAATCTCGGCTGCTGCCAGCTGCCATTCGGCTTCGTCCGGCAGTCGCCAGTGCTGGCCGGTTTCCTTGGAGTACCACTGGGCATAGGCGTTTGCGTCGTGCCAGCTGACATGTGTCTGCGCCTGTCCGCCGTCCGCCGGTGCTCTGTCAGCCTCCTTGCAGCCGCCAGCCGCAACGCAGGCGGCGTATTCGCTGCCGGAAACCTGTTCCTTCATGATTTCAAAGGCGGCCACGTGGCGCTGCTGTTCCGGCGGCACCACACTTTTTCCGTTTCTGTGAAAGTTCCCGATTGGACGGTAGGCGATGGTGTCTGCTGCGATCAAAACGGTTTCGGCGGGCGGAGCTGGATCCTTGGCCGTTGAAAACCAAAAGCCCGGAACGCCAATGGCAGCGGCCAGTCCGGCGGCAATCAGCTCAATTTTCATGTCAGCGTCCCTTCAAGCAAAAGCGGGCGGCCGCGTTGTGCAGCCGCCCGGTCCAGTTTCACATCCAGCCGCAGGTCAGGAGCCGGAGTATTCGGTCGGGGCGACCACCTGTTCCATCAGGTCGTTGTTCCATTCGCCTTCGACCACCACATGTGCGGTTGCACCTAGGTTCACAGCCTCGATCAGGTTATGGTTCACATAGGCATAGACGCCCGGCTGCAGGAACTCATAGAGTGCTGCACCGGCAGAGCCGCCGCGGATGAACCAGGTTTCCAGATCGCGGTCCGGCACGTTGTTGAACTTGCCTGCTTCCCAGACCAAGTCGCCGTGGCCGCCGATCAGGTGCGGGCGGCTGTCGCGATTGGCCTGGCTGTGCACGAACAGCACTTTCTCGCCCTGCTTTGCCTTCATGGCATTTTCGCCGGTGAGAGCGCCCACTGCGCCGTTGAAAACCACATGGCTGGGGATCAGCCCGTTCATGACTTCCAAAGTGTCCGGATAGCTTTCACCGACGTCCTCATAGCGGATGTAGTCGCCGTTTTCGTCCTTGGGAATGTAGAACTCGTTTTCGCCGATGTAGTATACACGGTCGTATTTCACCGGATTGCCGTTGTGGTCCGACAGCCCTTCGCGCGGCAGGACCATGATGGTGCCAGCCATACCTGAGGCGACGTGCCACGGGATCATCGGGCCACCCGGTGCACAGTGATAGACAAAGGTGCCGGGGCGGGTGGCCTTGAAACGCAGCACAGTCTTTTCTCCTGGGTTCACCAGGGTCAGCGCGCCGCCGCCCAAAGCGCCGGTTGCAGCATGGAAGTCGATGTTGTGCTGCAACATGTTCTCCGGCGGATTGATCAGGGTCAGCTCGACATAGTCGCCTTCGTGAACGACCATCATTGGACCCGGGATGGAGCCGTCAAAGGTCATGCCCTGCAGATAGGCGCCCTGGTCGACTTCGATCTCTTTCTCGATGATCTTCATCTCGAATTCGACAATCCGGGGTTCACCCGGTGCCACCTGCTCGTGTTCATGCACGAAGGGCGGTGCAACCAGCTCACGCTTGATGCGCTGCAGGCTGGACAGGTCCACAGGCGCGGCGGCCTCGTGAACTGTGGTGCTTTCGGCCTTGGCGGCTTTGGCAAGTACAGGCAGCGCTGCTACGCCGGCTGCGCCCATCAGTGCGGCTCTGCGGGTCAGCATGATATTCTCCTTTCGGTGTCTCATTTGCTGTGTTGCCCGGACTTTAGTTCCGTGGGCGGCGCCGGATATTGCTCTTAATCAACCTTCGATAAAATTTCTCGATGTCGAGATAAGAGGTTTTTAAGATGCAGGATTTAGGCCTGCCCAGTAGGAACAGGTCCTTGCGGCGAAGCATAATGGGACCAGGTGGAATTTGGCGTGTCAGTCAGATGAACTGCCGGCAAATTTAATTGTTAAGTCCAGATTAACGGGCCGCCTGCTATCCCGGTGATGGGTGAAAATAGTGGTGGTGGATATGAGCGCACAGAGCAATGTGGCGCCCATTATCATCAAGAAGAAAAAAGTCAGTGGTGGCGATGGCCATCACGGCGGTGCATGGAAAGTGGCCTACGCCGACTTCGTGACCGCGATGATGGCCTTCTTCATGCTGATGTGGCTGCTGAACGCGACGACAGAAAAACAACGTAAAGGGCTGGCGGATTACTTCTCGCCGTCGATTCCGCTCAGCCGGATTTCCGGCGGCGGAAACGGTGCGTTTCAAGGGGACAGTATGTTCACCGAAGATATCCAGCCGAAGTCAGGCACCGGGGCGACCGACGTCAATCCGGCCAATGCCCAGAAGGCGCAGGGCGATACCGGTGTTGAGTCTGACGACAAGCGGGAACAAGAGGACGACAAGTTCCGCGCGATTGAAGAAGAATTATCGGGGCGCGGTGGCGAAAGCATGGTGTCTACCGTGATGGCGCGCCATATCGTGACACGGGTGACGGACGAAGGGCTGATCATTGAGCTGTTTGCCAGCGAGAATGCACCGCTGTTCGAAGAAGGCGGCGCAGATCCGACGGCCTTGTTCCGCGACTTGGTCAGAATGATCGCCCGCGTGTCTGGCGGCGTGACCAACCGCATCGCAGTTGGCGGCCATATCCGGTCGCATCCTGTGGTGCTGGCAAAGAACCCTGTTTGGGAACTGTCCCATGACCGGGCTGATCAAACCCGCAAGCTTCTCGAATCAGGCGGGCTGGCGGCGTCCCGGATTGAGCGCGTGACCGGCCATGCCGACCGCAAACTGGCGGTCAGCAACCCCATGGCGGCGCGCAACGACAGGGTCGAAATCATCTTTTTGCGGGACTAAAGCTCTGAAAACTTGAAAACCGGCGGCTGACGGATGAGTCACATTTTATCTGTTAGCCGCCCGTTAATCGCTCATGCGCTAGCTGTTGCATCCAGAATGATTAGATGCAGCAGAAAGGCGTGCTATGACCATTTCTTCGTCGCTGAACGCGGGCGTTTCAGGATTGAGCGCCAACGCCAGCCGGTTGGCTTCCATCTCCGATAACATCGCCAACTCCTCGACTCGCGGCTACAAGCGGGTGCAGACCGACTTCCACTCCATGGTTCTGTCCGGCTCCGGCGGCACCTACTCCGCGGGCGGCGTGCGCACGACCAATGTCCGCCTGATCGACGAGCGCGGACCGCTGGTCTCAACCAACAACGCAACCGACCTGGCTGTTCGCGGCCGCGGCATGCTGCCTGTGGCCTCGATCACTGAGGTGGAAGCCGGCGGCAATCCGACGATGCTGCTGTCGTCAACCGGGTCCTTCCGGACCGACTCGAACGGGTATCTCTCGACCGAATCCGGTCTTGTCCTGATGGGGTTCCCGGCACTGGCCGATGGCACCATTCCGGATGTCGCGCGTGACACCAGCGACTCCCTGCAGCCTGTGCGCATCGACCTGAACCGCCTGTCGGCGGAGCCCACGACCGAAATCAGCCTGACCGCGAACCTGCCGGCTTCTGAAACCGACCCTGGCGCAAGCGGCGATCCCGTGGAACATGTTGTGCAGTACTTTGACAACATGGGCCGGTCAGAGGAGCTGTCGATCACCTATACGCCGACAGTTGCTGTGGCACCTGCCACGACCGGCACCAATGAATGGACGATGCAGATTGTTGACTCGGCAACCGGCGCGACAGTGATCGGCGAGTACACCCTCACCTTCGATGATAGTGCATCCACGGCCGGCACGCTTCAAAGCGTGGCCACGGTGACAGGCGGTGCCTATGATGCCACGGCTGGCTCGGTAACCATCACGACTGCCAGCGGCCCGATTGAAATCAATATCGGGGTCATCGGAGAGCAGAACGGGATGAGCCAGCTGGGCGATGAGTTCGTTCCAGGCACAACCGAGAAAGACGGAACCGCGGTCGGCTCCTTTGTTTCCGTTGAAATCAACGAATCCGGCGAAGTCATCGCCAAGTATGATTCCGGCGATACCAGGGTCATCTACAAGGTGCCGCTGGCGGATGTGTCCAACCTGAACGGCATGCAGTCGCTGGACTCGCAGACCTATAAGCCGACAGATGACTCCGGTGCGTTCTATCTTTGGGACGCTGGCGATGGCCCGACCGGCGAAATCCTGGGTTATGCCCAAGAGGAATCGGCAGTCGATGTCGCGACCGAGCTCACCGACATGATCCAGACCCAGCGGGCCTATTCGTCAAACGCCAAGGTCATCCAGACCGTTGACGAAATGCTGCAGGAAACCACCAACATCAAGCGCTAAGGCGCTTGATGGCCCCCTGACACTGGCTTCATGAAAGCAGGCTGAAAATGTCAATCTATTCCGCCCTTAACAGCGCGATGAGCGGTCTGTCTGCGGCCAGCCGGTCCTCGCAGATCGTTTCAGAGAACCTCGCCAACGCTCTGACGCCAGGCTACACGCGCCGGGTCCTGGATCTGAACAGCCCGGGCGCGGGCGTTCCCGGGGTCCGGATTGGCAATGTCCAGCGCATGAACGACCCGGTTGTGATTTCCAACCGCAGGGTGGCCGAGGCTGAATACGGCGCGGCCAAAGTTCAGGCCGATTTCTTCAACCGGATGTCAGATCTGGTCGGTACCGTTGACGATGAGATGTCGCTGGCATCCCAGCTGTCGGAATTTGAATCTTCCCTGATCGAGGTTGTTTCCCGACCGGACTCGCAGCCCCGGCTCAATGACCTGTCGGTCAAGGCGGAGACACTGGCGGATTCAATTTCCCGAACGGCGGAAGGGTTGCGGGACCTGCGGATCAACGCGGACAGTGCCATCAACAGCCAGGTCGACACCGTGAACCAGGCGCTGAAGGAAATCGAGAAGCTGAATGCGCGCATCATGGTTGTGGAAGCGGGCGGCATGGATGCCGTCTCCATGCACGATCAGCGGGACCAGCTGATCGACCAGGTGAACAAGATCATTCCGGTCAATGTGGTCCGGCGCGACAATGGGCAGGTGACGCTCTATTCAACGGGCGGCGTGCGGTTGCTGGATGGCAAAGCGTCTGAGCTGAGCTTTAACCCGTCGCGGGATATCATGCCGCACATGACGCTTGGCAATGGCATGCTGTCCGGGCTTGAGGTCGACGGAAGGGTTATTGACACCGGCCCTGACGGTCCGCTGCGGGGCGGCACATTGACCGCGCAGTTCGAAATCCGGGATGTGACCGCGGTGGAAGCCCAGGAAGATCTGGATGCGATGGCACGGGATCTGATTGAACGCTTCCAGGATCCGGCCTTGGACGGCACGATCGGGGTGACCGATGCAGGTATCTTTACCGACGATGGCGGCTTTTTTGATCCTGCCAACACCGTCGGGATATCCAACCGGATCGAGTTGAACGATCTGGTGTCCCTGACGGGCAGCGCAGAAACATGGCGGTTTCGCGACGGGCTTTATGCCGCCACCCCGGGTGACCCTGGCGATTCGAGCCTGTTGCAGGCCTATTCCGACGCGCTGAACACCACCCGCACGGTGTCCTCGGTTGGACTTGGGACATCGGACCTGACAGCAAGCACCCTAAGCGCGAACCTGTTGTCGCGCTTTGCGCAAGACAATGAAACAGCTTCACGCGGCTCGGCATTTGCGGCCACCAGCTTCAATGAGCTGAGTCAGGCGGAGCTTGCGCTCGGTGTCGATACCGATGCCGAGCTGCAGAACCTGATGCTGGTGGAAAAATACTATGCCGCCAATGCCCGGGTCATCTCCGTTGTTGATGAACTTATGGAAACACTTCTGAGGATCTGACGCATGATTATTAATTCTTATGGCGATATGGCGCAGCACCTCTTTCTCCGCGGCCGGAATGCGGATCTCAAGGAAAATGTCACCACTCTTTCCGAGGAGTTTGCAACCGGGAAAACCTCGAACCTGACTGAGCGCCTGGGGGGAGATTTTACCTATCTGGCAGACCTGGAGAGCAATTTGAACCGGCTGGACAGCTACATGGTCACCAATAGCGAGGTGCAACTGTTTGCCACCACTATCCAGGGCAGTCTTGAAAAGGTTCAAGGCCAGGTTCAGGCGATGCGCAACGATATCCTGACACTGTCCCCTGCGATGGATGAGTACAATGCTGAACAGTTCGGAAGCCAGGCCCGGCAAAGGATGTCCAGTGCTATCAATATGATGAACACCTCGGTCGGCGGCCGGACTATCTTTGCCGGCACAGCAACGGATACTAAACCGCTCAACAATTCCGGGACGCTGATGAGTGCCATTCTGACGGAAGTGTCGGGGCTGACAACAGCCAACGACATCATTCAGGCGGTCAAGGACTGGTTTGATGATCCGGCAGGCTTTGACACCGTCATGTACAATGGTTCTGCTACAGCTCTGCAGCCAGTGACTGTGGGGGAGGGCGAACAGGTTTCTCTTGGTATCCAGGCGACAGATCCCAGCCTCAAACACACACTGCAGAGTTATGTCATCACGGCGCTTGCAGACGAGCCGGGCCTGGGCCTGAGTGAAGATGTTAAGATCGAACTGGTGATCGAAGCCAGCAGCGAGCTGACCGAAAGCGAAGACCGTCTGATCAAGGTGCAAGCCGATGTCGGTTTTATCGAGGGACGCCTGGATGCAATAAGCACCCGCAACGAAGCATCGAAAACGAGCCTGAGCATCGTCAAGAATAACCTGGTCTCTGCCGACCCGTATGAAACCTACACCCGGTTGCAGGAAGCACAAACACAGCTCGAAGGCATCTATACTATCACCGCGCGCAGCTCGCAGCTTTCCCTGCTGAAGTACATCTCATGATCAGAATTCTCCGCCTTTTTATCGCGTTCTTGTTTCTGCTGCCTGCAGTGGCGCAGGCCAATGCCATCCGGCTCAAGGATCTTGTTGAATTTGATGGCGTGCGCGGCAATGACTTGGTCGGCTACGGTCTGGTTGTCGGCCTGGATGGCACCGGCGACGGTTTGCGCAACTCGCCCTTTACCGAAGAAATCATGTCCAACATCCTGGAACGTCTGGGCGTGAACGTGACCGGGGAGCAATTCCGGCCGAAGAATGTTGCTGCGGTCTTTGTGACTGCGACGCTGCCGCCGTTTGCGCGTGTCGGCAGCACAATTGATGTGACAGTGTCTGCGATCGGCGACTCCAAGAGCCTTCTGGGCGGCACCCTGATCATGACCCCGCTAAATGCGGCGGATGGGCAGATCTACGCCGTTGCCCAGGGAACGATTCTGGCTGGCGGCGCAGTTGCCGAAGGTGAAGCCGCAGTCGTTACCCAAGGGGTGCCGACTGCCGGGGTAATTCCGTCTGGTGCCCGGGTTGAACGTGAAATCGACTTTGACCTTGCTTCGCTCAATTCCATGCGGCTGGCGCTGCGGGAACCGGATTTCACCACCGCTGGGCGCATTGAGCGGGCAATTAATGCCGAATTTGGCGGCAACGTAGCCCTGATGCGCGATTCCGGCACGGTGGAAGTCGATATTCGCCGCACCAACACACGCTCGACTGCTCATGCGGTGGGGCGGATTGAAAACATCCTGGTTGAGCCTCAGCGCAAGGCGCGCGTCGTGGTCGATCAGCGCTCCGGCACGATTGTGATGGGCAGCGATGTTCGGATTTCCCGCGTCGCCGTGGCTCAAGGCAATCTGACATTGCGGATCGAGGAGACACCGCTGGTCGTGCAGCCCAACCCCTTCTCTGATGGTGAGACAGTTGTTGTGCCGCGCACTGGTGCCGCTATCGAAGAAGAAGAAGGAATACAGCTGGCAGAAGTTCCCGAAACAACGTCGCTGTCCGAAGTTGTCGCAGGTCTGAATGCCCTTGGCGTATCGCCACGGGACATGATCGATATTCTCAAAAGCCTCAAGGCGGCGGGAGCCTTGCACGCAGAGTTTGTGGTCCGCTGATCTTGATTTTCTTAGGACGCGCGCCCCGGCCTTTCTTGTAAGGGCCGGGGTTTTGCTGCTTGGTGATGCCGTCGCCAGAAGCGGCGGAAGGGCAAGCTGTGCTAAAAAGGCTGGCATGCACTCTATCTGCTCATCATCAGCGGGGAATTCGCCGTTGATGGCATCAATGTTCATGGGAAGCCGTGCAATCTTGCCGTCCAGGCTGAGCGGCACATGCAGATCAGAACCGGTTTGTAGGTCCCAACTGGCACGTTTTGTCTCCAAAGGCGTTCACGGCCGTGATTTCGGATAAGTGTACAAACACATGCGGGCAACAGCAGGTTCTGTTGCTGTTCGCAGTTGGTTTCGCGGCAAAAAAATGCCGGGCACAGTCTGTGCCCGGCACGTTCAGCTTAGAACAGTAGGTTCAGGGGTAGTAGCTGCGGACCAGTGCGGTTGCGATCAGGCTCCAGCCATCAGCGACGACAAAGAACGCCAGCTTGAAGGGCAGGGAGACGATGGCTGGAGGGACCATCATCATCCCCATCGACATCAGGATCGCAGCAACCACGAGATCAATCACAAGGAACGGCAGGAACACCAGAAAACCGATTTGAAAGGCCCGGGCAATTTCGGACAGCAGAAAGCTTGGCACCAAAGCTGAAAGTGGAGCCTCAGGCACCGGGTCCAGGCCTTGTGTCTCGGGTCTGAGATCTGCAATTGCATAAAACGTGTCCGGGTCCAGCCTGTTGGCCATGAATGCCCGGAACGGCTCCAAGCTGCGCGTGATGGCTTCGCCGGGCTCCAGCCGCTCTTCCAGAAGCGGATTGATTCCCGTGGACCAGGCTTCGGTGAAGACCGGTTCCATCACGAAATAGGTCAGAAACAGCGCCAGGCTGATCATCAGCATATTGGGGGGCGCCTGCTGCAGCCCGATGCCCTGGCGAAGGATGGAAAGAACCGTCACCAGAAATGGGAAGCAGGTAATCATGATCAGCAGCCCAGGGGCCAGGCTGAGCACAGTAATCAGCAGGATCAGCTGGATCGAACGGGCGGATATCGACTGCCCGTCAGCCAGTGAGAGGCTCAATTCTTGAGCCAGGGCGGTGTGCGGCAGGGTCAGCAGCAGCACCGAGACCAGAGCCGCCCGCACAAATGTCGTATGTGTCATCCCAAACCGCTTTGCAGATCGGCAATTTCCGTCAGGCGCACGGCCAGCTGGCCTGCCTGATCGCCTTCCAGTTCTTCCAGCTGGCCACGTGCAACGAGGCGGTTGCCGACATACAGGTCCACCGGGTCTTCAACCCGCTTGTCCAAGGTCAGAATGGCGTTTTCACCCAGGCTGACGAGGTCGCGGATCAATGGCCGGGCCTTGCCGACGGAGACGACCACTTCGACCGGAACCGAAACGAAAGGGTTGCTCGCATCGGAAGATTTCATGTTCAGATCGGCCGCGTCATCCATAGTGGCTGTCCTCATTAGCGTGATAGGTAAAGGCTTCGATCGAGTCCTGGATGGACTCGAGAAGGGCGTCGCAGTTGATTTCGCACTCCGCGCTGCCCACGCTCAGATAGGCTTGGCCCGGCGACAGAACACTGTCTTCCCGAACCGTCACCGGCACGGAAAACTTCTCCGGCAGCAGACTGCGAACAGCACCGCCTTCGCCTGGAGACACCACGATTTGCATCGGTTGATCTGTCTGCCCCTTGGCCATGCCTGCCAGCTGATCGACGATATGATGCCCGAAGGATGCCGCCATTGCATCCGGAAGAACCGCACTGGTCAGCACCTTGAACATCGGATCCAGCGAGTCGAGCAGCTGGCTTTGTGCTTCCTGATAAGTGAAATTCAGGTCCTCAAGCGAGCTGGCAAGTTCGGCTGAAATCCGGGTGTTTTCCTGATCCTTGGCCGTCACCGCGTCATCCCAGCCGGCACTATAGCCGTTCTCAAAGGATGCCAGGCGCTGTTCTTCGATGAGTTCCTCGGATATTGCAGGCAGAGCAGGCTCCACCGGTGTCTTCATGCCGAAGTCTTCTAGCAAATGTGCAATTGTCATCAGGCCTGCTCCTTACTCTCTTCCAGCCAGCCGCGCAGGATTTGGACCGTTTCTTCCTGCCGTTCGCCGATCAGGCTGCGCAGGCGGTCGACGGGATCGCCCGTGCTGCCGCCCATGGCGGGCAGACCGATGGCACCCATCATATCCCCTGTGCCCATCTCAGGCAGACCGCCCAGCGGCTCGAACTGTCCGGTTTCGTTGTTTTCAATCTCGCCATCCAAAGCCATCCCTGCGCCCATGTCGGGCGCGGTCATGAAGCCGTCGCCGCCCATTCCGGGAAGCCCGGGCAGCGCATCAGCCCCGCCGCCAGGTGCTGGCAGCGCAGTTGCCGAGCCGCCCTGGTTCGACAGGATTGGCCGCACGACAAACAGGCCCAGAATCAGGCTGACGATGGCGAGAGCGGCGATTTGAATCAGCGACATGGCGTCAAAGTTCAGTTTGTCCATAAAAGAAGCTGTCGCAACGACGCCCTGCGGTTCAACGGCCGGCAATTCCATCGATTTGAGCGTGATCACGTCTCCACGGTCTGCGTCAAAGCCGACCGCAGCGGAAATCAGCTCCCGCATTGCAGCCAGTTCTTCTTCAGGGCGGGGCTGGAAAACGGCTTCTCCTGCCTCGTTTGTAACGGCAGTGCCATTGATCAGGACCGCAACTGTCAGGCGTTTGATTGCGCCCGGGCCGCGAAGGATTTCCTTTTCAGTTTCCGAGATTTCATAGTTGATTCTCTCCCGGGTGGCGCTGGTGTTTGCCTTGGAGCCTTGGCCAGAGGCTGCGTCGCCGTCAGGAATATTGGACGCAACTGTGACCTCGCCGGACTGGTTAGTCGATGAATCAGCGCGCTCTTCGACATCGGTGCTGACCGCAACACGGCTTTTCGGGTCCACCAGCTTCTCGCGGATCGATTCGGTGTCGGTGATGGTTTCCACACTCACTTCTACGACGGCATTGCCCTGCCCCACGCGGGCTTCGACAAGGCGCAGCACGCGTTCCCGAATCGTTTGCGAACGGTCGTCAGTGCCCGCAGCTGCTGCGGCAGTCGTATCGGCGGAGCCAATCAAGGCGCCATTGGCATCAATAACCGCCACGTTATCTACAGCCAGGCCGGTAACGGCGGACGATACCAGGAAACGGATCGCATTGGCCTGGGCGGGTGTAATCGGAGACCCCATCGGCACAATAGAGACCGAAGCAGTCGGCTCAACAGTCCGCTGAAACGGATTCGACCCAGTATTGGCAATATGTACCCGTGCCTGGCTCACATGCGGGCTGGCGACGATTGTGCGGGCCAGTTCGCCTTCCTTGGCACGCCAATATGCGGCATCGAACATTTGTGAAGTGGTACCGAAACCGCTAAGCGAATCAAGGAGTTCGTATCCCTTGCCGCCATTGGCGGGCAGGCCTTCGCTGGCCAGTGTCATACGAAGTTCATCGCGTTGCGTGGATGGCACATAAATCGAGCCGCCGCGCACTTCAAATTGGGTGCCGCGCTGTTCCAGCGCCCGCACCACATCCCCGGCCGAGCCGCTTTCCAGCCCGGCATAGAGAAGTGTCATTGTTGGCTTGCTTGCCACATGGGACATCGCGATGACGCTGAGAATCATGATCACCGTGGCTCCCACGGCAATCAGACGCTTTCTCATGTCCATTTCTGCCCAGACATTCTTGATCTGCTGCACATTAACCTCCGTCGCACCGGCGTTCTCTCCGGCATGCAACCGTTTTGACTGATCGGCCTTAACATTCGGTTAGTTCCTCGCAGGTTATGAAGAAGCTGCACGACGTTTTAGGGATAGCCATGACAGACGCTGCAGTAGATATCGAAGCAGATGCCCCGGCCAAGAAAGGCAAATTGCCCCTGATCATTGGGGTGGTGCTTGCACAGGCGGGCGCGGGCGGCGGATTCTTTGCCGTTCAGTCAGGCCTTCTTCCCTTTGGTCAGAAAGCGGCGCCAGAACCGGCGCACGCGGCCGAAGTGGCGCCAGAAGGCGTGGACACAGGTGAGACGGCGATGGATATCGCCAATCTTGCTTTCATCGAAATGGACCCGATTCTGATTACCCTGCGCAAAGCCAGCGGTTTGAAGCATCTCAGGTTCCGCGCGCAACTAGAGGTCAGCCTGGCGCATCAGGCTGAAGTCGAAAGAGTCCTCCCGCGCGTTGTCGATGTCCTGAACAGCTATCTGAGAGCATTGGAGCTGGAGGATCTGTCGGATCCGATGGCTCTGCCGAAACTGAGGGCGCAGATGCTGCGGCGGATCAATATTGCCACCGGCCAGGGCCGGGTGCGTGATCTGCTGATTATGGATTTCGTACTGAACTAGGAGGACAGGATGGACATTATTGCTGATATCCTGCTTGCGGCCGGAGCGCTGGGTGCCGGATTCTATTGTCTGGTGCTGTCGCGCAGGCTGAAGCGGTTCAATGATCTGGAAAAGGGCGTGGGCGGCGCGGTCGCCGTGCTGTCCTCCCAGGTGGATGACCTCAACAAGTCGCTGCAGTCGGCGCAACAGGTGTCTGACGGCTCCAGCAAGGCGCTGCAGCAGCTGACCGGGCGGGCCGAATCGGTGGCCCAGCGGCTGGAGCTGATGATGGCGTCCATGCATGATATTCCCGAAGCCCGGCCTGCGGCTCCGGTTGCGGAACCCGTGGCCGAAGATGAGGAGATGGCAGCCGCTTATGAGGCCGAATCGAAGCCGGCCGAAGAAATCCAGGAAGAGGTTAAGCCCTCTGGCCTGATGTTCGTCCGCCATAACCGCAGCCAGAACCGGGTGGCGTAATGGCGAAGGCGGCTAAGAAACCCAAAGGCTTGCGGCGGGGCGGCACGCTCATGATGCTGGCGGTCCTGCTGATCGGCTCTGCCGCGGTGCGGCTGGGACTGGAAGCCGGGCCCGCAATTGCCCGTGAAGTGGCCAGTCTGAAGGAGCCGGGCCGGGATGAGCCTGCGCATAAGGGAGAGCCGCGGGGCGAATCGATGCCGTCCTCTGCTGAGCTGCAAACGATGCTGGCGGCCTTTCAGGAACGGGAACAGGCATTGGCCGCCCGCGAGGCGGAGATTCAGGACCGGATGAAGGCGCTGGAGATTGCCGATCAGGCGATCAACAAGAAGCTGGTGGCGCTGGAGCAGGCAGAAGAGAAGCTGCGCGCGACCCTGGCCCTGGCCGATGGGGCGACCGAGTCGGATGTGACCCGGCTGACCACTGTCTATGAGCAGATGAAGCCCAAGGAGGCCGCAGCCCTGTTCGAGGAAATGGACCCTGCATTTGCAGCAGGCTTCCTTGCCCGGATGCAGCCGGAGGCCGCGGCGGGGATCATGGCGGGCCTGAGCCCGGAAGCCGCCTATACCATCAGCGTGGTCCTGGCCGGACGCAACGGAGCCGTGCCCAAGGAATGACTTGGGCGCGCGGGCTTAGTCTTTCCTTAGGACGACTCGCCTAAACTAATAAAAACCAACGGAATTCGGAGTGGACCTATGATCGGGATTGTAGGCATTGTGGTGATCTTTGCCATGGTGTTCGGCGGATACCTTCTGGCCGGCGGCAAGATGGCGATCATTCTGAAGTCGCTGCCGTTTGAAATGATGATGATCGGCGGCGCCGCTGTCGGGGCGTTTCTGATTGCCAATGACATGGGCGGCGTCAAGCACACGCTCAAGGACATTGGCAAGGTATTCAAGGGCCCCAAATGGAAGCCGGACGACTACCGCGATCTGCTCTGTCTGCTGTTCGCGCTGATCCGAATCGCCCGGGCCAATCCGGTTGAGGTGGAACAGCATATCGAAGACCCGGAAAACTCCTCGGTCTTCAATAAATACCCCAAGATCCTGGGCGACAAGGAAGCCGTGAACCTGATCTGCGACACCATGCGCTCGGCCTCGATGAACTATGACGATCCGCACCAGGTTGAAGAGGTGCTGGAAAAGCGGATGGAGGCCAACCTTCACCACGCGCTGCACTCCAGCCACGCGCTGCAGACCATGGCCGATGGCCTGCCTGCCCTTGGGATCGTTGCAGCGGTTCTGGGCGTGATCAAGACCATGGGCTCGATCGACCAGCCGCCCGAGGTTCTGGGGAAACTGATCGGCGGCGCCCTGGTGGGGACATTTCTGGGCGTGTTTCTGTCTTATGGCCTTGTTGCCCCCTTCGCGGGCAAGGTGAAGGCCGTGGTCGAAGAAGACGCGCATTTCTACCAGCTGATCCGCGAAGTGCTGGTGGCCAACCTGCACAACCACGCAGCCGCGATCTGCATTGAGGTCGGCCGCCAGAATACCCCGTCGCATTTCCGTCCCGGCTTCTCGGAGCTGGAAGAAGCCCTCAAATCGGTGAAACAGGACGCAGCATGATCTGGCGAGCATTTGCCGCGGCGGCCGTTGTTCTGATGGCTGGCACAGTCCAGGCGCAGACAATCGTAACCCGCTCCGGCGAGCATAAGGGGTTCACGCGCCTGGTGATGCGTCTGCCAAACGGCGCGGACTGGTCGCTCACCCAAAGCGGCAGCACTGCGACCGTCAACATCGATGCTCCCGAAGCGGTTTTCGATACCTCCCGCGTCTTCAACCTTATTCCCCGCACCCGGTTGCAATCTTTGGAACAGAACGGCCCCGGCCAGCCGCTGCGGCTGCAATTGGGCTGCGAGTGCTCTGTCACCTCCTATGTGCAGGAGAACGGCTACCTTGTGGTGGATATCCGCGATGGCGGCAAACCCCCGCCGCAGCCGCAATACACCACAGCGGGCAGCATTCTTCCGATCACCACACCGGTTGCGGGCGGCGGCTACCGTTTCAGTTTTTCCCGGTCGGCCGCGGCAGACGCGCGGATGGCGCTGGAATTGGCAGCCGCGGTTGCCGGGCAGTCTGAACCGGCACGCACAGTCCGGCCGCAAAACCGTGCCGGGACGGCTGGCCCCGAACCTGAACTTGCTGGGTCTGAAGAGCAGGCGGCAACTGAAATGGTTCTGCCGCTGGATGGCAGCAGCATCCCGGCGGCCGCGGAAGACGTTGCCGCAGCTATGCTGCCGCGGCTGCCGGATGCCGGTATGCTGCTCAATATGGAGGAGACTGAACGCGCTGCGGTGGTCAAAGAATCCGAGCGGCGGTTGCTGCAGCAGATTGGACGGGCAGCGAACCAGGGGCTAGTCAGCGTTGCGGCGGACGGGCTTCCTGGCGCCGGCACGGCTGCCGGCCTCGATCCTCTGGGCCGTTCGGACCGGCCTCTGAACCCGCTTGACCACATCTCTGTCACCTCGGCAATCGACCGCGAAACTGGCCTGATGGCCGCCTTGGCAGAGGGCAGAGACGAGTCGGCGCACTGCATTTCAGACAGGGTCGTGGCAATTCACACCTGGGGCAATGAGAGCCCGTTTGCCGATCAGATCGGACCGTTGCGCAACGCGCTTGTCCAGGAGTTCGACGACGTGAACCCGGCTGGGGTTCTCGCTCTTGCCCGGATTTATCTCTATTTCGGCTTTGGTGCCGAAGCCCGCTCCATGCTGGAAATCCTTCCGGCCGCAGAGCGGGGCAGCGCGGATGCGGCCGTTCTGGAGGCGATGGCCCTGCTGATGGATGGCGTTGATCTTCCGCCTCAAAACCCGTTCTCCGGGCAGCAGGCCTGCGAAAGCAACAGCGCTTTCTGGGGCGCGCTGGCTGACGGTGCGGTCAAAAAGAACTCGAACACCGATGCGATCCAGCAAGCGTTTTCGAAGTTGCCCACGCACCTGCGGGTGCATTTGGGGCCGCGGCTGAGCAAGATGTTCGCCGAGGCCGGCGATCATCATGTCGCTGAAGCGGTGCTGAGGGCCGTGGACCGGACCGGAATCGAAGAAGTGCCGGAAATCAATCTGGCCGAGGCGGCGATTGCAGAACTAGAGGGCGACACTGAGAAAGTCGCTGAAGAGCTGACCAGCGAAGTGGCGGAGCGCACCGGGAACGCACCAGCCGCGCTGATCGATCTGGTTGCCCTCAGTGTGAAAGAGCGCAAAGCGCTGTCGCCGGATGTGCCGGACCTGATTGCTTCCTACGAGCTGGAAAACCGGGACACGGAGCTTGGCGCAGACCTGCGCAAGGCGCATGTCGCATCGCTTGCGCTGACAGGACAGTTCCACGATGCGTTTCAGGAGCTTAAAGAGCTGACGGAACGCGATGGACCTGGGGCCCGGGCTGCAGCGCTGGAACCGTTGCTGCTGCTGCTGGCAGAACGCGCGGATGATGTGACCTTTCTGCAGTATGGTCTGGTGTTTGCGGGCCGGGCTACGGCGGCTGAGGCGGCCCCGGTTGCTGTGCCGGTGGCCCGACGGCTGCTTGACCTAGGGTTTGCAGACTACGCTCAGGAACTGCTCAACAAGCTGTCCCTGGCACCGCAGGATGAAACCCGCCGCCTGATGATGGCCGAAGCCGCGCTTGCCCAGGACAAGCCGCACCGGGCGCTGGTGGAACTGATGGGACTGGATGGCTCCAAAGCCAACCGCTTGCGCGCCGAGGCTTTGTGGCGCAACGGCGAATACGGCCGCGCCGGGGAATACCTGCTGGCCGAGAACCAGAAAGACGCAGCCGCCCGCGGGTTCTGGCACTCAGAAAACCTGGGGGCGATAACGGAAATCGAGCCGGAAGAGGGGGCGCAATTCGGGGCCGTCGCGTCTGTCACAACCAAAATCGGTGAAACCTCCCAGGATCCGGAAAGCCTGCCGCCCCTGGCCTATGCGCGCGCCCTGGTGGAGAGCAGCGAGGGGACGCGGGGCGGCATCGCCGACTTGCTGAACCAGATCGGCACAGCAGCGGACGCTCCGGAAGAAAGACAGTAATCCAGCTCAAGGCTGACTGCGTTAAGGCCGCCCTGCCCGGGGCGGCCTTTGCGTTTGGATGATAACACTTTGTCAACTGGCTGCCGGTAACCTGATGAGCGGGTGAATCCTGATCTGGAACGGGCAGAATGCCGGAAAACAATTTAAAACTTTGCCTGCAAGGGCTGAGTGCGCGCGCAACGCGCACGGCACGCGCGGCCACGGCCGCCGCCAGTGCCTGTCTCACATTTTTCTGCAAAGCCAAAATGCACCGGTTTGCGCTGTCAGCCGCCGCTGCGATGGCGGCCTGCGCCTCCCGGCTTTCCGCCCGCCCGGCATCCGGGCGGCTGCGGATCGTTCTGCCCTTGCTGCAGTGGAAAGCCTTCAGGCAACCGGGCCGGGCTTCTGGCAGGATTTCCAACCAATTGAATGCACTCAATAAGTGGGGCCATAATTGTGCCTAAGCTGACGATGGAACAACTGTTCAGCCCGACCGTGCTGCTGGCGCTGGCGCTGATGGCGATTATCGTGATGATGATCCTGCCGATGCCTGCCTGGGTGCTGGACGTCGGTCTGGCGGCCTCATTTGCGCTTGCCATCCTGATCTTCACGATCACCCTGTTCATTGAAAGACCTTTGGATTTTTCCTCTTTCCCGACGATTCTGCTGGCGTCGCTGATGCTGCGTCTGTCGCTGAACGTCTCGTCCACCAAGCTGATCATCGGCCAAGGCCACTCCGGCACCGATGCGGCCGGCGATGTGATCGAAGGATTCGCCCAGTTTGTCATGGGGGGCAGCGTGTTCCTCGGCCTGGTTGTGTTTGGGGTTCTTTTGATCGTCAATTTCATGGTGATCACCAAGGGTGCCGCGCGGATGGCCGAAGTGGGCGCCCGCTTTGCCCTGGACGGGATGCCGGGCAAGCAGCTGGCCATCGACGCGGATATGTCCGCGGGCGCCATCGACCACCAGACTGCCAAGGAGCGGCGCGAACGTGACCAGCAGGAAACGACCTTTTTCGGCTCGCTGGACGGTGCGTCGAAATTCGTCAAAGGCGACGCCATTGCTGGCTTGCTGATCACCCTGCTGAACCTCGTCATGGGGCTTATCATGGGGGTGCTGGTCCACGGTATGCCTGTGGGCAGCGCGTTCGAGACCTATGCCATTTTGACGGTAGGGGACGGCCTCGTCTCGCAGATCCCTTCGGTGATCATTTCTATTGCCGCGGCACTGCTGCTGGCGCGCGGCGGCACCACTGGCGCCACTGACATCGCACTGTTCGAACAGTTCGGCCGCCACCCGGCAGCTCTGACCACCGTTGCCGTGCTGATGGTGCTGTTTGCGCTGGTGCCTGGCCTGCCATTTCTCCCCTTCGTGACCGGCGGCGGCGTCTTGGGTTATGCCGCTTTCCGGATGGCCAAGAAGAAAAGGGACGATGCAGAAGCCGAGATCGAGGAAAAGATCGAGGAAGCCTCCGATGCTTCGGTTTCGCGGCCGCTGGGCGACATTCTGGATCTTGATGATCTGCATCTGGAGTTTGCGCCCGACCTGGTCAGCATGGTGCTGGACGAGGGCACCGGCCTGGACGCGCGGATCGCAAATATGCGGTCCCACATCGCCACCACATTCGGTTTGATCCTGCCCGAAATCCGCCTCACCGATCAGCATGATCTGGAGCGGGGCACCTATGTGATCAAGGTGCAGGGCGTCGAACAGGTGCGCGGCACGCTGCATCCCGAAATGGTCCTGGCCCTGATGCCCGACAATCACGATGCGCTGCCCTCCGGCACAGATGTGACGGAGCCGGTCTATGGCGCACCGGCACGCTGGATTTCTGCCAAGTCGCAGGAACAGGCGGCGCTGGCCGGCGCCACCGTGGTGACGCCGCCGGAAATCCTGGCAACCCATTTGCTGGAGGTCATCAAGCAGAACTTCAGCCGCTTGCTGACGCTCAAATCCCTCCGCCGCCTGCTGGATGAAATGACGCAGCTGTCCGACCGCTTCCGCTCGGAGGCGAACCGCAAGCTGCTGGATTCGCTGGTGCCGGACAAGGTGCCGATGGACACGCTTCATGCGGTCCTGCGGCTGTTGCTGGAGGAGCGGGTGTCCATCCGGAACATGCCCTTGATCCTGGAATCTATTGCAGAAGCGCGCATGCACGTCGCACAGCCTGAACTGATCTGCGAGCATGTGCGCCAGCGCCTTGGCTTCCAGCTGGTGGCCGAGATGAAGCGTGAGGACGGGACCATTCCGCTGGTCCAGCTGGCGCCGGAATGGGAAGACAAGTTCTCGACCTATCAGGTTGATGCGCAGGGTGCCGGCCTGGACATCGCGCTGCCGCCGGATCTCTTCAACCGCCTTGCGGACGGGCTGAGCGACAAGCTCTCGGCGATCACCGATCAGGGCGTGTTTGCTGCGGTGGTGACCTCGACGCGCCGCCGCCGGTATCTGAGGACAATTTTGAAGTCGCGCGGCATTACCAATCCGGTGCTGTCGTTTGAGGAAATCGGACTGGAGGCACGGCCTGCCCTCGTTGGCATGGTGCAGGCATGAACCTGGACTTTCTGCCGCCGGAGCTGGTTCTGATGCTGGGGGCAGGGTTTTGGCACGCCGCCATCGTGTTTCTGAGAGTGGCAGCGATGGTGTCGGTTCTGCCCGCAATGGGGGAGCTTTATGTCCCCGCGCGGGTCAAGCTGGCCGTTGCCGCGGCCTTCACGTTTGTCGTGGCACCGGCGCTGCCTGCCTTTCCCGAGCCGGACAACGTGTTCGCCTACGCCCGTTTTGCGGTGACCGAGGCCATCATCGGCCTGGCTTTAGGTATCGGGGTCCGGATTTTCGTGCTGGCATTGCAGACGGCAGGGGCGATGGCAGCGCAAGCCACGTCCCTGTCGCAGGTGCTGGGCGGCATCGGTGCAGAGCCGATGCCGGCGCTTGGCGCTGTTCTGATGATCTCCGGCGTGACCCTTGCCACCATGATGGGGCTGCATGTCCGGGTGGCGGAACTGCTGATCGGCTCTTACCGGATGTTTCCGGCAGGCGAGTTTCCGGTTGCCGCCGGCTTGACGGAATGGGGCGTTTTCCGGGTCTCGCAGAGTTTTTCGCTGGCATTCACGCTGGCGGCGCCCTTTGTGATCACGGCGGTGATCTATAACCTCGCCCTTGGCGTGATCAACCGGGCGATGCCGCAGCTGATGGTGGCCATGGTCGGCGCGCCGGTGATTACCCTCATGGGGCTGTTCATCCTGATGGTCGGCAGCCCGGTGATCCTGGATGTCTGGTCCCGCGCCTTGATGACATTCTTTGCAAATCCAGTGGGCGGCATGCCATGAGCGGCCAGGACGACGATTCAGACAAGTCATTCGAGCCAACGGAGCAGAAACTCCGGAAGGCCCGGGAAAAAGGCGAAGTTGCCAAATCCACTGATCTGTCGGTGGCTGCCGCCTATCTGGGCCTGATCATCGCGTTTTACACTGCAGGCAGCAGCAGCGTTGAGGGGATCGGCACTGCACTGCTGGCTTACCTTGACCAGCCGGACCGGCTGGCGCCGCTGTTTTTCGAAGGTCCTGCGGCCGCGCCGGTGGGCGGCTTCATCGGCAGTGCCTTCCGCCCGGTGCTGCCGTGGTTTCTTGTGCCTTTTGCGCTTGTGCTGCTGTCCATTGTCGGCCAGCGGGCGATGGTCTTTGCCCCGAGCAAGCTGGAGCCGAAACTGTCGCGCATCTCGATCGTTTCCAATGCGAAGAACAAGTTCGGGCGCGCCGGCCTGTTCGAGTTCTTCAAGAGCTTTGTGAAACTGTCTCTCTACTCGGTGTGCCTGGGCGTTTATCTGTCCCACCGGCTGCCGGAGATGATCGCGTCGTCCGGCACCGGCCCGCAATCCGTGGTTCTGATGCTGGCGCAGCTGTCGATGGAGTTCTTGTTCCTCGCGCTCATCATTGCGCTGGCAATCGGGGTCGTTGACGCCGCCTTTCAGCACGCCGAGCATCTCCGCAAGAACATGATGTCGCGCAAGGAAATCCAGGATGAGATGAAGGATGCCGAAGGCGACCCGCATATGAAGAGCCAGCGCCGCCAGCGCGGCCAGCAGATTGCGATGGGGCAAATGCTGGCAGATGTGCCCAAGGCAGATGTGGTGATCGTCAACCCGACCCACTATGCGGTTGCCCTGCAGTGGAGCCGGGAGCCGGGCGCCGCACCGGTCTGTGTTGCCAAGGGGGTCGATGAGATCGCCGCAGCGATCCGGCGGGTTGCCAATGAAAACGCGATCCCGATCCACAGCGATCCGCCAACTGCGCGGGCGCTCCACGCGGCGATCGGGATCGGGGATGAAATTCTGGAAGAGCACTACGCGCCGGTCGCAGCGGCAATCCGTTTCGCCGAGGAAATGCGCAAGCGTGCCAAAGGGAGGGTCACATGAAGCAGAAAATGCTGGATCAGATGGCAGCGGTGACCGCTGCGCAATACATGCAGGAACACGCCAGAATTCAGCCCGTTCTGGCCCGGGAAGCGGAGCTGCGCAGCCAGTTGGCCAAACTGAACGAGCAGGTGAAGGCTGCGCGCGAGCAGGCAGATGGCGATCATGCAATGAAGGCTCTGGGGGCGGATCTTCTATGGCAGGGCTGGCATGCCCGCACCCGGCGGCAATTGAACCAGGAGCTGGCCAAGGCCACTGCGCAAAAGCTGCGAAGCATGGATCAGCTGCGCAAGGCGTTCGGCCGCAAACATGCGGTAGAAACGATGGCCGCAGCTGAACGCAAACGCCACAAGGCTGAGCTGGCCAAGGCGCAGATGGCCCGGCTGCTGGAAGGCTGAGCGCAAGAGACCTGCTTTCCGCAAAAAAGCCGGCCTTTCGAGGCCGGCTTTTTTGTTTGAATTGTTGTGCGGCGGTCAGACGTCTTGCCGGGAAATCTCCATGATCAGCACGTCATACACGCCTTTGCCGATCTCCTTCTGCGCCGCCTCGCGCAGCGCGGTGCGCAGCGGTTCGAGCACATCAGACCGGGTGAACGCGCCCCGGAAGCCGCCCATATTGGCGTGATCAAAGAGGACTTGCAGGAAGGCATCCCGCAGTTTTGGCTCCAAGGTGCTGACTTTTTCGCCAGTGCCTTGCTTGGCCTCCAGGCTGAGCGACACCACCACCAGCGAAGTCAGCTGATCACGCTCCACGACAGGCACGACGAACTGATTGTTGATCTTGATGTATTCGCGCTGGTTTTCTTCGCTGTCTTCAGCGATTTCCTCTGCGGCTTCCTCAGCGGGTTTGGCGGCGCTGCCGGACTCGGCAGCGTGCTCTTCTTCTGGCGCGGGCATCAGCATGATGCCGGCACCTATACCGCCTGCGGTTCCGAGGATGAGCAGGATGACTGGCAGGAGTTTTGACAGCATAATGACCCTCAGAACGGCAGGACAGCGTCAAGCAGCTGCTGGCCGTAGCGCGGCTGCTGAACATCGGTGATCTGGCCGCGGCCGCCGTAAGAGACGCGCGCCGAAGCAATCTTGTCATAAGTGATTTCATTCTGGCGGCTGATGTCCTGTGGCCGGACATAGCCGGTCACCAGCAGTTCGCGCAGTTCGAAGTTCACCCGCAGCTCCTGGGTTCCGCTGATCGCCAGAACCCCGTTCGGCAGCACGTCGACAACGGTGGCTGCAACCCGCAGCTCCAGTTTCTCGCTGCGTTTCACGGACCCCTTGCCGCCCGCGGAACTGGAGCTGCCCAGCTCCACCGCGTCTGCCGAGGTGGCGCCTTCCGGCAGTTTCCGGTCCAGCCGCTGCGGCAGGCCCAGAAGCTGAGGCATGTTCAGGCTTTCGGATCCCGACCGCGAGCGCTGGGTGTCGTTGGAGATTTCCGCTTCTTCGTCGATCTCGATCACCACAGTCAGGATATCCCCCCGTTTGATCGCGCGGCGGTCGCCAAGCAGCGATTGCTGCGAGCCGCTCCACAACGAGGAGCCGTCAACGGTGCGCCGGTTCTGGGTCTGCGCGGGCAGTCCCTCGTAAAGCATCGCCACATGCTCCGGCGTCTCGTTGGCAGGGGTGAAGGAGGGCGGCTTGCCCAGGTGATCCATCCGGCCGCAGGCACCCAGGAGGGCCAGCCCGAAAAGCAGCGGTTTGGCGGGGGAAAATTTCAAAGTCATCAGTTTACCTCGACGGAGCCGTCTTCCTTGATCCGTCCAGTGACGGTCGTGCGGGAAGAGAGATTCATGACACGGACAGCTTCACCAGCGGCACCGCGGCCCAGGGCGCGCCCTTCCGCGGCGATGGTCAGCACACCCTGACGGAAGATCAGGGTAACCAGGTCGTTTCGTTCAATGATGGCCGGCGGGCCGATATCGCCGGGCCGCAAGGGCCGCCCCGCGTAGAGCGAGACACGTGCTTCCATGCCTGTGACGTCCGCCGGGTCCGACAGCGCGCCAAGGATCTCGCCGTTTTTAAGGGCCAGATCTTCGGGGTTAACGATCTCCTTGGCGCGGATCGTGCGCAGCGGGATCAGGTAGTCCGCCCAGGCGGGCGGGGCGCAGAGTGCGGCGGCGGTCAGGCAGGCAAGAGCAAGTTTCATCAGCGTACCTGTGTGGTTGCACCCATCATCTGGTCGACAGCAGAGATGACCTTGGCATTCATTTCATAACCGCGCTGGGCTTCGATCAGCTCCGTCACCTCGCGCACCGCATCCACCGAACTGCCCTCCAGGTATCCCTGGCGCAGGGTGCCGAGCCCGTCTTCGCCCGCGGTGGTGACAGTGGCAGCGCCCGAGGCTTCGGTTTCGGTGAACAGGTTGCTGCCGATCGCCTCAAGACCCTTGGGGTTGGTGAAGCTGGCCAGGGTAAACTGCCCCAGCAGCTGGCCTTCGGGAGAGTCCTGAAAATACCCGTAAACTTCACCCTCGGCATTGATCGAGATGCTGGTGGCATCGTCGGGGATGGTGATCTCGGGCGACACTGCGAAACCGTCCGAAGTCACGATCAGCCCTTCGGCCGAGCGTTTGAGCGCACCGTCGCGGGTATAGGCGGACTGGCCGGAGGGCAGGGTGACCTCCAGGTAGCCATTGCCGTCGATGGCGACATCCAGGTCGTTGTTGGTCTGCTGCAGCGCCCCTTGGGACAAATGCACGGAAACGGCGGCCGGTCGCACACCGAGGCCGACCTGAACACCGGTCGGCAGCACGGTGCCGTCCGAAGCATTCACGGTGCCGGCGCGCGAAATCTGCTGGTAGTGCAGATCTGCGAATTCGGCACGGCGGGCGTTGTAGGCCGTGGTGTTCATATTGGCGAGGTTGTTGGAGATGGTCTCCACCCGCAACTGCTGGGCGCTCATGCCGGTTGCTGCGATCTTGAGGGCACGCATCTGGATTCTCCTAGGACTTGATCAGGTTTTTGATGGCATTGCGGATGCGCTCGTCTTCCGTCTGCAGAAAGCTCTGGCCCATCTCGTAGGCGCGCTGCACGTCGATCATCCGGCTCACTTCGGAAATCGCGTTCACGTTGGAGCCTTCCAGAAAGCCCTGCAGGACCTTCGAGTCGAAGTTCTCCTCGATATCGCCCTCAACGCGGAACATCACACCGTCCTCACGCACGAGCGTGTGCTTCTCGACCGGTTTGAACAGGCCCAGCTGTCCCAGCAGACGCCCGTTTGCGCTGAGCGAACCGTCCGCGCCAACTTCAATCTTGCCGGCATCCGGCGGCACAAAGACCGGCGCGCGGCCCGCATCCAGCACCCGGTAGCCATCCATGGTCACCAGATCACCGGCGGCGTTGGGGGAAAAGGCGCCGGAGCGGGTCAGCCGTTCCCCTTGCGGGGTTTCGATCATAAAGAAGCCGTCCCCTTCGATGGCAAAATCGAATGTGCCGCCTGTATTGGTCAGCTGGCCCTGCTCCATCGAGGTGTTGAAGATATTGGCACGCGACATCGACACGGACGGCTGGCCAGGCGAGGACTGCACGAATTCCGAGAAGATCAGCCCTTCCTGGCGGTATCCGGTTGTGGCGGAGTTTGCGATGTTGTTGGCAATGACGCGCATTTCCCGCATCAGGCCTGACTGGCGTGAAATCGTGGCGTAACCTGCGGTTCCCATTACGAGCCTCCGGCAATCATTGGAACAACGTGGCCGTCGAAAAAGGCCACCAGGGTTTGTGTCATGAAGCCCATGGTCATCCAGAACACGACCAGGATCGCTGTCAGCTTGGGCACGAAAGTCAGGGTCATTTCCTGCACCGAGGTCAGGGCCTGAAACAGGCCGATGGTCAGGCCGACCACCAGCGCGACGACCAGGATTGGCGTCGACATGGTGACAGCGGCCCACAGCGCCTGGCGCAGCGTGTCATAGAAGAGGCTTTCGCTCATCATGGCTCAGACCGGCATCCTCAGGATTTCCTGATAGGCCTCGACGACCTTGTTGCGCACGGTGACGGCGGTTTCGACCGCCAGTTCGGTCTGCGCCAGAGCCTGCACCAGCGCATGCGGGTCAGCTTGCGACGTCATCGCCTGCACCGAGACCTGCTCGCTGTTTTGCAGGGTCGTGGTGAAGTCTTCAAAGCTCTGCTTCAGCTGGGCGCCGGCACCGGTGCTTTCGTGATTGGGGTCAGCTTTGGTGGCGGGACGGGCGGCGGCATAGCCGCTGGCGGCGGAAAGGCTGCGAATATCCATTCTGGATCTCCAATAAATTTCAGTTAGCGTCTCAATAGTTCCATCAGCGAGGCTGACATGGACCGGGTTTGCTCGAACATTTTCAGGTTGGCCTCATAGCTGCGCTGAGCTTCGCGGGCGTCGGCGATCTCGATCATCAGATCCACGTTGGAGCCTTCGAAATGCCCGCTTTCGTCAGCCAGCGGATGCGACGGGTCGTAGACTTTTTCCAGCTCGCTGCGATCCAGGGTAACCCGGCCGGTGCGCACATGCTCCACGTCTGTCCGCAACTCGCGCACCGATTCGAAGGGCACTGCCTTGCGGCGGTATCCCGGCGTATCGGCGTTGGAAATGTTCTCAGACACATGGCGCAGGCGTGCGGCTTGCGCCTTGAGGCCGCTGGCGGTGACGGACAGGGCTTTGGAAAATTCACTCATCTCTCATACCTCCTCAGGTTTTGCCCAGGCTGGCGCGCAGGATGTTCATGGAGGATTTGTAGATAGCCATGGCACGCTTGTGCTGGCGTTCTGTATCAACGCCTTTCAGCAGCTCCGCCTCAACGGAAACCGAGTTGCCATTGGGGTCGCTGCCGGTTTCGTCGGATATAACCGCCCAGTCCATCTGGCTGCCTGCGGTGCCATTCAAGTGGCTGCCGCGGGTGGCGCTCATGCTGCTTTGGCGGGCGCCTGCGGCAAAGACTTCCGTGAAGGGCTTGATATCCTTGGCGTGGTAACCGGGCGTATCGGCGTTGGCGATATTCTGGGCTACCAGTGCCTGGCGCTTGCCGGCATGGGTCGCCATGGAATAGACAATTTTGAATACGTTCAATTCTGTGAACACCAGGGCTTCTCCCTTGATCGATTTCAATCAAGGCTTAACCCCGATTCCTTTAGAAATTGTTTTCAGGACA
>JABXIA010000211.1 GCA_013373325.1 Paracoccaceae bacterium
GATCTGCGCACTCAGGTCGCCCTGCGACAGCGCCGACAGCTTGCTGCTGAGCGCGGCCACCACCTTGCTGCGCTTTTCATTCAGCGCATGCTCCGCGTCTTCCAGCTCCTGCTGCCGGATCAGCGCCTGGCGGAAGACATCCACGCTCCGGGCGATTTCCCCCAGTTCGCTGCGCGCCTCTGCCGAGGGGATTTCGCTGCTGGTGTCGCCATCGGCCATCGTCTGCATACGGTTCTTCAGGCCGGTCAGCGGGCCAGTCACGCTGCGGGTGATGAAATAGGCAGCAACCATCAGCGCCACCAGGCTTACGCCAAGCACGACCAGCGCCTCGTTGCGCATCATCGCAACATCGGCCTCGATATCCGACACATAGGCGCCGGTGCCGATGATCCAGCCCCAGGGCTTATATGCCTGCACATAGCCGATCTTGGCTTCCATCACCTCAGAATCGGGTTTCTTGAAATAATAGGTCAGTTCCCCTGCCCCCTTGGAGGCAGCGATCTTCTCCAGCTCCTGGAAGACCTTGATGCCGGTCACATCCTCATAAGCGCCCTGGTTGGTGCCAACCCAATCCGGCACAACCGGGTGGGCCTGAACCACCAGGTCGTGGTCAAAGACAAAGACATACCCTGATTCGCCAAACCGCAGCGCCGTCAGCCGCTCGCGGCCGATGTCACGCGCCTCCTCCACCGTGAAGCGGCCGGACTGAATCCCTTCCTCTAGGTCGCGCAGCAGGCTGACGGCCGTGTCGGTGACATTGTGCAGCTCGGTGTAGCGCATCTCATAAGCGTTTTTAACGGACTGCGAGAGCAGCAGGAAGGTCAGCAGCGCCATCAGCGACAGCGCAAGCGCCGAAAGCGCGTAGATACGGACAGGCAAGCGGTAGAGAAAAGCGGGTATTCTGGACATGTATTCAGAGCCTTCATTGCAGGTCTATTGCCTGCTTGTTTAGGCTGCAGTTTCTAACAAACCCCTACCCCGGCAAGCCCCGCCCGCATTTTCACGCCGTATTGCCGGAATTTCTTGCCGTATTTTGATTGAACCGTTTTCAATCTGCCGGCCAGCGCCCAGCCCGACCGCTACAAGATGAAAACGCCCGGGAAATTTTCCTTAGGCATTCCGACTTGCAGGACACGAGCCTACCTAACCTGTCGGCCTTTCTACGCCCGGATCTTCTGGCTGGAACGAACGCTACTCGCCTACGAGCGGGCGCCACTCGCCGAATGGCGCAAGAGAGTCAAGCGTCAGCGGGTGAAGGACGGCAAACCCTATGTCCATACGCGGATCGCCCATGACGATGTCAGCATCGGGGTCAACTGGGAAACCCGCGCCGACCGTCGTATCACCCAGCTCAACTGCTCGGTCAGCGCCGACATCAGGTCCGGGTAGGTCTTCCGCTGCGCTGTGGACTTCGACCCCACAGCCGATCCGGTGAGGGCGATCGAGGATGCCTGCTGCTCGCAAGGCAGCGGCGACAACCTCCGAAGGACCTGCCAGCAGGCCCAGAAGAGCTTCAGCGCACCCCTGATGTCGTTCCAGAGGCCGACGGGACAGTTCGACGAGCCCGCTTTCTTCACCGCTGCGGAGTTGCGCCTGCGACTGTTTGCCGGCCAGACCGTCAGGGACTTCGATGCCAAGAAGCTTCCGCTCTCGGCTAAGGCGCGGGAGGCCATCGACGCTGCCTTGTTGCGGGCGGACCGGATCGAGTTCCTGAAGAAACATTGGTTCAACCACGTCGGCAAGGAACGAGATTGCCGGAACAGCTTCAACGGCATCATGACGCGAGAAACCTACACGAAGGCTGCTTCCCTGGCTGCCCTCAAGGCGGCACTACCGCCCGGCAAAATCACCCTTGTGGGTGAGCAGGAGTCGAAGATGGCGCGCGTCGTGCCCCACATACTCCGCGAGGAGATTCTGGCCGATCGCTTAAAGTGGGCCGTCATCGGGTTCAACAAGGCTGCGGCGATCGACACCTTGGAGGCGCGACAGGCCGCATTCAAAGAAAGCATCGAAGCTTGGAAGACATCACATCCCGGCATGACCGCCTGGGAGGCTCTCCACAGCTGGACCGAAGCCAACCTCAGCCCTGCATATGGCATAGCAAGCGACGGGTCTCCCAAGCCGTGGTCCATCGTCTACTTCGCATCGTCTGCCTTCCCTCGCCTCTGGTTGCGTAGCCCGATCCAGGCCGCGAGTGAGATCGACAAGACGGCCGGCTTCCCGGTTCTGTCGCCCGGATACCGGGAAGCCTACAGGCGCCTCAGCATCGACGAGACGATCCAGGACCCGGAACTGCGTGCCGCTTTCACGCGCCGCGTCGTGATGGCCACGATCCAGCCCGCGTCGGCCTTCATGAATGCCCTGCGCGCGAGGCTGAGCATCGTCGAACGGGCCGGAGACCGTGGCTCCAAGAACGGACCAGGCTACATCAACGGTGCAGCCTTCAGTCCGCGTGTTCTGATCGCCCTGCTCAACATCTGGCGCGTCCATTACAACTTCTTCAACTGGCGGCCATTCCACCCACCAACCACGACAGACGGCATCCTGAAAAAAGAGCCCGGCGGGGAAAATGACGCGGCTATGGAGCATGGCCCGACGAGGAGCCTGGCGGTGCCAGGCACGGACCAGCGGATCAGCGTTCCGAAGAGGCGTTACGTGCCGAAAGACCGAAGCACTCCGGCTATGAGGTTGGGCATCGTCTCGCCATCACGACCGCGCCCAGTGTGAGACGGCGAAGAGCGCAAAAAGCCAGACCGGCGCCACGATGACCGTCCCTTCCTGCCAGATCTGTCAAGGTTTCTCTACCAGCCTTGGCTGTTCCACGGGGCGCCGATTTGGGCGAAGTTGCAGGGTCGATAAAGCAAAAATTGAAGACGGGCGGCGATCGAAATCGCCGCCCGTGTCCTATAAGTCGGAATGCCTCAAAATTTTCCTCGGGCTTTTTTGTCTTTGCGTCTTCGCGGAACGGTCAGAAATCCTGCCACAGATCCCGGGCGGTATTGCCGCTGTCCGCAACCGCGGCCGGCTGCGGCGCGGGCTGCATGTCCCAGTCATCGCCGCCATGCGCGGTTGGCGCCGGGGCCGGAGCCGCAGCGGGCTTTGCCGGGGCCGCCGCTGCGCTGCCGCCTTTGGTCTTGAAGTGGGCCACCAGTTCAGCCAGCTTGCCTGCGTCGGTCTTCAGCATGTGGCCGGCCGCGGTGGCCTCCTCGACCATCGCCGCGTTCTGCTGCGTGACCTGATCCAGCTGGGTGACGCCGGTGTTGATCTCATTGAGGCCGGTGGACTGCTCCGCCGCGCCCTCGGCAATGCCGGAGACCAGCTGCGAAATATGAGTGACCTGGCTGACGATGCTTTGCAGCGCGTCGCCCGCCTTGCCGACCAGATCGACGCCGCGCGCCACCTGGCCGGAGCTGTCGGAAATCAGCGTCTTGATCTCCATCGCCGCGTCCGAGGAGCGCTGCGCCAGCGCCCTGACTTCGGATGCCACCACCGCAAAGCCGCGGCCTGCCTCGCCGGCCCGCGCTGCCTCGACGCCGGCATTCAGCGCCAGCAGGTTGGTCTGGAAGGCGATGTCGTCGATCACAGAAATGATCTGGCTGATCTTATTAGAGCTTTCCTCGATCTCGGTCATTGCCGAGACCGCGCTCTGCACCACCTCGCCGCTGTTGCGGGCCTCCTGCTTGGCGTCTTCCATGGTGGCCTCGACGCTGCGGGCGCCCTCGGCAGCGGATTTCACCGAAGCGGTCAGCTCATCCAGCGCCGCGGCAGTCTGTTCCAGCGTCGCCGCCTGGCTCTCGGTGCGGTGCGACAGGTCGTCGGAGGCCTGGCTGATCTCGGAGGCGCCATTGCGGATGCTGGCGGCGGCGGCGATCACCTGCTCCACCGTCGCGCTGAGGTTTTGCGCCGTGGTGTTGAAGTCCTGGCGGAGCTGTTCGTAGTCCTGCGGGAAGGTCTCGGTGATCTGCGCACTCAGGTCGCCCTGCGACAGCGCCGACAGCTTGCTGCTGAGCGCGGCCACCACCTTGCTGCGCTTTTCATTCAGCGCATGCTCCGCGTCTTCCAGCTCCTGCTGCCGGATCAGCGCCTGGCGGAAGACATC
>JABXIA010000215.1 GCA_013373325.1 Paracoccaceae bacterium
CATCGACACCTGCAGGTTTTCCACCTCGCGGAAGTCCTTCACCAGGGAACGGCCTGCCTTGCGGGCGGCCTTGATCATCACATTGAGGTTTGCGCTGCCAATCATGTCTGCAGAATCCTGTCACGTCGGGGAGATGCCGGGTCAAGCCGTGCCTATACGCGCCCAGCCCGCCGTTGCCAAGGGGTTATGCCCCAAAGCGGCCAACAGCCGTGACGCCCGGTCACTGCGGCTGGCCCAGTTGAATTCCGCCGCTTGGGCGCTCACACTTCTGTGCAAACAGAACAAGGAGTGCCCCCATGCCCGACCAGATGCAGCGTATCGTGCTGGCCAGCCGCCCCGAAGGAGAGGCCCGCGAGGAAAACTTCCGATTTGAGAGTGTGGACCTGCCCCAGCCCGGTGATGGAGAAGTGCTTGTAAAAGTTCACTATATGTCGCTGGATCCTTATATGCGCGGGCGCATGAACGCAGGCAAATCCTATGCCCCTCCGGTAGAGATCGGGGAAACCATGACCGCAGGGGGCGTTGGTGAGGTGATCGCCTCGGGCAGCCCCGATTTTCAGCCAGGCGACTTTGCCCTTGGCATGTTCGGCTGGGCCAGCCACGCCTGCGCCAAGGCCTCTGAATTGCGCAAGCTGGATCCGGATCTGGCTCCGCTCACCACCGCGCTTGGCGTTCTCGGCATGCCGGGGTTTACCGCATGGCATGGCTTGGACGCTTATGGCCGCCCGCAGGCGGGTGAAACCCTGGTGGTTGCCGCCGCCACCGGCCCGGTCGGGTCCATGGTCGGGCAGCTGGCCAAGCAGAAGGGCCTGCGCGTGGTCGGCATCGCGGGCGGTGTCGGCAAATGCAAGCTGGCGGTGGAGACCTTTGGCTTTGACGCCTGCCTCGACCACCGCGCCTATGACAGTGGCGAAGCGCTGAGCAAGGCGCTGGCGGCCGAGTGCCCGGACGGCATCGACATCTACTATGAAAACGTCGGCGGCAAGGTGCTGGAAGCAGTGCTGCCGCTGATGAACAACTTCGGCCGCATCCCGGTCTGCGGCATGATCGCCTGGTACAACAGCGCCGAGACGGATCTGACGGCCCCGGCCATCTGGCGCGCGGTGCTGACAAAGTTTCTGTCGGTTAATGGCTTCATCATCTTCAACCACTACGACCGCTACCCGGCCTTCCTGCAGGAAGTGGCCCCCAAGATCACCAGCGGCGAGATCATGTACCTGGAGGATATTGCCGAAGATCTGGAGGACGCCCCCAAGACCTTCCTGGCGATGCTGCACGGCGGCAATACCGGCAAGCAGATCGTCAAGCTGGTTTGAACCGGGCCCTGGCGCCTGCCGGATCACGCAACCGCGCGGAGCGGGCACAGGCGCCGGAAGGGCGCTGGCCGCTCCGCGCCTCTCCCGGCGGCGGTATCTACTGATGCTGCAGCTTGCGCGCCTCGACCTTGGCCAGCCGGATCAGTTCCTGCATAAACGGTTTCCCGCGGTCCTCCGTGCGGATCGCCGCATAGAGGCTGCGGGTGATGCCGGATTTAGTCAGCGGCCGGGTCACATAGTCGGAGGAGTATTTCACCTCCCGCACCACCCAGTCCGGCAGCACGGAAACCCCGCGGTTGGAAGCAACCAGCAGCAGGATCACCGCCGTCAGCTCCACCTGCCGTATCGAGGCAGGCTCCACTCCGGCTGGAATCAGCAGCTGGCTGAAAACATCCAGCCGGACCTTGTCCACCGGATAGGTGATCAGGTTCTGGCCGATGAAATCCTCTGCCTCGACATAGGGTTTTGAGGCAAGCGGATGCTGCGCCGAAGCGACAAAGACAGGCTTGTAGTCAAACAATTCAATGAAATCGACGCCGTTGATGTCTTCCGGATCGGAGGAAACCACCAGATCCACCTCCTCCTTCAGCAGTGCTGGCAGCGCGTCGAAGGCAAGGCCCGGGCGGATATCCACATCCACATCGCCCCAGTTCTTACGGAAGCCTTCCAGAACCGGGAACAGCCATTCGAAACAGGCATGGCATTCAATGGCGATGTGCATCCGGCCGGTGTTGCCGTCGCGCAAAGAGGAGAATTCCGCTTGCGCCGCTTCCACTTGCGGCAGAACCTGATCCGCCAGACGCAGCAGCCGCAGACCTGCAGGCGACAGCTTCATCGGCTTCGAACGGCGGATGAACAGCTCCACGCCGGCCTGGTCCTCCAGCCCCTTTACCTGATGGCTCAGCGCGCTTTGGGTGATGTTCAGCTGCTCGGCAGCGCGGGCCAGACCGCCGGCCTCATGGATGGCCTTGATCGTGCGGAGATGGCGGAATTCGATGTGCATTCTATCAGATCACTCATGTTAATCTTGAGTATTATGAAATTGTCTCACATTGCTGCGCGTGCAACAAGAGGTGACATCAACCTAGCGAGAGACCCCGAGCATGACGACGCCAAAGATTTCCTTCGAATTCTTCCCGCCGCAAAATCTCGAAGCCTCCTTCCGGCTTTGGGACACCGTGCAGGTCCTCGCTCCGATGGGTCCGCGCTTTGTATCCGTCACCTATGGCGCCGGCGGCACCACCCGCACCCTGACCCGCGACGCGGTGGCCACGCTGCACAATTCCTCCGGCCTGAATGTGGCGGCGCATCTAACCTGCGTGAATGCCTCCAAGGCGGAAACGCTTGAGATCGCAGACCAGTTTGCCGAGGCCGGCGTGACCGAAATCGTCGCCCTGCGCGGCGACCCGCCCAAGGGAGAAGGCAAGTTCACCCCGCACCCCGAAGGTTTTGCCAATTCGGTTGAACTGATCGAGGGCCTGAAGGCGCGCGGCGATTTCAGCATCAAGGTCGGCGCCTACCCGGACCGCCACCCGGAAGCTGCCGATCAGGCCGCCGACGTGGAATGGCTGAAGCGCAAGCTGGATGCCGGGGCGGATGAGGCGCTGACCCAGTTCTTCTTCGAGGCTGAAACCTTCTTCCGCTTCCGCGACGCCTGCGAGAAGGCCGGGATCGACGGAGCCAAGCTGACCCCCGGCATCCTGCCGATTGAGAACTGGAAAGGCGCCCGGAATTTTGCCAAGCGCTGCGGCACCGTCATTCCCGGCTGGGTCGAGAACGCCTTTACCAAGGCCCTGCGGGACGGCCGCGAGGAACTGCTGGCGACAGCCATCTGCACTGAACTCTGCTCTGACCTCCTGGAGGGCGGTGTTGACAAGCTGCATTTCTACACGCTGAACCGGCCGGAGTTGACCCGCGACGTTTGCTTTGCCCTGGGTGTCACCCCCAAGGTGTCGCTCCAGAACGTGGCGTAAGCGTTGCACCGGAAGGCGCGCGGTTTCTAATGGCGGCATCTGACCGCCAAGGACCCGCGCGCCATGTTCTATGCCAAACACCCCTCTGACCTGCTGACAATCGATCAGATCGCCCGGATATCCGGGCTGGATTTCATGCAGGGTATCCTGGACGGCCGCCTGCCCGGCCCGCCGATTGCCGAAACACTGGGCTATTACCTGCACAGTGTCGAGGACGGTCAGGTGGTGTTCCGCGGCACGCCGGAGTTTCGTGTTTGCAATCCGATGGGCACCGTGCATGGCGGCTGGTACGGAACACTGCTCGACAGCGCAATGGCCTGCGCAGTGATGACCAAGGTGCCGCTGGGCGCCGTCTACACAACGCTGGAATACAAGATCAATATTCTGCGGCCGATCCCGCTGGGCACCACCATCAACTGCACTGGCAGCATCGACCATGTGGGCCGCTCCACCGGCGTGGCTCATGGCGAAATCCGCGGGCTGGAGGACGGCAAGCTCTACGCAACCGGCTCCACCACCTGCATTGTGATGCAAATCGCCCCGCGCTGAGCACTTGGGCCGTTCCCGTCCCCTTGCCTGCGGCGGCTTTCTGCCTAAGTAACTGCAAGAATATCAAAAACCCGCAGAAAGGCAGGTTATGCCGCCAAACAGCCTCGCCCGCGCAACGACCGCCCGCATCCAGGTTCTCGCCCCGGCCAGGGAGCTGGATTTCCTGGACACCCAGTCACTGGTTCTGTCGGCCCCGCTCACTCCGCTTGAGGCCTGGAACATCATGCACCAGCAGCCGCTGCCCGGCATGAAGCTGGCCTTCCGGCTGCGCGACGCCATCTCAGCCCTGTTCGGGGTCAGGCGGATCGGCGGGTTTTCCGGGCGGCAGCGTCAGGATGTTTCGGCCGGCGACAAGCTGGATTTCTTTCTGGTGGAAGCGATCTCGGATCAGGTCCTGACTCTTACGGTGCGCGACCGGCATCTGGATGTCATGACCTGCGTCACCAGCAACAGCGGCGTGCTGAGCATCACCTCATCCGTGAAGACCCACAACCTGTTCGGCCGCATCTACATGCTGCCTGTCCGCCCGGCGCACAAACTGATTGTGTCGCTTTCCCTAAAGCGGCTGGGACGAGAACTGGCGCAGCGCAAGGCTGCCGCCCGGTAGCACCGCAGCTTCACCGGGCTTGCCAGATCTGCCGCTGCTGTCCGGCCGCGGCCCGCCGCCTTCAAGTCTTGGAAAACCTGGCCAGCCAACCGCCAGCGGCGGACGCTTTCTGCCTGCCTGCACCGACGCTGCTGTGCAAACGTTCGCTGGCGTCCAGACCAACCCGGCGGCGGCTGCGCAGGAGGAAGATCTTGCCCCAGCCCTGCCAGGTGCCGACAGAGGGCGCCTTGGGATCCACCGGGAACCGCATCCGCCAGTCCAGCGGCAGCGGCAGACCGCGTTCCTCGGCTTTCTCCAGCATCCAGATCAGTGACACATTGGCCAGCGGCCGCGCGTCTTCATAGCCGCCCAGCTGGCCACCGACATCGCCATGGGCACCGCGGAACCAGACCTGTTCCACATGGCCATTCCAGCCCTTGGGGCAATCCCAAAGCACCGGCCTGAACACGTCGCGCGTCTCATCCAGCGCCAAAGCGTGATAACCGCTTTTGATATGCGGACCCAGAGTGTGGTTGTGGAAGTTGTGCTGCCGTTCCGCCCAGCGCCACAGCAGCGGCAGCCGCAGGCCCAGCGCCTTGACCGTATCCCAGACGCCCACCATCTCGATCTCGACCGCCTCGTGGCAATGGGCTGCGGTAAAAGCAGCCCCGGAATTGGAGCGCCCGTTCAGACGGTAGTGACGGTAGGCCGTGCGGATATGGCGGACGGTGGCATGTTCGGGTTTCAACAGGCCGATCCGGTCAATAACACCGGCCAGAGAGCGCACGGCATAGGCACCGCGGGAATATCCGAACAGATAGATCCGGTCGCCGGGACGGTAACGGGAGGCAAGATAGCCGTAGGCGCGGCGGATCTGCCGGTTGATGCCGCGCCCCATCATCACGTCGGGGGCGCTGCCCCATCCCTTCCACTGGACACCGGATTCATAGAAGACCGACACCTGGCCGCCCATTTCCTGGCACAGCCGGTACAGCTGCCCCGCATGGGTTTCATGGCCCGCCTCCAGCGTCGACATGGTGCCATCCAGGATGATCACATGGGCATGCGGCCCGCGCAGCTTGGTTTCGCCGGAATGCTCCGAGCGCAGCGGCCGTCCAAGCCAGCCTAAAACCCTCTTACTCAGCTGCTTCAGAAACATCCCTAAGCACTTCCCAAATCCTCAGCGGGGTGAACGGCATGTCCACTTGCCGCACGCCGCGGTCCCAGACCGCGTCCTGCACCGCATTTGCAACTGCTGCCAGCGCACCGACGGTGCCCGCCTCGCCGCAGCCCTTCATCCCCATCGGGTTCTGTGTCGAAGGCACCGGCTCGGAGGTAAAACCAATCATGGGGACGCTGCTGGCCCGCGGCAAGGCATAGTCCATGAACGAAGCCGTGAGCAATTGCCCGTCCTCATCGTAGACAACCCGCTCCAGCATGGCCTGTCCCAGCCCCTGCGCCACCCCGCCATGCACTTGGCCTTCGGCCAGCATCGGGTTGATCAGATTACCGAAATCGTCAACTACAGTGTAGCGCTCCACGTCTGCTTGCCCAGTCTCCGGATCAATAACAATTTCGGCAATATGTGCGCCATTCGGAAACGAGCGCCCCGGCAGCCGGGCCCGCGCCGCGTGACGCTGCAGATCGGTGCGGCCTTGCGCGCGGGCCATCTCTGCCGCTTCCAGCATGGATGGGGTCAGGTTGGATCCCGGTGCACGGAAGGTATCACCGTCAAACTCGACGGTATCCTCTTCCACCCCCATCTCTTCCGCAAGGAACGGGGTAAAGGCCGCAATCATCGTTTCCACTGCAGCCAGCGTCGCATTGGCCTGGGTGGTGACAGAACGCGAACCGCCGGTGCCGCCGCCCTGGGCAATACGGTCGCTGTCGCCCTGGATCACTTGGATCATTTCCGCCGGGATACCGCTCTGGTCGGCAAGGAACTGGGCATAGACGGTCTCATGCCCCTGCCCGTTGCTTTGCGTGCCGACATAGATGTTCACCCGGCCATCCTCCAGAAACTCCACTTCCGCGCCTTCTGAAGGATCGCCCAAAATGCTTTCGATATAGTAACAGACCCCAACGCCCCGGTACTTGCCGCGTTTACCATTTTCGGCGCGGCGCTCTGCGAATCCCTTCAGATCCGCCTCTTCTGCCGCACGGCTCAGAATCTTATCGAAGTCGCCGACGTCATAGGTCTCCCCGGTCACGGTCCGATAGGGAAAGGCCGCCGGCTTGATAAAGTTCCGCCGCCGCAGCTCCAGCGGGTCAACGCCCAATTCGCGCGCCGCGCGGTCCATCACCCGTTCCAGCACATAGATCGCCTCAGGCCGCCCGGCGCCGCGGTAGGCGTCCACTTGGGTCGTGTTGGTATAGATCCCCTCCACCTGGAGCCAAGCGGTCTGGATGTCATAGACACCGGCCAGCACCCGGCTGAACAGCTGGGTCTGGATCGGCTGCCCGAAATGGGAGTTGTAAGCGCCGTGATTGCAGCGGGTGCTGACCCGGTATGCGGTGATCTTAAGGTCTTCGTCAAAAGCCAGCTCTGCCAGCGACGTCAGATCGCGTCCGCCATTGTCGCTCAGCATCGCCTCTGTGCGGTCGGCAATCCAGAACACCGGCCGGTTCAGCATCCGTGCGGCATGGGCAACAGCGAAATACTCAGGGTATGCAAAGGCCTTCATGCCAAAGCCGCCGCCCACATCGGGAATGACAACTTTTACGTCCTTCTCCTCCAGTCCCAGCTTAGCTGCCAACTGGGACTTCACCCCCCAGACCCCCTGCCCCCCGAAGGTGAAATGCAGACGCCCGTCCCGCCATTCGGCAAAACAGCCCCGCGGTTCCATCGAGCTGACAATGATCCGGTTGTCCTCGACCTGCAGGGCCACGGTGTGAGCTGCGGTGCGGAAGGCTTCAGCCGTGGCCGCCTCATCTCCCATGCCCCAGTCAAAGGCCTTGTTGTCCGGCACGCTGCCGTGCAGCGGTTCGCCGCCGGGCATCAGGTCCAGTTTGACTGGCAGGTCGTCGATCTCCAGCCCGATCAGCTCACCGGCGTCACGGGCCATGTCCAATGTCTCTGCGACAACCACAGCCACCGGCTCACCCACGTAACGCACCCGGTCGCGGGCCAGCATGGGGCGTTCGGGCGAGGCGCCGTCTGAACCGTCCCGGTTCTTGACCGTAGTACCATCCATGGAGACGTTGATGCCAGCCGCCTCAAGGTCTGCCAGAGTGATCACCGCATGGACACCTTCTGCCTCCAGCGCATCCTCCGTATGCAGCGCTGTGATCACCCCATGCGCCACCGGGCTGCGCAGCACCCAGGCGCGCAAGGCACCCGCCGGGGCGGCATCTTCGATGTAGTTGCCCTGCCCGGTCAGGAACCTGACGTCCTCAACCCGTTTTACCGGCTGGCTTTTCCCGAATTTGCCCATGCTCGCCCCCTGTCCGCGCTGACTGGCTGTCCGGGGGCGAGAGTACCCTTAGCTGGCCGGTTGTCCAGCCAGCTCAATCACCGTCGCCACGTCACTGAGCCCATAGCCGTTGAACTGCGTACTCATGGCAGAGGAATAGGCGCCCAGCCCCGGAAACAGAACATAGTCGCCTGTGGAGGCGTCACAAGGCAAAGGAAGACCGTCCGGCAGCCGGTCAAGGCTGTCGCAGGTGGGGCCGAACACCACCCGCGGCTTGCGTTCTCCCGCACGGTGTTTGCCATCCGAGCCCACAACCTCAACCCGGCCCGGCAGGCCCATGTCGCGGATATCGACAAGCCCGCCATAGATACCGTCATTGAGGAACACCACCTCGCCCGCCTTGCGCATCCCCTTGATGCGCGCCGCAAGGGTGAAGCTTTCAGAGACCATCGCCCGGCCCGGCTCGCAGATCAGCCTGGGCTTCGCTGCGCCAAAGGCCGCATCTGCAGCGTCGCCGATAGCAGCAAAGACCTTCTCAAGATCCGGCGCCACACCATCGCGGTTGGCGGCAAAGCCGCCGCCGACATTCAGACGGGCAATCTTCACGCCGGCCTGATCGATGATCCGCTTGGCGGCATGGACATATTCCACCCAGGCGCTTTCGTCCTCGCACTGGGTGCCTGGGTGGAAACACAGCGCCGGTGTCCAGCCCCGGGCGGCGACTTGCTTCAGGAGTGCGACCGCTTCTTCCGGTTCAGCGCCGAACTTGCTGCCGAAATCATAGGCGGCACCCGCAACCGGCAAGGCAAAGCGCACCGCGATTTCACAGGTGCGCGGCACCGCGTCCAGTTTCTCCAGCTCGCTCAGCTCATCCACCGACCAGCTTGCGACGCCGTGCTCGATGCCTGCAGCGATCTCCGACTCCGAGCGCATCGGGTTGTTGTAATGCATCACGGCGTCGGGGCTGGCGGCACGCACCGCCTCCATTTCCGCCGGCGAAGCCACATCAAACGCGGTGATCCCCGCCGCTACCAGATTGGACAGGACCGCCGGGTGCGGGTTTGCCTTCACCGCGTATGTTACCAGCCCTGGAAACCCCTCACGGAACCGCCGCGCCACCTCATGCAGCACCCGCGGCGAAAAATACAGGATCGGATGATCCGGCGCGCTGCGGGCCAGGTGGGATTCAGGCGAAAGCCATAGCGGAGGAATCTGCTGCATCGGGTAACCCTCATTCGTTTTACATATTTTCCGCGAAATCTTCGTCGATTCCGGTTGGCACTTTGCCTATAGTGACGAAAACATCCGTCATTTCGCAGGTAGCCAATGCAAACCGACGAAACAGATCAGCGCCTCGTCTCTCTTCTGCGGGAGAATGCCCGACGCCCGGTCGCGGAGCTTGCCCGTCACCTGGGTCTGGCCCGCACCACGGTTCAGGCGCGGATCGAACGGCTGGAATCGACCGGTGTAATCACCGGCTACACGTTGAAATCCTCGGCCGCCGCCCGCCCCCCGCTGCAGGCCACTGTGCTGATGTCGATCGAGCCGCGGTCGGGGCCGGAAGTGCTCGCCCGTCTGCGCAGCCTTCCCGGTGTTGAGGTGGTGCACACAACCTCCGGCCGGTTCGACCTGCTGGCCCAGGTGGTGGCGCAAAGCACATCTGAACTGGATGAAACCATCGACAGCATCGCCGAGGCCCGGGGTGTGCGCTCCTCCGAAAGCCTGATCCACCTGGCCACCAAGCTGAACCGGACCGGGCAGTAAGGCTTAGACGGCTGCCACGTAATCCAGCAGCCAGTCCCGAAACAGTTTTGCAGCGGGACGCATGGCGCCGCGGTCCGGGTAGATCAAATGGTACACCTCCTGCCCCGGCACTTCGATCTCCTGCAGGCAACGCACCAGCCCGCTGGCCTTCACCACAGCATCCGAAGCCGGGGCGCGTGCCAGCGCAATCCCCATACCCTGTGCCGACAGCTCTGCCGCCATCAGCGAGTTATCGGCAAAGAAATAACGTGCCTGACCGTGCGGCAGACGCAGGCTTTCGAACAGCTGCACCCAACTGGCCCGATGCGTGGACACCTCGATCAAGGGGAAACGGAAGAGATCCTGCGGAGACTGGATTTGCGCGGCAATCTCTGGCGGGGCCACCGGATAGAGCACCTCGCGCAGCAGTTCGTCACCCTCGGTCCCGAACAGTGACGGGTTGCCGAAGACGATCTGCAAGTCAGTGAACTGGTTGGCAAAATCCGCTGCCATATTGCCGGTGCTAAGCGCCAGGCTGACCTGCGGATGCGCGGCCTGGAATTCCGGCAGACCGCGTGCCAGCACCCCGTGCGCAAACAGCAGCACCGACTGCACAAACAGCCGCTGCTCGCGGCTTTCCCCGAACAGGCCGGTGGTGGCGGTTTCCAGCATCAGCAGCGACTGCTGGACCGAGGGCAGATAGGCCCGCCCGGCCTCTGTAAGCGTCACCGCATGGGCATGCCGGTGAAACAGCGGCGTGCCCAGTTGCGTCTCCAGCGCCTTCACCTGCTGGCTGACGGCAGCCGCCGACATGTTCAGTTGCGCCGCCGCGCGGGCAAAGCTTTCCGTGCGCGCTGCGGCCTCAAACACGCGCAGCCAGTTCAGAGAGGGAATCCGGGTCGCCATGCAGCAAGGCTAAGCAAAACTTATCCTCACCGGCAAGACATACCGTGCTGGAATTCTCCGCCCCTCTCCTAGGGTTCATGACAGTGTACACCCCGCTGCAACAGCGCCCCCCCCTACCAGCCAGATGAGAGACGAGACATGACAGGTCCCGCCAATGCGCCGCGCCCCAAGCGCAAGATTTGGAACTTCACCCCCGCGCTTCCGATCCAGACCTCCCCCTATTGGGATTGGCCTTTGAGGCCGCTGGCCTCGATCAAATACCTGCTGCAGAGCTGGAACCCTTTGGCGCTGCGGGCGCTGCTGCTGGGTTTCGCCATCATTACCTGGGCTTTCTTCACCCCGCCGCTTGACCGCATCGCCACCTTCAACTGGGACTGGGTGGCTGAAATCTGGTTCCGCAATTTCTGCATCCTGATGGTGGTGGCCGGCGGGCTGCATCTGGCGCTATGGAAGTTCCGGACCCAAGCGGATGAATACCGCTATGACATGCGCCCGATGATGAAAGGCGCCAAGGTCTTCACCTTCAAAAACCAGGTCTGGGACAACATGTTCTGGACCCTTGGCCCGGCACTCACCTTCTGGACCTTCTGGGAGAGCCTGATCCTTTACGCCTATGCCAACGGCTGGGTCACCATGATCACGCTTGAGGAAGATCCCGTCACTTTCGTTCTGATGACCATCTTCATCCCCATATGGGCGGGCTTTCACTTCTACTGGCTGCACCGGCTGCTGCATGTGGGCGTGCTTTATACCAAGGTGCATGCCTGGCATCACCGCAACATCAACACCGGCCCCTGGTCCGGCCTCGCAATGCACCCGGTCGAAAGCTTCTTCCTGATGTTCGACACGATGATTTTCTTCCTGCTGCCGGGGCATCCGGTGCTGGCGATCTTCCTGCTGTTCCACCACGGCATCGGCGCCCCGACCTCGCACGCAGGGTTCGAGCATCTGAAGCTTGGCAACAAGGCCAAATTCCTGGTCGGCGATTTCTTCCACCAATTGCACCACCGGTTCTTTGACTGCAATTACGGCACGTGGGAGACACCCTGGGATGAGTGGTTCAACACCTTTCATGACGGCACCGAAGAGGGCAATGAAATGGTCAAGGAACGCCGACGCAAGATTTGGAACACAGGCTGAAAGCCCCTAATTTCCCTGCGGAGAGCGAAAATCGTGCGCCCGGCCCATACCGCGGAATGCGCGTCAGCAGGGGCCGGGCGGCTTTGGGTGCGGCGTCCGCGGCGGGCGCCTGAAATCCAGCACACCCAGCGGTCCAGCGGGGTGCATAGTGGAAGGTTAACGCCGCAGCCTGCCTTTGGTTCCCCGAAAACCGCATCTTCCGGCACACGAAAGCTCTGCCTGCCAGCTGCCGCGCCACAGGGCACTTTCCCTTTGCCGCCCCTTTCGGTAAGGGATAGCCCGACCCGAAATGACACGCACGCAGGACCTAGCGCATGGCGATGGAAAAGACATTTAACGCGGCCGAAGCCGAGAGCCGCCTTTACAAGGCCTGGGAAGAGGCCGGCTGTTTCAAGGCAGGCGCCAACGCCAAGCCCGAAGCCTCCACCTATTGCATCATGATCCCGCCGCCGAACGTCACCGGCGTCCTGCACATGGGCCATGCCTTCAACAACACGCTTCAGGACATCCTGATCCGCTGGAAGCGTATGCAGGGCTTTGACACCCTGTGGCAGCCCGGCACCGACCATGCGGGCATCGCAACGCAAATGGTGGTGGAGCGCGAGCTGGCAAAGAACCAGCAGCCGTCGCGCCGCGAGCTGGGCCGCGAGAAATTTCTGGAGAAGGTCTGGGAATGGAAGGAAAAATCCGGCGGCACTATTGTTGAGCAGCTGAAACGCCTCGGCGCTTCCTGCGATTTCTCCCGCACCGCCTTCACTATGGCAGGCGCCCAGGGCGACACCCGCACAGGCCATGAGAACTCTCCCAATTTCCACGACGCCGTGATCAAGGTGTTTGTGGAAATGTACAACAAGGGGCTGATCTACCGCGGCAAGCGGCTGGTGAACTGGGACCCGCATTTCGAGACCGCGATTTCCGATCTTGAGGTCGAAAACATCGAAGTCGCTGGCCATATGTGGCACTTCAAATACCCGCTCGCGGGTGGCGCCACCTACACCTATGTGGAAAAGGACGAGGACGGCAACGTGATCCTCGAGGAGGAGCGCGACTATATCTCCATCGCAACCACCCGGCCCGAAACCATGCTGGGCGACGGTGCGGTGGCCGTGCATCCTTCTGACGAGCGGTATGCGCCCATCGTCGGCAAACTGTGCGAAATCCCGGTCGGCCCCAAGGAACACCGCCGTCTGATCCCGATCATCACCGATGAATACCCGGACAAGGATTTCGGCTCCGGCGCGGTCAAGATCACCGGCGCGCATGACTTCAACGACTATCAGGTCGCCAAGCGCGGCGGTATTCCGATGTACCGCCTGATGGACATGCGCGGCCAGATGCGCGCGGACGGCGCGCCTTATGCAGAGGCCGCAGGCATTGCCATGGCGGTTGCCAAGGGCGAGCAGATCCTGACTGAGAACGAGGCTGATGCCGTCAACCTGGTGCCGGACGACCTGCGCGGGCTGGACCGGTTCGAGGCGCGCAAACTGGTGGTGGAGCAGATCACCAGCGAAGGCCTGGCGGTAATGCACACTGTCACCAAGACCGACCCGGAAAGCGGCGAAGAGGTTGAAGTCTTGGAGCCCTACGTCGAGAACAAGCCGATCATGCAGCCCTTTGGCGACCGCTCCAAGGTTGTGATCGAGCCGATGCTGACCGACCAGTGGTTCGTGGACGCGGAAAAGGTTGTCGGCCCGGCGCTGGATGCGGTGAAGAGCGGCGATGTGAAGATCCTGCCGGAAAGCGGTGAGAAGACCTATTATCACTGGCTGGAGAA
>JABXIA010000385.1 GCA_013373325.1 Paracoccaceae bacterium
CGAAATGCTTGGAGGTGGAGAAGCCCTTGAATTCCTTCTCGATCAGAAAGGCAGTGATGCCTTTGGAGCCCGCTTCCGGATCGGTCTTGGCATAGACCACCAGCGTGTCGGCATCCGGTCCGTTGGTGATCCAGTACTTGTTGCCGTTCAGGCGGAAATGGTCATTGCGCTTTTCCGCACGCAGGCTCATCGACACCACGTCGGAACCAGCGCCCGCCTCTGACATCGCCAGGGCGCCGACATGCTCGCCGGACAGCAACCGCGGCAGGTATTTCGCCTTCTGCTCGGCGTTGCCGTTCAACTTGATCTGGTTGACGCAGAGGTTGGAATGCGCGCCGTAGGACAGCGACACGGAGGCACTGGCACGGGCGATTTCCTCAATCGCGACGGTGTGGGCCAGATAGGACATGCCGGCACCGCCGAATTCCTCCGGCACGGTGATGCCCAGAAGCCCCAGCTCACCCATCTCCTGCCACAGCTCCGCCGGGAATTCGTTCTTCTGGTCGATCTCCTGCGCCATCGGCTTGATGCGCTCCTGCGCCCAGCGGTGAACCACATCGCGCAGCGCGTTCACGTCCTCACCAAGATCGAAAGTCATGCTTGCGTTGAACATCCCGCGGATCCTCCAGGCCAGAGCCGATTATATGAACAGTTGTTCAATTCAATAGAGGAGCCTTCGATTCGGGTCAATGGCGGTCCAGCAGCCACGAACGCAGCGTCCATGCCGCATGACCGCGCCAAACCAGAAGACTCCGTTTTCCGGCACGGAAAACGGTACGGAAAACACGTGTTTTCCGGGCCGGAATTCTCGTAGAATTCCGGTTGGCAGTTCAGCCGGCAGGGATCTTTTCCTGCTTGCGGGCGTTAAGAGACAGACGCGGAGAACCGTGCCTGACTGCAATCCAGAGGAGTTTCAAATGACACGAGCAACCCCCGCCCTGGCCGCCGCATTCTGCCTGGCGGGCCTGCCCGCCGCCGCCGAGGAGGTCGGCAAGATCGGAGTCGACTGGGTGGGCAATGACATCATCATCGAGGCCATCGCCGACCCCAAGGTTAAAGGCGTGACCTGTCATATTGCTTATTTCGAACGCGGATTGCTGGACCGGTTGTCCAAAGGCAACTGGTTTGAAGACCCGTCAAACGCCTCCATCGCCTGCCGCCAGACCGGCCCCATTACCGTGGGCGACATTGACCGCGGCCGCGATGGAGAGGACGTGTTCCGCGCGTCGCGCTCGATCATCCTGAAATCGCTTCGGGTGAAGCGGATCTTCGACGAGGCCAACCAGACGCTGATCTATGCCGCCCACGCGGCAGAGCTGACCGACGGCTCCGCTAAGGTCTCGATCTCGACGGTGCCGCTGTATCAGGCGGACTGATAGACGGCGGAAACCTCCGCCCGGATGATGCGGGCGATCTGGGCGCAGTCCTCCAGGCTGAAGGTCAGCGGCACCCGCATGTCGATGATGCCCGCGAGGACGCGGTCGCTTTGCGGCAGCCGCGGGGTGTCCGCATAGCGCCAGCTGTCATAGCGGGAGGTGAAGGCAACAGGCTCCGGCGTGCCGAACCACTTCAGCTCCACCCCGCGCGCAGCACAGCGGCGCACCGCATCCTGAACGGCTTCTTCGCTCCAGTCCAGAAGCAGGAACTGGATCGAGGAGCCGACATAGACCTCCTGCGCAGGGCGCTCCACTACGGTGAGGCCCGGTGTGCCGCGCAACCCCTCCTCCACTGCGCGGTAGCGGTCGTTCCAGCGTTCCACCTGGGTATCCAGGTCGCGCAGCTGCGGCCGAAGGATGGCGGCGCGAAGATTGTCCATGCGTCCCGAGATGTTGGGGGTCTCGTATTTCACCCGTTCAAACACCTCCGGCGCCGGCGCGGCCAGATGGCGGCCATAGAGCATATAGGAGCCGGACATCATGATGGCGCGGGCGGCAATTTCTTCGTCATCGGTGATGAGCAGCCCGCCCTCGCCGGAATTCACATGCTTGTAGGTCTGGCAGGAGTAGCAGCCAACCGCACCATGACGGCCCGACAGCACTCCGTTCCAGCTGGCACCCATGGTGTGGGCGCAATCCTCGATCACGGTGATGCCGGCCGCGTCGCAAATCTCCATCAGCCGGTCCATGTCGCAAAGATGCCCGCGCATGTGCGACAGCATCAGCACCTTGGCCTGTTCTGCCTTGGCCGCAAGATCATCAAGATCAATGGTAAGATCTTCGGTCACCTCGACAAACACCGGCTCCGCCCCGACCGAGGCAATCGATCCAGGCACCGGCGCCAGCGTGAAGGCATTGGTCAGAACTTTGTCGCCCGGTTTCACACCCACGGCCCGCAGCGAGGTTGCCAGCGCATAACCGCCAGAGGCCACCGCAAGGCAGTATTTCGCGCCCATCTGCGCCGCGAACTCCTGCTCCAGCAGCGCGGTTTCGCCCTCTTCGCCGGCTGCCACGTTGTAGCGGTGCAGCCGTCCGCTGCGCAGCACTGCCAGCGCGCCCTCGATGGCGTCTTCGGGAATGGGTTCCTGCTGGGTGAATGACCCGGTAAACTTTTCGCTCATGCGGCGTTTGTGATCCGCGGGCCGTCAGCGGTCAAGAGAGAAGCTGGAGAGACGATTTTCCCGAAACTGAGTTGCGGGATCACGCAATCAGCCGCTCCGCGACTTCCAGAAGGTCCTCAAACCGATCGAGCAGCGCCTCCGGCTTCAACGCTGCCATGTCATCGCCGGAGGGGCCGAAGGTCACCAGCACCGACGGCACGCCCGCATTGGCCGAAGTGTTGCGGTCGGTGTCACTGTCGCCCACCAGCAAGGTACGGGCCGGGTCGCCGCCTGCGCGGCGGGCAGCCTCGAACAGCGGCTCGGGATCGGGCTTGCGTACCGGCAGCGTGTCCGCCCCGACCAGCGACGCAAAGGCATCGCGCACACCAAGGCTGCGCATAAGCTGCTCTGCCAGCCCCTCAGGCTTGTTGGTGCAGATGCCGACACCGAAACCTGCGGTTTTCAGGGTTTCCACAGCCTCCATCGCTCCGGGATAGAGCGTGGTGTGGTGGTCGATAGCGTCACGGTAGGCTTCCAGCAGCACCGGATAGTACTCATCAACGGTGGCCTGATCGAATTGATCCCTGCGCTTGAGACCGGTCGCCAGCATGTTGCGGCCGCCGCGCAAAGCAACAGCTGCGTCCTCCGGCCTGTCCAGGACTTCGCCCAGGCCCATCTGCCGGAAACAGGCATTGGCCGCGGCCAGAAGATCACCCGAGGTATCCGCCAGCGTGCCGTCAAGATCGAAGATTACCGTTCGCATGTCCTGCCCTTTCGGCACTTTTCCGCCGCCGCATGTTGCAGGCCGCAATCTTGTTTGATGGCGCTATCCCTTGCGCCCCGCCTGTTAGCGGATAAAACGGGAGCGCTAAAAAGACAAAGAGAAAAGCGATTATGAGCATTGCCCTTGTCATCCTGGCGGCCGGAAAAGGCACGCGGATGAACTCCGACCTCCCCAAAGTGCTGCACCCGATTGCCCAGGCACCGATGCTGGAGCACGCGATGGCCGCGGGCCGCACGCTGGCGCCGGAACGCACCATCATCGTGGCAGGCCACGGGGCAGATGAGGTCCGCAAGGCAGTCTCTGAGATCGACGAAGAAGCCGAAGTTGTCCTGCAAGAGGAGCAGCTGGGCACCGCCCATGCGGTTGACCAGGCCCGCTCCGCGCTGGACGGGTTCATGGGCGATGTGGTTGTGCTTTATGGCGACACGCCCTTTGTCAGTGCGGAAACGCTGGAACGCATGGTCGAAGCCCGCCAGCGTGCCGACCTCGTGGTGCTGGGGTTCGAAGCTGCCGATCCGGGCCGCTATGGTCGCCTGGTGATGCAGGGCGACAGCTTGGAGAAGATTGTCGAATTCAAGGACGCCACTGAGGCGGAGCGCGCGATTTCCTTCTGTAACTCCGGCCTGATGGCGGGCAAGGCCAGCGCGATGTTTGATCTGATTGCCAAGGTCGGCAACGAAAACGCATCGGGTGAATACTACCTGACCGACCTGGTGGAGCTGGCCCGGCGCGAAGGTCTGAGCGTGACCGCCGTGTCCTGCGACGAGGCGGAAACGCTGGGCGTCAACTCCCGCGCGGAGCTGGCGCAGGCGGACGCGCTGTTCCAGGCCCGCGCGCGGGCAGACCTGATGGAGCTGGGCGTCACCCTGATGGCGCCGGAATCCGTGTACCTGGCCTTTGACACCTTCATCGGCCGTGACACGGTGATCGAGCCGAACGTGGTGTTCGGCCCCGGTGTCACGGTGGAAAGCGGCGCGCTGATCCGGGCGTTCTCGCACCTGGAGGGCTGCCATGTCAGCCGCGGTGCCAAGGTCGGGCCGTATGCGCGCCTGCGCCCCGGCGCGGAGCTGGCGGAGAACACCCACATCGGCAACTTCGTCGAGATCAAGAATGCGGAGATTGCCGAGGGTGCCAAGGTCAACCACCTCAGCTACATCGGCGATGCCTCTGTCGGCGAGGCAACGAATATTGGCGCAGGCACGATTACCTGCAACTATGACGGAGTGATGAAGCACCGCACCGAAATCGGCGCCCGTGCCTTTATCGGCTCGAACACCATGCTGGTGGCGCCGGTCCGGGTCGGCAACGAGGCGATGACCGCAACCGGCGCCGTGGTGACCAAGAACGTGGAAGACGGCGACCTGGCCATTGCCCGCGCCGAACAGAGCAACAAACCGGGCCGCGCGCGCAAGCTGATGGATATGCTGCGCGCCAAGAAGGCCCGCCTGCAGAAGGGAGCCAAGTGATGTGCGGAATTGTCGGCGTACTGGGCAATCACGAGGCCGCCCCGATTCTGGTCGAGGCGCTGAAGCGGCTGGAATACCGCGGCTATGACAGCGCAGGCATTGCCACGGTGAATGACGGCGCCCTGCGCCGCCGCCGCGCGGTGGGCAAGCTGGTGAACCTCTCCGACCTCCTGGTGCACGAGCCGCTGGCCGGGAAATCAGGCATCGGCCACACCCGCTGGGCCACCCATGGTGCACCGTCCGTCAGCAATGCCCACCCGCACCGCGCCGGTGCCGTCGCCGTTGTGCACAATGGTATCATCGAGAACTACAAGGAACTGCGCGCAGAGCTGTTGAACTGCGGCATGGAGTTCCGCACCGAGACCGACACCGAAACCGTGGCCCTGATGACGGAGCGCTATCTGAAGGAGGGTCACTCCCCCGTAGATGCCGCCTTTAAGACACTGAACCAGCTGGAAGGCGCCTTTGCCTTGGCCTTCCTGTTTGACGGCGAGGAAGACCTGATCATCGCCGCCCGCAAGGGGTCGCCCCTGGCGATCGGCCATGGCGACGGCGAGATGTTCGTGGGTTCCGACGCCATTGCTCTGGCGCCGCTGACCGACAGGATCACCTATCTGGAAGAAGGAGACCGGGCTGTTGTCACCCGTGCAGGCGCAGAAATCCGCAATGCGCGCGGCGAGCTGGTGAACCGCGAAACCAAGACCATCCAGATCGACTCCTCCCAGGTCGACAAGGGCGGCCACAAGCATTTTATGGCCAAGGAAATCGCCGAGCAGCCGCATGTGATTGCCGAGGCGATCCGTCATTACCTGCCGGTTGAGGAAAACGCCGTGCGCCTGCCGGGTGAAGGCGTGGACTTCTCGCAAGTCGAGCGGCTGACCATGGTTGCCTGCGGCACCGCATTCTATGCCTGCCTGACCGCCAAATACTGGTTCGAGCAGATCGCCCGCCTGCCGGTCGAGGTCGATATCGCCTCCGAGTTCCGCTACCGCGAGCCGCCGATCCCCGGCAAGACACTGGCGCTGTTCGTGTCGCAATCGGGCGAGACTGCCGACACCCTGGCGGCGCTGCGTTACTGCCAGGAAAAGGCGGACAAGATCCTGTCGGTGGTCAACGTCCCCGAAAGCTCCATCGCGCGGGAAAGCGATCTGGCGTTGCCTATCTATGCCGGGCCTGAAATCGGCGTGGCCTCCACCAAGGCGTTCACCTGCCAGCTGACGGTCCTTCTGGCACTGGCGCTCAAGGCCGCCTGCGACCGCGGGCACCTTTCGCCTGAGGAAATGGCCGAGTACGCCACTGCGATCCGCGGGCTGCCCAATGTGCTGTCCTCCGCGCTGGAGCAGAACGCGGCGATCCGGCTGGCGGCGCAGAAGGTCAGCGAAGCCCGCGACGTCTTGTTCCTGGGCCGCGGCCTGATGTTCCCGCTGGCGCTGGAAGGTGCCTTGAAGCTAAAGGAAATCAGCTACATCCACGCCGAAGCTTATGCCTCCGGCGAGCTGAAGCACGGCCCCATTGCCCTCATCGACAAGAACATGCCTGTGGTGGTGCTGACGCCCAAGGACTCTTTGTTCGACAAATCCGTTTCCAACATGCAGGAAGTCCTGGCGCGCAAGGGCAAGGTGCTGATGATTTCCGACCAGGACGGCATCGACGAGGCAGGCGACGACGTCTGGTGCGCCATCCGGATGCCAAAAGTAAAAGAGGCGCTGTCACCGATCCTCTATGCCATTCCGGCGCAGCTTTTGGCCTATCACACCGCGGTTGCCAAGGGCACCGATGTGGACCAGCCGCGCAACCTTGCGAAGTCAGTGACCGTGGAGTGAGCCATGTCCAAGCAGTTCTTGCAGATCGAAGAGGCCCACCGCAAGTTCATTGAAGAGCAGCACATCTTCTTCACCGGCTCCGCAGGGCCGGAAGGCCGTGTGAACATCTCGCCCAAGGGAATGGACTCGCTGCGAGTGCTGGGGCCGGACCGGATCGTCTGGATGAACCTGACCGGCAGCGGCAATGAAACCGCCGGCCATCTGCTGGAGGTGAACCGGATGACCCTGATGTGGTGCTCCTTCGCCACCCGCCCGATGATCCTGCGCACTTATGGCACTGCCAGGGCCCTGCACACGGATGATGACGGCTGGGCGGAACTGGCTGCCCTGTTCCCTTCCCACCGCAGCGCCCGGCAAATTTTTGATGTTTCGGTCGACCTTGTGCAGACCTCCTGCGGCTATGCGGTGCCTTTCATGGAATACCAGTCCGACCGCGACACCATGCAGAAATGGGTCGACGGCAAATCGGACGATCAAATCCGCGCCTATTGGGCGGAGAAGAACCAATCCACCATCGACGGTAAACCCACCGGCGTCCCGGTGTGACGGTTCGATCCAAGGAAACACATGCTCGAAACCTATCTTGATGCGCTGAAAGCCCAGGCTGAACCCGGCCGGGCGGAGCAGATGGCGGCCTATCACAAGCAGGCCCGTGAAGTGTTGGGGGTGCCCAACCCGGCCACCAACGACCTGACCAAGTCCTGGCGTCAAGCCTTGAGCGTGGCAGAGCGCGTGGATCTGGCCCGCGCCCTGTGGGACACCGATATCTTCGAGGCCCGCATTGCCGCAGGCAAGCTGTTGACCCAGGCGCGGATCAAGGAGGATCAGGCCGTCTGGGACCTGCTGCAATCCTGGGTGCCACAGTTCGACAGCTGGGCGATTGCCGATCATGCCTGTTCTGCGATCTCAAAACGGCTGCTGGCGGCACCGGCGCGGCTGGACACGGTGGAGCAGTGGTCTCAGTCAGACCACATGTGGACCCGCAGGGCAGCGTTGGTGGCGACCCTTCCATGGGCCAAGATGAACAATCTGAAACCCGCCGACAACGCCGCCCGCGAGCGAATCCTCGGCTGGGCCGCAGCTTACGTCCCCGACCGCGACTGGTTCATGCAGAAAGCCGTGGCCTGGTGGCTGCGCGACCTCAGCAAGCACGACGCGGACCGCACCCGCGTCTTCCTGGCGGAAGATGGGCAAAACATGAAGGGGTTTGCCCGCAAGGAAGCGGCGAAATACCTGAAAGACGCCTAGGCTTGCAAAACGCTCCGCCCGGCACCCGCCGGGCAGCGCCCGCCCCGCCCCGCCACAGCAGGCGGGCGCTTTCCCCTTTTTGAGGAGTTTCAGCCCGCGGGGGGCAGCACCTGCAGCTCGGCCAATTCTGTCAGCGGCAAGCCCAGCGCCCGCATCGCGCCGATCGACAGGCGGCTGCCGCCGGACGCTTCGCCGGGGATCGGTTTCAGCGTCACCACCACCTGGGTGTTGCGGTTGGAGCGGATCAGCGCCTGCTGCTCAGCCGCCACCAGCGGCGTTTCCATCCACAGCCCCGGCAGCGACGGATCGCCCAGCGAAGCCACGGTAGTGGCGGACCCGAGGAAGGACGGCGCGGAGGGCGATGTTGGCGCCAGCGGCTCTGCCCCGGTCACATCAACGCCGGGCGCGGGCTGCAGCACCGGGTCCTGCGGCGCGGCCGCCGACGGCGCGCCACCGCCGCCGTTCAGAATGGAGGAATTCAGCTGCAGCCCGTTGCAGGCCGTCAGCAGAGAAATCGAAGCAAGGGAAATGACTGTCATACGCATGCGGCGACCCTATCCAGCTGCGAAACTCTTTGCCAGTCACAAATGCGGTCCCCCCTTGCCGCGGGCGGTGCCCCGCTTTACCTAGGAGGCATGACGGCACCCCTTATCGATCCCTTCGCCCGCGCAATCACTTACCTGCGTGTCTCGGTCACCGACCGCTGCGATTTCCGCTGTGTCTACTGCATGTCGGAAAATATGACCTTTCTGCCCAAGAAGGATCTGCTGACGCTGGAGGAGCTGGACCGGCTGTGCTCCACCTTCATACGGCTGGGTGTCGAAAAACTGCGGATAACCGGCGGCGAGCCGCTGGTGCGGCGCGGCATCATGACTTTTTTCCAGTCGATGAGCCGCCACCTGGATACCGGCGCCCTTAAGGAGCTGACGCTGACCACCAATGGCTCGCAGCTGGTGAAGTACGCCGAGGACCTCTATGCCGCCGGGGTGCGCCGTGTGAACATCTCGCTCGACACGCTGGACGAACAGAAGTTTGCCGATGTCACCCGCTGGGGCCGCCTGCCGCAAGTGATGAAGGGCATCGATGCAGCGCAAAAGGCAGGCCTCAAGGTCAAGATCAATGCGGTTGCGCTCAAAGGCTTCAACGAAGAGGAACTGCCCCGTATCACCGAATGGTGCGCCGGACGCGGCCTTGACCTCACCTGGATCGAAGTGATGCCGATGGGCGAGGATATCGGCGCCATGGAACGCATCGGCCAGTACTGGTCGCTGAAGGACGTGCGCGCAGAATACGAAAACCACTACACCGTGACTGATCTGGCCGAACGCACAGGCGGCCCCGCCCGCTATGTGCGGCTGGAGGAAACCGGCCAGAAGATTGGCTTTATCACCCCGCTGTCCCATAACTTCTGCGAAAGTTGCAACCGGGTGCGGGTGACCTGCACCGGCGAGATCTACACCTGCCTCGGCCAGGAGGGCAAAGCCGACCTTCGTGCCCCGCTGCGCGCCAATGAGGAAGGCACCGGCGTGCTGGAGGCCGCGATCCGCGCCGCCATCGGCGACAAGCCCCGCGGCCATGATTTCGACTACTCCCGGCAGGAGGCCGGCGGCCAGATGTCCCGCCATATGAGCCACACCGGCGGCTGATCATGGCCCAGACTGCTCCAGCGCGCAGGACGCTGCTCTATTCCCTTTACTGCGGTGTCAGCGCGCTGATTGCCCCCTTTGCCTGGCGCAAGGTCGCGGGCAAGCTGCGCGGCTACGGCCTGCCGGAAGAACGGGTGCGCGAACGCCTCGGCCACGCCTCCCAGCCCCGCCCCGCCGGGCGGCTGATCTGGTTCCATGCGGCTTCGGTCGGGGAAAGCCTGTCGGTGCTGACCCTGATTGCCCGCATGGGCGAACAGGCGCTGGACGCGGAATTCCTGATCACCTCCGGCACCCCCACCTCGGCTGAGCTGATTGCCAAAAGGATGCCGCCGCGCTGCCGCCACCAGTTCCCGCCACTGGACACCGCCGCTGCCGTCGACCGCTTCCTCGCCCATTGGCAGCCCGATCTGGGGGTGTTTGTCGAAAGCGAGCTGTGGCCGCAGATGCTGGTGCGCGCCCGCAAGATGGGCTGCCCGCTGGTGCTGCTGAACGCACGGCTGTCGGACCGCTCGGTGAAAGGCTGGACAAAACGCCCGGCCACCGCGCGGTTCATCCTCGACCAGTTTACCCTGCTGGTCACCCAGAACCAGAAAACCGCTGCCAACCTTCAGGCGATGGGCGCCGCTCCGGAGCGCATCCGCCCCGGCAGCAACCTCAAGGCAGTTTCAGCGCCGCTGCCAGTCGATCAGGACACCCTTGACAAGGTACGCGGCAGTATCGGTGAGCGCGCCGTCTGGATTGCCTCCTCCACTCACGAGGGAGAGGAGGATACCGTGCTAGAAGCCCATCAGGCGCTGCTGAAGCAGCACCCGGACCTCTGCCTGCTGCTCGCCCCCCGCCACCCGGAACGCGGCGACGTGGTTGAAAAGCTGATCAAGGACGCAGGTCTCAGCTGCGCGCGGCGCAGCAAGGGCGTGCTTCCCGGCACCCAAACGCAGGTCTATCTGGCCGACACGCTCGGCGAGGTCGGCACCTGGTATGCGCTGTGCCCGCTGGTGTTCCTGGGCGGCTCCTTGCGTGAAATCGGCGGCCACAACCCGTTTGAACCGATGCAGGCAGGTGCTGCGGTGATCACCGGCACCGGGCATTTTAACTTCGCCGAGACCTATGCCGAGCTGACCACCCTTGGCGCAGCGGCAGAGGTCCGGTCCGCTGCGGCGGAGCTGGCGGCGCAGGTTTCGGAATGGCTTGAAAAGCCCGCGGTCTTCCAGGCCGCCCGCGATGGTGCCAAGGCGTTCATCTCGCGGCAGTCGGATCAACTGGACAAGACAGTGGACGCCCTGCTGGCGCTGCTGCCTGATAGGAGACCCTGATGGCACAGGTCAACGCCAACGAGATCGAAGTCATTGCACCGAATTTCAAGCGCCGCCTCTCCGGCGTCACCTCTACTATCGTGCGGCTGGTGCCTTTGCAGCGTCAGCAGATCGCCATTGCCACCGCTGGCAGCGGCCTGCCCGGGGACATGCCGCATCTGTCGGCTGCGCAGCTTATCCTGATGAACCGCAACGGCCCCTCAGGCGCCCGCGTCTGGCACGCCCGCCGCAACGTGGAAATGCTGGGCGGGCTGGCGCTGAAATACCTCCTAGGCAAGCGGCTGAAGCTGTTGTTTACCTCCGCGTCGCAGCGCCACCACTCCGGCTATACCAAGTGGCTGATCTCTCAGATGGACCGGGTGATCGCCACCTCGGCCAAGGGTGCGGCCTACCTTGAGAAACCTGCGCAGGTGGTGCACCACGGGATCAACACCGAAGAGTTCTCCCCGCCTGCCGACAAGGCGGCGCTGCGGCGGGAGCTGGGCCTGCCCGACGACGCTATCCTGATCGGCTGCTACGGCCGCATCCGGGCGCAAAAAGGCACCGACGTCTTTGTCGACGCCATGCTCGAGGTGCTGAAGGCGCACCCCAATGCGGTGGGCCTGGTGATGGGCCGCGCGACGGAAAAACACGTGGCGTTCGAAAAAGAACTGCGCGCCAAGGTCGAGGCTGCGGGCCTGTCGGACCGCATGCTGTTCCCGGCAGAGGTGCCGGTCTGGGAGGTTTCCCGCTGGTACCAGGCGCTGGATCTCTACGTTGCTCCGCAGCGCTGGGAGGGGTTCGGCCTCACCCCGCTCGAAGCCATGTCCTGCGGCGTGCCTGCAGTGGCGACCCGTGTCGGCGCCTTCGAGGAGTTGATCGCGCCGGGTGAGACCGGCCTGCTGATCGACCCGTGCGAAACCGCACAGATGGTGGAGGCAATCAACGAAGTCCTGTCCACCGATGGCCGGCTGGCCGAGTGGTCCGCGGCGGCCCGCAAACACGCCATGACCAATTTCGCCCTGGAGAAAGAGGCCGAAACCCTGGTCGCCATATACCGCGAACTGCTGGAGCACTGACACCAGCGCCGCAGCGCAACATGATCCCTCTTCATCTGGCCGGAAATATCCTCGGGGGTGAATTGAGCCGCAGGCTCAAGAGGGGGCAGACGGCCCCCTCCTCCGTCTCAGATCAGGCCGCAGGCATCCGCTGCTCGACGATCTCCGCCCACCAGCTGCAGCCCGCAGGGATTGCGTCGTCGTTGAAGTTGTACTCCGGGTGATGCACCATCGCGGTGTCGCCGTTGCCCATGAGAATATAGGCGCCGGGACGCTCCTCCAGCATGAAAGCGAAATCCTCACCGCCCATCACCAGCGGCGCATCCCCGCAGGAGCCGCACACGCTGGCCGCCACCTTGGCAGCGAACTCGGTCTGCTCCTCGTGGTTCACCATCACCGGATAGCCGCGGTGATAGGTCACATCGGCTGTGCCGCCGAAAGTCGCCGCGATGCCGGTGCAGACCTCGTTGATCCGCTTCTCGGCCAGATCGCGCATCTCCCCCGACATGGTGCGCACAGTGCCCTTGATCTGCACCTTCTGCGGGATCACGTTGAACGCTTTTGAAGACGTCTCAAACGAGGTCACAGAAACAACAATCTGATGCACCGGGTCGGCATTGCGCGAGGCGATGGTCTGCAGCGCCAGCACGGCCTGGGCGGCCAGTACGGTGGTATCCACGGTCTCATGCGGCTTGGCGGCATGGCCGCCGCGGCCCTCGAAGGTGATGTCAAACTGGTCGGTGGCGGCAAAGAACGCCCCCGGACGGATGGCAAAGGTGCCCAGCGGCTGGCCCGGCCAGTTGTGCAGGCCGTAGACTTCCTGCACGCCCCAGCGGTCCATCAGACCGTCGTCGCACATTACCTTGGCGCCGCCGCCGCCCTCTTCTGCGGGCTGGAAGATCACCACCACGGTGCCGTCGAAATTGCGGGTTTCCGACAGGTACTTGGCGGCGCCCAGCAGCATCGCGGTGTGGCCGTCATGGCCGCAGGCATGCATCGCGCCGGGGGTCTTGGAGGCATAGTCCAGGCCGGTCTGCTCGTGGATCGGCAGCGCGTCCATGTCGGCGCGCAGGCCGATCACCTTGCCGGAGGTGTCCGCCTTGCCCTTGATCACGCCGACCACGCCGGTGCGGCCAATGCCGGTCACCACTTCGTCGCAGCCGAACTCCTGCAGTTTCTCTGCCACCAGCGCGCTGGTGCGGTGGGTTTCGAACAGGATTTCCGGGTTTTCGTGGATGTCACGGCGCCAGGCGGTGATTTCATCCTGCAGTTCGGCAAAGCGGTTCTTGACCGGCATTTCTCACTCCTTTGGTTGTCTTTCCCCCGCAGCCTCAGGCCGCGGGCATTCTTCGTTCCACCAGTTCGGCAAACCAGCTGCATCCCAGCGGGATCGCCTCGTCGTCAAAGACATAGGCCGGGTGGTGGCACATCTGGGTGTCGCCGTTGCCGAGGAAAACATAGGCGCCGGGACGCTGTTCCAGCATGTAGGAGAAGTCCTCGGACGGCATGATCGGCGGGGTCTCGGCATCGACCTTGGCAGAAACCGCCTGCGCCGCCTCCACCGCATGGGCAGTGCTGTTTTCATCATTGATTGTAACGGGATAGCCCGGAACCCATTCAACCTCCGCCGTGGCGCCGAAGGCCGCCGCAGTGCTCTCAGCCACCCGGCGCACCCAGCCTTCGGCCTGGGTACGGTACTCGGGGTCCAGGGTGCGGACGGTGCCCTGCAGTTTGGCGGTATGAGCAATTACATTGGAGGCGGTGCTGTCGGTTTCAAAGGTGCCGACGGTCAGCACCACGCGTTTGATAGGGTCCACGTTGCGCGAGACGATGGAATGCAGCGAGACCACAATCTGGGAGGCCGCCAGCGTCGTATCAATCGCCTCATGCGGGGCGGCGGCGTGGCCGCCCTTGCCGGTGACGGTGATAGTGAATTCATCCGAGGACGCCATCAGCGGACCCGGGCGGATGGCAAATTCGCCTACCGGCAGTCCAGGCATATTGTGCAGGCCATAGACTTCCTGAATACCCCAGCCATCCATCAGACCGTCGTCGCACATCGCCTTGCCGCCGGCGCCGCCTTCCTCTGCCGGCTGGAAAATCAGCACAGCCTTGCCGTCGAAGTTCCGTGTCTCTGCAAGATACTTAGCAGCTCCCAGCAGCATCGATGTGTGGCCGTCGTGGCCGCAGGCGTGCATCACGCCAGGCGTCTTGGAGGCGTAGTCCACGCCCGAGGCCTCGGGGATCGGCAGCGCGTCCATATCTGCGCGCAGGCCGATGGCGCGGC
>JABXIA010000189.1 GCA_013373325.1 Paracoccaceae bacterium
CGGCGGCGAAATCCGCCGCGGCGACGGCGACGAAATTGACGCCGCCATCATGTTCTGCCATCTGCGCGGCTCCACCCGGCTGGAGGAGCAGCTGGGCCGCCGGGACTACATCGCGCTCTTGAACCAGTTCTTCGAGACCGCCTCGACCATCGTGCATGATCACGGCGGCGAAGTGCTGAAATTCATCGGCGATGCTGTGCTGGCCGTCTTCCCGGCGGGCAGCGATCCAGACAAAGCCCGAACCCAGGCCCTGGACAGCGCCCGCGCAATCGTTGCCCGGCTGGAGGAAATTGCACAGGAAGAAGACGGCCACCGCTGCGAGGCCGCCATCGGCATCGCCTATGGCCGCGTAACCTATGGCAACATCGGCTCGCGGGAGCGTCTGGACTTCACGGTGATCGGTCAGGCCGCCAATATCGCCGCCCGGCTGGGCGACTACGGAAAAACCGCGGACCACACGATTGTCGTCAGCCGCGACATCCTCAGCGACCCTTCGCAGGGGGTCTCACTTGGCGCAGTCAGCCTGCACAATGTCTCCCAGCCCGTCAGCTGCTTTGCAATTCAAGCCGGCGGGAATTCCCAGGCAGCTGCAGAGTAACCCTGCCACAGACAGCCTTCTCAGCCTCCCCTTCGGCACTGCCCCCAGGGCAGTGCCGCGCCCCAGGTTGCTTTGCCCGCATCTGTGATGCAGGCAACAGGCGCGGGAGCCCCTCCCGCCGCTTGATCAGCCCGCCGCCAAGGAGCGCTGCCCCGCATCGCTCATCGAGACCAGCAGCGGCGCCTCCGCCTGCCGCGCCTTAAAATCCGCCTTTCCTGTCATCCCCTGCCAGCCAGCCTGCACCAGCGATTGCGCCACCGCGCCGCCCAGCGTTGTACCCGGGCCGGTCACGATAAACAGATCAGGCGCAAACTCATGGGCCGCATTCTGCACAGCGAGCGTGAAGTCATAAGGCTCCACCACCTGATGACCCAAAGTGTAATCCCACAGGGCCTGCGTATCCGTGGCACCCGGCCACCAGATCTGCCCGCGCCCATCGATCAGCGGCACATCCGGCTGGCTAAACGTCTCCGCGGTCAGGCGCCTGCGCCCCTCTGCCGCGACTGGCGCCTGCAGGCTGGTATGAAACCCGGCATGATTGGCCAGCCGCATCGGGAAACGTTCCTCGACCACCGGCACCGCCGCCTCGAACGCCGCCAGCCCGGCCTCGTTTCCGGCCGACACCAGCATCCCGCCCAGATCAATCGACAGTGCCAGATGGTGCCCCTCGCGCGCGGTGATCTCTGCCGCCAGCGCCAGCAGCTCCGCCTTGCGCACAGGGTTGTTCTGCCAGTCCGGCCCGGCAAAGGGATAGACCAGCTGGCCACCGATCAGCTGGTCCTGCATCAGCGTGCCCATGGTGTTCACAACCTTGAATCCATCATCAGCGCTCAGCGCCCCGCCCGCCGCCAGCGCAATATACCAGCCCATCGAGTTGCCGGTGACCGCAACCACCTCGATATCCTCCGCCAGTGACTGCGCATCGGCAAATGCGGACGCATAGATCAGCGGCGAGGCAATATCCCCGCGCGAATACTTCGACACGGAGAACCGCGCGGCCCCGTCCAGCGCGGAGATCTCTTCCTGCCCGGCGTCCCGGCGCTGCGCGTCAAAGCCCGCAAACAGCGCCGTCTTGTCCGCATGATGGCGGTGCAGGTAGCCCAGCTCTGCCTTGTTATAGGTGCCCCGGCCCGGGCAGATCAAAACGGCGGTGCGGGTCATAACTTGCCTCCTGCCAGCTTCAACGCAGCCGCAACAATGCTATCCTTCGACGGCAGCGTCGCACCATAGGCCGGCCCGGTTGCAATAAAACAATCGCTGGCGGCGATCCGAGCCGTTGGGATATCACTCTGTTCTGCAAACAGCGCCATCAGGGCCTCCGACTGGCTGCCGGTGATGCGGCATTCATCAACGATCAGCACGTTCTTGCAGCCATTCACTGCTTCCAGCAGCGCCGCATCCGGCAAGGGCGCCAGCCAGCGCAAGTCCACAATCCGCGCATCCATGCCCTGCGCCGCCAGCTCCGCCTGCGCCTGGGCCGACAGGTAACGCCCATTGCCATAGGTCACGATGGCCAAATCGCTGCCCTCCCCATGCACGCCAACCTCGCCCAAGCCAATACGCCGGTCCGGCGAGGGATAGCTCCGCATCCAGCCGCCATCCTTGGCCTCATGCAAGTCACGCATCGGATACAGCGCGATGGGCTCGACAAAGACCACCACCCGCTGCTCTTCGCGCGCCAGCCGCACCGCCTCGCGCATCATCATCGCGGCCTCCGCCCCGTCCGACGGGCAGGCAATCACCAGCCCCGGAATGTCGCGCAGCACCGCCAGCGAGTTGTCGTTGTGGAAATGGCCTCCAAACCCCTTCTGGTACCCCAGCCCTGCAATCCGCAGCACCATCGGGTTTGAAAACCGCCCGTTGGAGAAAAACGGCAACGTCGCCGCCTCGCCGCGCAGCTGGTCCTCGGCGTTGTGCAGATAGGCGAGGAACTGGATTTCCGGGACCGGCAGGAACCCGTTGTGCCCCATACCGATCGCCAGTCCCAGGATCGATTGCTCGTCCAGCAGCGTGTCGATCACCCGGTCCGGTCCGAACCGCTGCTGCAGCTTCTGGCTGACGCCATAGACCCCGCCCTTGCGGCCCACATCCTCGCCCATCATGACGATCTCGCCGTGCTCCAGCATCAGGTCGGTCAGCGCCCAGTTGATCAGGCGCGACATCGGCTGCGGCTCCTCCATCGACCGCATGTCGCTGCCAAAGGCCGCAGCGCGCGCTTCGGCACTGGGGCCGTTGGTGGGCGCGCACTCCCGCTTGGGCGGGATCAGGCTGGCCGCGACATCCGCCGCCGTTTTCAGATGCGGCCGTGCCACCGCCTCAGCCCGGATCCGCTCCACCCGCGCGCAGGTGTCCGTGTAGATTTTCAGCGCCTCGGCCGGCTTCAATGCCCCGGCCTCATCCAGCATCCGCACTGAATGCAGCAGCGGATCGTTTGCCTCATCCGCCTCCACCTCTGCCTTGGCCATATAGGTGGTCGGCACATCCGCCCCGGCATGGCCATACAGACGCACAGTGCGCAGATGCAGGAACGCCGGCTTCTTGCGCGTCCGCACATACTCCGCCGCCTCTTGCGCCACCGCGAAGGCGTCGTAGATATCCAGCCCGTCAGCCTTGAAATACCGGATGCCGGGCCTCCCTGCCAGCGACGCCTCGATCCACCCTTTCGGCGTCTTGGTCGAAATGCCGATACCGTTGTCCTCGCAGACAAACAGCAACGGCAGCGGCGTCGACTGCACGGAGGTCCAGCCCGCGGTGTTGATCGCACCCTGCGCGGTCGAGTGGTTGGCGGAGGCATCGCCGAAGGAACACATGACAATGGCATCCTCCGGCAGCATCTGATGCTCCGGCTGGTGCCGCTTGGCGGCACCGATGGAATAGGCCGCGCCCACTGCCTTGGGCAGATGCGAGGCAATGGTCGAGGTCTGCGGCGGGATCATCAGAGCCTTGGACCCCAGCACCTTATGCCGCCCGCCCGAGGTCGGGTCTTCGCTGGAGCAGGCAAAGGACAACAGCATGTCCCAGGCAATCCGCTGCCCCGGCACCTGATCGGCACGGGCGATCTGAAACGCCGCATCACGGTAATGAAGGAACGCCATGTCGGTCGGGCGCAGGGCGCGGGCCACCGCCGCCATCCCCTCATGCCCGGAAGAACCGATGGTGTAAAACCCCTGCCCCGCTTTCTGCATGTCCCGGCTGGTCAGGTCCAGCGCCCGGCTCAGCACCTGCGCGCGAAAGGCGGAGACGGCCTCAGCCGCCGCCAGCGGCCCGCCTGGCGCAGCACCTGCGGGAAGGTTTCCGGCCCTGACCCGGTCCAGGAAGTTCTGATGCACGATCTGGGCGCGGTCCATGCGGCCTCCTTACGCTGACTGACCATATCTTTATCCGCATATCCGGACCTCGAAGCCAATGAGTTTGCGTACTGGCTTCATTCCAAAATGGAATGCAAAAACCGGCAATCAGTCCGAATTGTCACATACTGGCTGGAAACCCCGCGCTTGCGGCTAAGGCCGCAATCCAATGCGCGCGCCGCCGTTGGCTGTGCCCGCGTTTTCCGTTTGACGGCCCCCGCAAACCATCTTATACGCCGGTTTCACGACACCTGCCCAGGTGGCGGAATTGGTAGACGCGCTAGCTTCAGGTGCTAGTGTCCGTATGGACGTGGAGGTTCGAGTCCTCTCCTGGGCACCATTCCC
>JABXIA010000276.1 GCA_013373325.1 Paracoccaceae bacterium
AACCCCGGCGACGTGGTGCTCGACCCGTTCTTCGGCACCGGCACCACCGGCGCCGTGGCCAAGATGCTGGGGCGCGAGTTCATCGGCATCGAGCGCGAGGAAGCCTACCGCAAGGTGGCGGAGAAGCGGATCAAGGCAGTGCGCAAATTCGATCGCGAGTCGCTGGAGGTTTCCGCCAGCAAGCGCGCGGCGCCGCGGGTGCCCTTCGGTCAGCTGGTTGAACGCGGCATGCTGCGCCCGGGCGAGGAACTCTATTCGATGAACCGCCGCCACAAGGCAAAGGTGCGTGCTGACGGAACCCTAATCGGCGACAATATCAAGGGGTCTATCCATCAGGTCGGCGCGCATTTGGAAAACGCGCCGTCCTGCAACGGCTGGACCTACTGGTGCTTCAAGCGCGATGGCAAGACAGTGCCGATCGATGTTCTGCGCCAGCAGATCCGGGCAGAAATGCAGAACTGACGACCCCCGGAGCTATTCAGAAAATATCGTTCTATTGCAGGCGTCTGTGCAATTTGCGCAGGCGCACACCTTGCCCCGCCTGGATCAGGCGGGGTTTTTTGCATGTATGCGGTTCGATGGGCTATTCCCTGATTGATGCAGGATCACTATCTGAAGGTCGATGACTGCTGCAGCCAGCGGGAAGAGGGAGAGCCAATGACCGATACGGCGTTTGCAACCGGAACCGGGGCTGCCAGAGCGGCAGAAACAAGCAGCCAGGAGCTCTCCGCTGCGGAGGGCAGGTTTGCGGAAGCCGCATTGGACGCGCACAAGCGGCGCGGGTTGCAGCTGGCCGTTCGCGCACGCTGGATTGCGCTGCCGATTGTTGCGGTATTCATCGTCTTTCTGAACCCTGTCTGGAGCGTGCTGTATTACCACGGGCTTCTTGCGCTTCTGTGCCTGAACGGCTGGTTCATCAGCCGGGCGGGAAAGGTTGGCAAATCGCGGCTGGAGCTGTTCCTGATCTTTCTTGACCTTGCGGTCATGACCTTTGCTCTGGTTGTGCCCAACCCATTTGATCCCCGCGAAATTCCTGCGGCGATGCATTATCGGTTCGATAACTTCCAGTACTTCTTCATCATTCTTGCCGCGGGCACTATGGCCTACTCCTGGCGCACGGTGATTGCGATCGGAACCTGGACCTCGATGATGTGGCTGAGTGCGCTGGGGCTGGTCTGGTGCTTCTCAAGCCCGATTCCTGGTCTGACGGAGGCTGTTGGCGCCGCCATTGGCTTTGAGCCGGAACTGGCAGAGTTCTTCGACCCGAACAGTTTTGTGGTCAAATTGCGGGTGCAGGAAGCGCTTGTCTTTGTCCTGGTGGCGGTAACGCTGGGATTCTCGGTGCGCCGGTTCAACGGGCTCTTGCGCAGCAATGCCAGCCTGGAGCGGGAGCGGGCGAACTTGTCGCGCTATTTCTCGCCCAACGTGGTGGAGCAACTGTCCCAGAACGATGAGCCGCTGAAGCAGGTGCGCAGCGAGAATGTGGCAGTTCTGTTCATTGACATTATTGGATTTACCCGGCTGTCAGCAGGCATGAATCCGCATGCGGTGATTGATCTCCTGCGCGAATTCCATGGCCGGATGGAGCGGGAGGTGTTCCGCCATCACGGCACGCTGGACAAGTATCTGGGGGACGGGCTGATGGCGACATTCGGCACGCCGGTTGCCGGGACACAGGATGCTACCAACGCGCTGGCCTGCGCCCATGCGATGCGGGCCTCGCTGGCGAGATGGAACCGGGAGCGTGCGAAACAGGGCAAGCCCGAGATTCGCGCCGGGATTGGCATTCATTATGGCGAGGCGCTGCTGGGCGATATCGGTGCCAACCGGCTGGAATACGCGGTTTTGGGCATGACGGTGAACATGGCCGCGCGGCTGGAGAACCTGACGCGCAGGCTGCAGGCCAGTATTGTTGTCAGCGAAACGATGGCTGCGCAGGTCAAGGCTGAGCTGGCCGGGCTGGATCTGCTGGACGGCGCAGCCCGCCATCCGGATCAGGAAGTGCGCGGGCTGGATCAGCCGATGACGGTTTTGGCTTGGGTCTGATCCTTAACGCGGCATCGGGTTCTGCGCCTTGTTATAGGCGTGCCAGTCGGTGATTTCGGGATAGTAAGTCTGCCGCCAGCGGCGCACCCGCGGGTTCATCACCCGCCGCCACAGGGGCGGGATCATCGCGGCAATGGTCATGACCGGATAGCCGTATGGCAGCTGCGGTGCGTCGGCCTCGGTGTAGTTCTGCAGCAGCGGAAAGCGGCGGTTCGGCTTGTAGTGGTGGTCTGAGTGGCGCTGCAGGTTTATCAGCAGCCAGTTCGATGCCTTGTGCGCAGCGTTCCAGGAATGACGCGGCTGCACCGGCTCGTATTTGCCGTCGCCCAGGTGTTTGCGAGTCAGCCCGTAGTGCTCGACGTAGTTGACCACTTCCAGCTGCCAGATCGCGGTGCCGACCTGAACCAGGAACAGAAGGACGCCGGTCAGCCCGCCCAGCATCAGCGCCAGGAGCAGCATGGCCGCCTGCAAGGCCCAGTAGCGGAAGAACGGGTTGGAGCGGTCGGTCCAGGGGCGGTTCTTTTTGGCCAGTTTTTCTTTCTCGGCCCGGAAGGCGGAGTGCCAGCATTGCCGCAGCACCCGCGGGTAGAAGCGATGGAAACCCTCGTTGTAGCGGGCGGTAACCGGATCCCGCGGAGTGCCGACGTAGCGGTGATGCACCAGCAGGTGCTCTGACCGGAAATGCGAATAAAGCACCATCGCCAGAAGGATATCCCCCAGCCAGCGCTCCACCCGGCTGGACTGATGCATCAGCTCGTGGCTGTAGTTGATACCCACCGCGCCCGTGACGACGCCAACACCAAAGAATGCGGCGAATTTCTCGAAGCTATTCAGGTGCTCCGCGCCGCTGACGTACCAGATCAGTCCGAACAAAGTGACGAATTGAAGCGGCACCCAAGCCGCGGTCAGCGCCTTGTACCACTTGAGGTCGCTGTCCGGTGTTTCCGGGTCGGCGTTTTCCAGGTTGAGCCCGAACACCCCGTCCAGCAGCGCAAACAGGTACCAGGTGACCAGCGGCGGCAGCAGCAGCGCCCAGCCGCCCTGCAGAACCGCGATCCAAACCAGCGGCAGCAGCAGAAAAGACATCCAGAACGGCAGGGCGCTTTGCCAGCGGGAAAGAGTTTCGGGGGCAATCATGCCGGGTCTCCCAAATCAGTCAGCGCGCGTTTGGGGAAACCCTATGCCCTGACACCTGAAAACCCAAGTGGTGCGCAGGGTAACCTAGCGGCCTTTGTAAAGATCGAAGGCTTTGCGCATCACTGTGGGCAGGTTGGAGGGTTTGAAGTTGTGGCGCGTGATCAGTTCCTGACCAGCGCTGTGATTGAAGCCATTGGGAAGTTCTGCAGTCATGACACGCAAAAACAGGTGGAAGTGGGTGAACGTGTGCCGCACTTCGCCGGGCAGTTCCTGCCAGTCTGCTTCAAAGGGCGGGTTCGGGTCGGGGTCATCGCTCCAATCGGAGCCGGGCCAACCGAGCATGCCGCCCAGCAGACCCTTGTCCGGCCGCCGTTCCAGCAGCCAGGTGCCATCGGCTGATTCCGCCAAGTAAACGATTCCGTGCCGGGTGGGTTTGGGTTTCTTCGGCGTTTTCTGGGGCAAATCGGCCGCGGTTCCGGCAACGCGGGCCGCGCAAGGACCGCGCCAGGGGCAGATGCCGCAGGCCGGGTTGCGGGGAGTGCAGATGGTGGCGCCCAAGTCCATCACCGCCTGAGCGTAATCGCCGGGGCGCTGCACTGGTGTGAGCTCCCGCGCACGGTCTTTCAACACCGGTTTGACGCCCGGGAGCGGGTCGTGGATGTCGTGAACACGGGCCATCACCCGCTCGACATTGCCATCGAGCACGGTTTCAGCCCGGTCAAAGGCGATGGAGGCGATTGCCGCAGCGGTGTAAGGGCCGATGCCGGGCAGCTTGAGCAGGCCCTCGTAGCTGTCCGGAAAGCTGCCGCCGTGATCCTGTGCTACCGCGCGGGCGCTTTTCAGCAGGTTGCGGGCGCGGGCGTAATAACCAAGGCCGGCCCATTCGCTCATCACGTCGGCGTCTTCAGCGGCGGCCAGATCCAGAACCGTTGGCCACCGGCTGGTGAAGCGCAGGAAGTAATCGCGCACGGCAGCCACGGTGGTCTGCTGCAGCATCACCTCGCTGAGCCAGATCCTGTAGGGGTCCGGGCGGTTGCCGGCGGCACGGTCTGCCGGACCGACACGCCAGGGCATCTCGCGGGCATGAACGTCATACCAAGCAAGCAGGTCTTCGCCCATCGCAGCAAAATCGCTATTCAAGTCACGCATTCGTTATTCCTTGGGCGGCGGTTTGGCTGGCGCCTGCATTACCGCTCTTTACAATAGGGCGGGCAGTCGAGCAAAACCTAGATCATGGCATTCAGGCGCAGCACCACACGCGGGTTCTCCCGGACCTCCAAGCTCCTTAGCGAGCAGATCCGCAAAGCGGGCGAAAGCCGCGGATTCGCGGTGTCCCGGCTGCTGACCCATTGGGAGGAGATCGCCGGGCCGGATATTGCTGCGATGGCCCGTCCCGTGAACATCGGCTACGGGCGGGGCTCCTTTGGTGCTACGCTGACGGTTCTGACCACCGGGGCCAACGCGCCGATGCTCGAAATGCAAAAGGAACGCCTGCGTGAGCGGGTGAACGCGGTCTATGGTTTTAACGCCATTTCCAAGGTGCGGATCACGCAAACGGCACCGACGGGATTTTCCGACGGCCGCGTGGAATTCAAATATGCCCCCAAGGTGCAAGCGCCGCTGCAGCCGGACCCGCAGAATGCGGCTGAGGCCAGCAAGGCAGCCGCCGGGGTGGAAAATGACGATTTGCGCGCCGCCCTGGAACGCCTGGGGCGCAATGTGCTGACAAAACAGAAAACGCAAGGAAAGGGGTTCAAATGACCCGTTTGATGTCTGGTGTCTTGGCCGCGGTTGCGGTGGTTGCGGGCGGTTATGCCCTGTCGGGTTTGGGCAGCAACAGCAATCTGCCGGCAAACCCGCTGGTTGGCGCAGCGGTTGCGCAGGAAGCTGAAGTGGACACCTCGGCCATCACCGAGATGACGCTGGGGGCGGAGGACGCGCCTGTTACGCTGATCGAATATGCATCCTACACCTGCCCGCACTGCGCGAACTTTCACAACAATACCTTTAAACAGCTGAAGGCGGATTACATCGATACCGGCAAGGTGAAGTTCATCTACCGCGAAGTTTATTTTGACCGCTACGGGCTGTGGGCCTCGATGATTGCGCGCTGCAGCGGGCCGGAGAAGTTCTTTGGCATTTCCGACCTGATCTATAAGGGCCAATCGGAATGGGCGCGCGCCGGCGGCGCGCCGGAGATCATTGATGAACTGCGCAAGATCGGCCGTTTGGCAGGCATCGAAAACGACCAGCTGGAGGCCTGTCTGCAGGACGGCGAGAAGGCGCAGACTCTGGTGAACTGGTATCAGGAAAATGCGACTGAGCATGGGATCGAATCCACCCCGTCCTTCATTCTGAACGGCGAGAAGGTTTCGAACCAGTCTTACGAAGACTTCAAGAAACTGCTGGATGCTGAACTCGAAAGTTAAGCACGAGTAAGCAGAACGATAAAAGCCCGGGCCTGGTGCCCGGGCTTTTTCTTTGCAGCGCTATGGCAAGTCAGGGTGCAGGTGCGGCTTTTTTCAGCATGTCTTTTAGTCCCTCATCTCCGGCGATACGCAGGCGGACAGGCAGGGTAATGACCTTGGAGCGGAAACTGTCCGGCAGCCGCACGGCGTCCTTTTCGGTCGTGACCAGCTGCGCGTTCAGCAGCTTGGCCTCGTTTTCCAGCCGATTCATCAGCGCCGGGGTCAGCGGCTGGTGATCGTCCAATGCCTCAGACCGGGCAATATCGGCTCCAAGGCCGCGCAGAGTGCTGAAAAATTTCTGCGGATGGCCGATACCGGCAAAGGCCAGCACTCGGGTGCCGTGCCAGGGCATGCCGGTCTGCAGGGGCTCCAATGCGCCAGTGAAATGCGGCAGTCCTTGAATCCGGCCGCTCCAAACCGCGGTGAAAGCTTCCTGAGCCGACTCCGCGCCCAGTGACAGAATTGCGTTGGCTCGTTTTAGCCCAGTGGCAACAGGTTCGCGCAAGGGACCTGCGGGCAGGCAGCGCCCGTTGCCGAAACCGTACTGGGCATCGACCACAATAAGTGACAGGTCCTTGGCGACTGCGGGGTTCTGAAACCCGTCATCCAAAACGATAACCGTTGCCCCTGCCTCTGTTGCAGCACGGGCGCCTGCTGCACGGTCTTTGGCTACCCACACCTCGCCGAAGGCGGCCAGCAGCAGAGGCTCGTCCCCGGTCTGCACTGCCTTGTGCTTGCCGGGAAACACCTGAACTGGCCCTTCCAGCGTTCCGCCATGGCCGCGGGTGACCACATGCGGTTCGTGACCGAGGCTGCGCAGGGTATCGAGCAGCCAAATTACGGTCGGCGTTTTGCCGGTGCCGCCAGCATTCAGGTTGCCGACGCAAATCACCGGCACACCGGGTGCAACGGGATTGCCTTTTGCCAGCCGGGATGCAGTGGCGCGCGCATAGGCCCAACCCAGCGGAGCCAGCAGAGTTGACCGCAGATCGTATTCTCCCGGCGGCTTGTGCCAGAAATCAGGTGCCCGCATTGTTGTCCTCGCGCTGATCCAAAAGGGCCTGGACCTTCTCCAGAAGTGTGTCTGTTGTGGCCGCACTTTCGGTAACGCTTTGCCAGCCGGCCAGGGCCATCTCGGCTGCCTTGTCCGGTGCCGAAAGCGCAACAACAGTGTCGGACATTTCGCCTTGTGTCTGCACCCTGGTTGCAGCGCCGGCCCTGCTCAGCCTTTCGTAAAGCTCCCGGTGGGCGTGGATGCCTGGACCATGCATCAGCGCAGATCCGAGTGCCGCGGCATCAAGCGGCGACTGGCCCTGGGCTGCCGGATCCAGACTGCTGGCGATCAGGGCGACGGGCGACAAGCGGTACCAGAGGCCAAGATCCTCGCCGGCGGTGAGCAGAACCTGGTTGTAGTCTTCCGGCTCGCCTCCGGCTTCCCAATCGGCAAAGGAAAGCCCGCTGTTCTGCACGAGGTCACGGGCCGCTTCCAGATCCGAAGGATTGTCCAGAGCAACTACCAGCAGCAGGCGGTGCAGCAGCCGTAACGCGGACCGGTGAGCATCCAGTACGCGGGGCAGCTCGTCCAGTTTGACGTGGGCCGCCAGCCAGACCGGGCGGCTGCCCAGGGTTTGCTGCATGGAGGCCAGTTCATCGTCGTTGCAGCCTGGGGGAACGGCAGACACGCGAAGCTTACCGGCCATTTCCAGCCTTTCAGCCGGGTAACCCAGCCGGATCAGCCGGTCCCGAACCGTTTTTGATGGTGTCAGAATGCCAGTCAGGCTTTCAAGCATCCTGCGCCGTTGATCCGGCAGCCAGCGGCTGGTGCGGTGCGGCAGTTCATTGTCCAGAAGGTCGGCCAGAAGCACACCCGTTCCCTGGTCGCGCAAATGCCGCAGCATGACCCGCCGGGCCGGCGTGCCGGTCCAGATGCAGGCATCGGGCTGCCAATGCGCGACGAATTCGCGGGCCTCTGCCAAGGTGTCTTCCGCTAGCGGGCCGACAGGGACGTCGCAGCCGACAGTGCCGGTCAGATGCAATCCGGGTTCCCAGCTGGCCAGCACAGACAGATCCGGGCGCTGGGTCTTGAGACGGCGTCCGATGTCGCAAAGCGCAAGGTAGCGTTCCGGTGTGGACGCGTGCACCCAGAGCAGTTCACCAGGGGGGCGGGGCTGCAGCACCGCAGGGCGGCTGGAGTTTATGGTTCGCCGTTGCATCTGTTTCGATTTGATTTTTCCGGCCAAAGGTAGCTGCAACGTGCGGTGTTGTCTGTGAAAATCTTGCGCCATGCCATTGAAGGCAGCGCAGATCGCATAAGCTGCGGCCGGTTCAATGTCCAGTGATGCCAGGCCCTGCCGGGTCCAGCGCCGCCATCAGCGCCGTGTGCAGAGGTGTGTTTCCGGCAACCACCCCGTTCAGAAGGGGATGCGGGTTGTTGAAGCGCAGAAGCTTGCCTGACCTGTCCGTAATGGTGCCGCCTGCCTCGCGCACCAGCAAATCGCCGGCGGCAATGTCCCATTCCCAGCTCGGGCGCAGCGTCAGCATGGCTCCGAACCGGCCGTCTGCCACCTTGGCCAGGCGGTAGGCCAGTGAGGGCCGGTAGCTGCGGATGAACGCAGGCGGTGTGCCGCCCTGCCAGTGGTGCGGCTGCAGATTTGGCTTGGCGGCCAGAATTTCCGTGTCCGCTAGCTCTGTGGCAGCGGAGATCCTGATCGGGCTGCCGTTGCAGGCGGCACCCTCTCCCTTTGCGGCTGTGTACATTAGCTCCCGCTGTGGCAGATAAATGACCGCAGCCCTGACCTCGCCTGCTTCGGCAATAGCGATGGAATGGGCCCAGGTGCGGGAGCCTTCGGCAAAGCTGCGGGTGCCGTCGATCGGGTCGATGATGAACACACGCTCGCGCGCCAGGCGGGCGGGGCTGTCCTCAGTCTCCTCCGACAACCAGCCGTAGCCGGGCCGCGCCTGCTGCAGCATGTCTTCCAGCATTGTGTTTACGGCCAGATCTGCTTCTGTCACCGGGCCAGCGCCGCCGGGCTTGTCCCAGCGCTTGGTATTAGGACCAGTGTAGCGGCATGCGATGTCTCCGGCCTGTTCCGCCGCTTTTACAAGCAGGGAAAGGTCAGTTGCCGGCAAGGGTCATTCCTTCGACCAGCAGTGAGGGCACTACGGTGGACAGGTGCGTGCGTGCGTCATTCGCTGGCACAATCCGGCGCAGCATGTCGTGAAGGTTGCCCGCGATGGTGCATTCGTTGACCGGATAGGCGATCTCGCCGTTCTCCACCCAGAAACCGGATGCGCCGCGGGAATAGTCACCGGTGTTGGGATTGATGGTGGAGCCGATCATCGAGGTGACCAGCAGGCCGGTGCCCATCTGTGCGATCAGATCCGCGCGGCTGGCGTCACCCTGGGTCAGCGCGATGTTCCAGGTCGAGGGGGAGGGCACCCCGCCGATGCCGCGGGCGGCGTTGCCGGTGCTTTCAAGCCCCAGCTTGCGGGCAGAGGCAAGATCCAGCGTCCAGCCGGTCAGCACGCCTTTGTCCACCACGGTGCGTCTGCGGGTCGCCAGGCCCTCGCCGTCAAAGGGCCGGGAGCCGGAAATGCGCGGGCGGTGCGGGTCCTCAACGACAGAGAGGGTTTCGGGCAGCACCTGCTGGCCCAGTGAATCCTTCAGCCAGGAGGAGCCGCGGGCGATTGCGGCGCCATTGGCGGCCGACATCAGATGGCCGATTAGAGAGGAGGAGATGCGTTCGTCGAACAGGACCGGGAAGCTGCCCGTCTTGGGCTTGCGGGCGCCCAGCCGGGCGACCGCGCGCTCACCTGCGGTGTGACCGATCTCCTCAGCGCTGCGCAGGTCCGCCTGAAAGGTCCGGGAATCGCCGTCGTGGTCCCGCTCCATTCCCGTGCCTGTCCCCGCGATCCCGGTGCAGGAAAGAGACCGGCCAGTGCGCTGATAGCCTCCTGAGAAACCATTTGTGGCTGCCAGATGCACAACATGGCGGCCGTATCCGGCGGCCGCGGACTGCACCTGCGTGATGCCCTCTACCGCCTGACAAGCAGATTCGGCAGCCAGTGCATCCTGTTGCAAGGCAGAAGGTTCAGGTTCTCCGCTGGGGTCTTCCAGTTCCAGTGCAGCAAGATCCCAATCCATGGCCAGCTGAGACGGATCAGCGAGGCCTGCGTAGGGGTCTTCTGGTGCTTCCTTGGCCATTGCGACGGCGCGTTCGGCCATGGCCGCGATAGTTTCTGGCCGCATGTCGGAGGAAGAGACCATGGCCTGACGCCTGCCGATAAACACGCGCAGACCCAGATCGGTGCCTTCCGAACGCTCTGCGTGTTCCAGCTTGCCCTCGCGGACTTCGATACTGAGGGAGCTGCCTTCGGCTGCCATGGCGTCGGCGGCATCTGCGCCGGCATTGCGGGCGGCATCAATCAGGGCGTGGCAAAGCGCTTCGGGAGACTGGGTCATGGGCACCTTCTGTTCTGCTCTTTAAAAGAGCTATCCAGTGAAGCGACATGCCGCAAGTGCGGGGTGCAAAAAAGGGGCTGCGTGAGGCAGCCCCTTTCCAGATCCTGTTCGGGATTTGACGGTTACTTGATGCGCTGGCCGTTGGCGAGCACTTGGCCGTCTTCGGTGACTTCGATCTTGGAGGTCAGGGTGTCTTCACCTTCGCCCGGAACCGCCAGCATGCCCATCATCATCCGCGCGCCCATGGCGTCGCTGTCAGACATCAGGCCCATGCCGATCAGCTTGTCGATCAAGGTATTTGCACCGACCAGTTTGAGGTTGGCCTCACCTGCCGGTGCCGGCATTCCGTCAAAGCTGGTCAGGTCTTCGTTGTTGAAGGTGAAGTCGCCGGTGCCGGTCAGCTCGGCACCTGCAGCGGAAACCTGCAGCTGCTTCACGGTCAGCGCGTTCAGCTCACCCGGATGTTCCTCACCCATTTCCACAGCTTCCATGGCTTCCGGGTCGAAGAGGTCAAACAGCACCTTGCCTTTGCCGGCCAGGTCCAGAATGACGGTTGCCGGGTCATGCGGCAGTTGGCCGGTCGGGTCGACCATGCCCCACAGCATTTCCGGAACGGCAAAGTCCCGCAGGGTAACGCCCAAGGCGAAGTCCTGCTCTTCTTCGGATTTTGCCAGCGGCATCATCAGTTTGAAGCCGGTCTCCGCCATGCTGAGCGCCAGCGGGAACGGAATCTCGGAGCCGGAGATGTTCACGTTGGTAGCAACCTGCGACACGTCGTAGGTCAGGTGCTGCTTGTCCATCGAAACGGTGAATGCGCCGCCTTGGGAGTTGCTTTCCATGGCGAAGCTTTCGCTGCCGTCCACACCGGAGATAGAGCCATTGCCGCCGGTGAAGGTGAAGGTGCCGTCAAAGGCAAAACCGGCTTCAAGCATTGCGGCCATATCCGGGCTTTCCAGTCCATCGGGAACGGTGCCGGTACCGGTGAAGCTTAGGCCCTGCAGCGCGCCTTTGAATGCGCCGGTGCCGTCGCCTTCGGGATCATTGAAGCCCATGTCATAGCTGAGGCTGGAGGCGGTCATGGTCTGGTCGTAGCTGCGCCCCTCGGCAACCTTCATGGTGCTTTTGGTGACAACGTCGTTCATCTCGACCTGAACCTTTGCCACCTCTGCGGGCACTGGCTCACCGTCCGCTGACAGCTCGTCCAGCGTCATGGTCACCTTCGAGGAGCTGTAGTCGTAGCTCATGTTTTCGGCATCGCCAGCGACTTTCATCGGAGAGCCATCGTGGGAATAAATCAGTTTGCCCGCAAAGGTTTCGCCATCGCCGGAGAACTCAAAGTCCATCGGAAACTCGGCAGGCAGCAGAACATTGACGGTGCCGTCGCCGTTCTCAACGAACTGGACTTCGGGGAAGCTTATGGTGCCGGAGCCGTCTTCTTCGGGGATCGGCATGGCCATGGATACATCGGAAACGGTCAGGGTGTTGCCTGAAACAGCTTCAGTTCCGGAGACGGTGTAGCCGGTGCTGGTCAGATACGCCTTCCAGTCGGCCCAGACATCCTGTGCGCTCAGGTCGGCGAGGGCGCCTTGAGCGGAAACAACCAAAATTGCCGCTGCGGCACTGCCGCGCGCAAGAATAACGGACATTAGTGAACCTTTCTCTGAGAGATAATTGAAAACATCGTCGGCCCGGCGGGCGGTGCCGTCAAGGGGGCCTTGGGCTGGACCGTTCCCCCTAACCGCTTTACCACTTGGGTTATCAGTCACTTGGAGGTTGCGGGCATGGAATTCAACGGAAAAACAGTTGCAATTACAGGAGCCAGCCGTGGGATCGGCGCGGATGCCGCCCGTTTATTTGCTGCCGCCGGAGCCAATCTGGCCTTGCTGGCAAGGAATGGGGATGCACTGCAGGACCTTGCGGGTGAGATCGGCAAAAATGTGCTGACATTTGCTTGCGACGTGTCTGACTACGCCTTTATTGAGAGCGCGCTGGCCAAGGCGCACCAAAAATTCGGCAGCCTGGACGTTCTAATCAACAATGCGGGGGTGATTGAGCCGATTGCCCGGCTGGAGGACGCATCGCCGGACGGCTGGGGCAAGCTGATCGACATTAACCTGAAAGGCGTGTTCAACGGTATCCGGGCTGCGCTGCCGCTGATGAAGCCATCGGGGGGCGGCACCATAATTACCGTCAGCTCGGGCGCCGCGCACCGGCCTTTGGAGGGGTGGAGTGCCTATTGTTCGTCGAAGGCAGGCGCGGCGATGCTGACATCAGCGCTCGACCTGGAAGAACGCGGCAATGGCATCCGCGCCATGGGCCTGTCGCCCGGGACGGTTGCAACCCAGATGCAGCGCGAGATCAAGGCCAGCGGCATCAACCCGGTGAGCGAGCTGGACTGGGAGGACCATATTCCGGCTGATTGGCCGGCCCGGACGCTGATGTGGATGTGCACTGACGACGCAGATGAATATGTAGGCCAGGAGGTTTCCTTGCGCGAGGACAGCATCCGCAAACGGGTGGGCCTGGTATGATCGGATTGGAAATCGCGGAAAACGGTCTTTGGACCATCACCATCAACCGGCCGGACAAGGCGAACTCTTTGACAGAGGCGATGCTGACGGAACTGGCAGAGATCGCCGAACGCGCTCAGGAGGCCCGCGGGCTGATCCTGACCGGAGCCGGCAAGGTGTTCAGCGCCGGTGCGGATCTGGATGAAGCGCGGGCGGGTCTGGCGACTTCGCCCTTGTGGGAGCGGCTGTCTGCGGCAATGGCCGCTATCCCCTGTCTCAAGGTGGCTGCGCTGAACGGCACCTTGGCGGGCGGTGCCAATGGAATGGTGCTGGCTTGCGATATCCGCATTGCGGTGCCGTCGGCCAAATTCTTCTACCCCGTGATGAAGCTTGGCTATTTGCCGCAGCCTTCGGATGCAGGCCGGATGGCAGCACTGATCGGGCCTGCCCGCACCAAGATGATCCTGGCGGCCGGGCAGAAGATCACCGCGCAGGAGGCATACGGCTACGGTCTCGTGGATCGAGTTGTGGAGCCTGAAGCCTTGCTGGAAACGGCGGAGGACTTGCTGGCCCATGCCCTGGGAGCCAAACCGGAAATTGCCGCCGGCATCCTGAGGATGTGCCGGTGAAGCGGCTTTCCGGTCTTCGGCTGCAGGTCGAAGACCCAAAGCTGCTGGCGGGGTTTTACGCGGATGTGCTCGGCATGGAGGCACGGGCTGAGGGTGAAGCCTGGCGCGCCGGTTATTCCGGAGGGGATGCAGACCTGATCCTGCTGCCCGGCGGCAGCCGGGCGCCGCATTCACGCGATGAACGTTATTGGAAGATCGGCATTTGCCTGCCCGATCTGGTCATCGCCTGTGAACATTTGCGGCAGAAGGGCGTGGAGGTTTCTGCGCCGCACCAGTTCCGCGATATTGGCTATATGGCGCATCTGCACGATCCCGAAGGCTTTGCCATAGAGCTTTTGCAGCATGACTTTCTAGGCAACCGGCCGGATGGTTCGGGGGATCCTGTTCTGCCGATGGGCGGCGGCGCGCATGTCGGGCAGATCACGTTGCGGACCGGCGACATCGCGGCTGAGCTAGCTCTTTATAGCGACATGAAGCTGCTGTCAGTTCAGGACGTGGCGGAGTTCGGGTTCGATTTGCATTTCCTGGCCTTTACCGAAGAGAGGCCGCCGGACCCGGACTTGCAGTCGGTGGCGAACCGGGAATGGCTGTGGCGGCGGCCCTACACAACGCTTGAGTTTCAGCACATTCCCGGGGCGCAGCTGCGTGACAGCCCGGCCTTTATGGGGCTTGAAATCAGTTAGCGTTTGCGCCGCTTGCCGGGCACGCGGGAGCGGAAATCCGGCGGACGTTTCTGAACCCAGGCGATGAACTTTGCCAGCCGCGGATGGGCTTGCAGCGCTTCCGGTGTGTTGAAGTCGCGGGCCAGTTCCGCCTCTGTCAGCGTGGCGTGAATCTCGCGGTGGCAGATGTCATGCAGCAGAACGGTTGGTCCGCCCTTGCCTCCTTTCAGTTTTGGGATCTGATGGTGCAGGCTTTGCGGCGCG
>JABXIA010000085.1 GCA_013373325.1 Paracoccaceae bacterium
CGCGCGCATCCTCCTCAGAGGAGAAATAGCCGCCCTTCCAGCCCCAATAGGCCCAGGCGCCCGCCAGACGGTCGAACACTTGCTTGGAGGACGTCTCGCCGCCCAGCTCCGCGCCTTTATCGGGGACCGAGCGCCACAGGAACTCCGGCACGCCCTTTTCGCGGACCTTCTTCAGGCGGGTCGGCACACCGGCCTTGCGGAAATATTTCTGAGCGATCACGTCGCTTGCCACCTGGCTCCACGACGCGGGGATTTCAATGTTGTCGAGCCGGAAAACGATAGTCCCGTCCGGGTTGCGAATCTCCGAGGTGGCGGAGACAAAAGCCAGATCGGCGTAAGCATCCTGCCCGGGTTTGGTGAATTTCCGTTCGATCTTCATGCTCTGCCCCTTCTCAAGCACACATCGGTCAAGTGTCACGGTGCCCCCGCACCAGCCATTCCGGCCACGCAACACGCAGATACCCAGCGCACGCCGCATTTGACGCACTTGCGGCCCTCGCCGGCCTTTCTTCACAGGACTGTCTGCTGTTTTTCAGCGTTGTTGCTGTGGCCTCTTAACCCACCAGATTTAGTACCATCGCAACCGGTGTCCACAATTTGGCGTATTCACACACAATGGGTCAACGTTAAATTTACCCCTTGGCAACGATCTTTGCTGTTGACGCTATACGCGGTTTCAAGGGTCCGGCGGCAGCTATTGATTCATCCACAGGAAGCCAGGTCCGGCGGTGACTTTTTCCGGTCTGAGGGCAACCCGGATTTCTTATTCCAAGCGAACAACTTGCCGCCTCGCAGAGTAGCCTGTGCCACCGCTCTGCCCGGCAATGATTCACATCCTTCGGCCGGCTTGGCGCGGGCGGAGCGTTCAAACAACTTTACGGTGATCTTCCGATGGTATGATGGGGCCGCAGCATCGATGCCTGCCATGCCGTTAACCAACTGATGCGGGTCAGCAGCAGTTGGTTAAGGGAGTGTTAACAACGTGTTAAGGAAGTATTAACGCTTAAGGTTGTGTTCGGACCTCACGTATCCCCCAAAGCGTGAGGCGAATCCTTGCTGCAGATTCTGCCAGTTGGGATTCGCTGACGATTTATGGAAGGAAGTGGTCGGGGCGGCGAGATTCGAACTCACGACCCCCTGTACCCAAAACAGGTGCGCTACCAGACTGCGCCACGCCCCGGACCGTGCGCCTTCCTATCTCCGGCAAAGTGATTTGAAAACCCCTAACAGGGCCAAACTGCGCTGCTGGCGGAAAAAATTTGATGCCGCACCTGAGTGCCCGGGGCGATACCGTACCGGCGGGCCAGCCCACCGTTGATTTCAAGCACTGCAAACACCTCATCACCGCCCGGGATCGGGCTCAGATCGCCCGGTACGGCGTTCTCATGAACTGAGGTCACGAGGCCGTTTTCATCAAGGAAGATGATATCCAGCGGGATGAGGGTGTTTTTCATCCAGAACGCCGCAGACTGGGGCCGGTCGTAGACAAACAGCATCCCTGCCCCGCGCGGCATCGACTCGCGGAACATCAGCCCCTTGGCGCGCTCCTGCTCATCGTCAGCGATTTCAACGGAAAATCCGGTCTGCCCCCAGCCGCCGCGCAGATCGACCCGGCCTAATTGGCAGTCTCCGGCAAGAGCCGGTGCGGCTAAGCATGAACAAACGGCTGCAGCAAACCCCCAGTGCTGAAGGCGCCGCAGCATCCGCTCAGTCCTGGTGGCCTGCCGCCAAAGCGGCTTCCCAGGCCAGCACCTCGACCGCCATGCGGCCGCGCTTGCCGTCGATTACCCGCATCGCCAGCGCCTCGCCGGGCTGCAGGTCCGCAAGGCCCGACTGGCGCAGGACCTCGACATGCAGGAACACGTCTTCGCCGCGGCCGAACACGTTGGCAAAGCCAAAGCCCTTGCCCTTGTCGAACCATTTGACGCGTGCGGGCTCAAGCGGCTCGTTTTGCAGACTGCCCATATCCAGTTCGGCAAAATCGCTCAGCACCGGAGTGTCTTCGCGCTCCGGCGGCTGGATCGAAATCACTTCGACGGCCTGAACGCCGCGGCCGGTCTGATGCGTCACGATCTCAATACGGGCGCCATCTGCAACTGAGCTTTGCCCGAAATTGCGCAGCACATTCACATGCAGAAGAATGTCTGGTCCGCCGCCGTCGGAAACGACAAAGCCATACCCTTTCGCCGGGTCGAACCACTTCACCAGCCCCTGAACTTGCTGCAAGCTGCTGAGATCTTCTGCCACTGGATATTCCCTACCGCGTTTCTTTTTTTTGATGGTGTCCTGATGCGCCAAACTGACCTTGGAATTCAAGCTAAAAAGTCTTGAAATTGTCAGGAAAGATCTCTTGACCCAAGGTTAACTGACGATTCCTGTCAGGGATTGAGACGGCTGATCTTCCATGCTGCAGATGCGACATCGCGGCGCCAGCGGAAACGGTCGTGCAACCGGAAGGCGCCATCGGCCCAAAACTCGATCTCAACCGGCACCAGGCGGTAGCCGCCCCAGAACGGCGGGCGCTCAGGATTCGGACCTTTCATCGCCGTCACTTTTGCAACTTCCGCCATCAGCGTTCCGCGGCTGTCCAGCGGCTGCGACTGTTTTGAGGCCCAGGCCCCAAGCCTGCTCTTGAGCGACCGGGACTTATAGTATTCGTCCGCCTGCGGCCCCTCCTCGCGGGTGATGGTGCCGCGCACGCGGATCTGGCGGCGCAGCGATTTCCAATGCATCACAAAGGCCGCCTTGCCCGCATGATCCAGTTCCTGTGCCTTGGCACTGCCGTAGTTGGTATAGAACACAAAGGCGCTGTCCTCGATTTCCTTGAGCAGAACCATGCGGCTGTTGGGCAGCCCGTTTTCGTCTACTGTTGCCAGCGCAATAGCGTTGGCATCATTCGGTTCGCTCTGCTCCGCCTCTGCAAGCCAGGACCTGGCAATGGCAAAAGGATCGTCGCCTTCAAATATACCTGTACGATCGGACATGGGCACCTCAAACGGGAATTTGATTGCAACCTAGGGAGCTTCCTTTCCGCCTACAAGGGCGTGAACCCTTGAAGCGCCCCGCGCGGCATTATAAACACCGCTAAATTATCAGATCACAGGCGGAGAACCTGCATGTCTAGTCAACTGATGGCCGGTAAGCGCGGCCTCATCATGGGCCTGGCCAACGACAAATCCATTGCGTGGGGCATTGCCAAGGCCTGCGCCGACGCCGGCGCAGAGCTTGCCTTTTCCTACCAGGGCGATGCGCTGAAGAAACGGGTCGACCCGCTGGCCGAACAGCTGGGCAGCAATATCGTCCTGCCTTGCGACGTTTCGGACGAAGCGTCGATCGACGCCCTGTTTGCCGAACTGGAAGCCAAATGGGGCAAGCTGGACTTCGTGGTTCACGCCATCGGCTTCTCTGACAAGAACGAGCTGCGCGGCCGTTACGTCGACACCAGCCGCAGCAACTTCCAGATGACCATGGACATCTCGGTGTTCTCCTTCACTGCCGTTGCCAACCGTGCCGAAAAGATGATGAAGGACGGCGGCTCGCTGCTGACCCTCACCTATTACGGTGCTGAGCAGGTGATGCCCCACTACAATGTGATGGGTGTTGCCAAGGCCGCGCTGGAGGCGTCGGTCAAATACCTGGCTGAGGATCTGGGCAAGGACGGCATCCGCGTCAACGCGATCTCTGCCGGCCCGATCAAGACGCTGGCCGCGTCGGGCATCGGTGATTTCCGCTACATCATGAAGTGGAACGAGTACAACTCGCCGCTGCGCCGTAACGTGACAATTGACGATGTCGGCAACTCCGCTCTGTACCTGCTGTCCGACCTCAGCTCCGGTGTCACCGGCGAGAACCTGCATGTGGATGCAGGCTATCACGTCGTCGGCATGAAGGCAGTGGATGCACCGGATATTTCCAAGTAACTGAACAGGCGGAGCCCTGGGCAACGGTCCGGGCTCCTGCAAGCTGACGCGACACCGCGGGGAGCACAAAACATGACCGATCGTCTGCCGCACGAAAAAGGCTTTCACATTAGCTGGGACCAGATCCACCGCGACAGCCGTGCGCTGGCCTGGCGGCTGGACGGGCAAGGCCCCGACGATGGCGCCTGGCGCGCCGTTGTGGCAATCACCCGCGGCGGCATGGCGCCGGCCATGATCGTCAGCCGCGAGCTGGACATCCGCACCGTCGACACCATCTCGGTGCGCTCCTACCACCACCAGGCCCAGGGCGAGGCCGAGGTGCTGAAGGCACCGGATGCGGGCCTGATGGGCGACGGTGAGGGCGTGCTGATCATTGACGATCTGGTCGACAGCGGCAAAACCCTGGAGCTGGTGCGCCAGATGTACCCCAAGGCGCATTTCGCCACCGTCTATGCCAAGCCCAAGGGTCGCCCGATGGTGGACACTTTCATCACAGAGGTCAGCCAGGACACCTGGATCTTCTTCCCTTGGGACATGGCGCTGCAATATGTGGAGCCCTATCGCGGCAAGGACTGATCCGGCCCTGTGACTGAATTTCAAAGGCGCGCATCACAGCGCGCCTTTTTCTTTGGCCGTTCCAGCACCACCGTTCCCGCTTGAGCCGTCCGGACCGCCGTGCCAGACATACGCAGGCGCGCAAACCGGCGCGCCGGAAGTTTCTGATGCAGCCCGGAGCCGCCCATGCCCCTGCCCCGCACCCAAGCCACCTTTGTGTCGCCCATCGTCGAATCGCGCCGCTGGCTGGCCGGGGCGGAGTTCCCGCCGGACCGTCCGCTGCTGAATGTGAGCCAGGCCGCCCCGGCAGAGGCCCCGCCGGAAGGGTTGCGCCAGGCGTTGGCGGATGCTGCCCTCAACGATGTCTCCGCGCATCTCTATGGCCCTGTTCTCGGCAATGACCCGCTGCGCCGGGCGCTGGCGCAGCAGATGTGCCGACACTATCAGGCAGAGGTCTTGCCGGAACAGGTCGGGATCACCTCCGGCTGCAATCAGGCCTTTGCCGCCGCGATAGCAGCGCTTTGCGGTGAAGGCGATGAAGTAATCATCCCGGTCCCTTGGTACTTCAATCACAAAATGTGGCTGGACATGGCGGGCGTAACCGCCGTGCCGCTTCCTACGGGCGAAGGTATGCTGCCGGACCTGGCCGCAGCAGAAGCGCTGATTTCGGACCGCACCCGCGCCATCGTTCTGGTTACGCCCAACAATCCCTGCGGTGTGGAGTACCCCAGCGGCCTGGTCCAGGCTTTCTTCAGCCTCGCCCGCAACCGCGGCCTGGCGCTGATCGTGGACGAAACCTACCGCGACTTCGACAGCCGCGGCGGCGCCCCGCACGGTCTGTTCCAGATGCCGGACTGGGACAGCACCCTTATCCACCTCTACTCCTTCTCCAAGGCTTACCGGCTGACCGGCCACCGGGTCGGCGCCATCGCCGCCTCGGCCGACCGCCTGTTTGAGATGGAGAAATTCCTCGACACGGTCACCATCTGCCCCTCCCAGTTGGGGCAGGCCGGGGCGCTGTGGGGCATCGAAAACCTGCATCACTGGCTGGCAGGCGAACGTCAGGAAATCCTCGACCGCCGCCTGGCGATTGAGGAAGGCTTTCCGGTACTGGCCGCAAAAGGCTGGAAACTGCTCGGCTGCGGCGCCTATTTCGCCTATGTCGAACACCCCTTCGAACTGCCATCAGACCAGATTGCCCGCAAGCTGGTAAAAGAGGCCTCCGTTCTGATGCTGCCAGGCTCCATGTTCATGCCCGAAGGCGACCCGGACGGCGCCCGCCAGTTCCGAATAGCTTTCGCCAATGTGGACCGCGCAGGCATTCAGATGCTGTTTGAACGCCTGGCGGCCTTTAATCCCTGATCATCCAGCAGTTTGCGCTGCATTCATCTTGCCCCTCTGCGGGCAGCCGCGTATTCAGTCAGCGGCATTTCCCGCTGCCCGCAACCCGGAGCAGCAGAACAATAAAGAGGGCATCATGGCCGCAGGCATGAAACATCTATCCAAAACCTTCGTCTGGATCCTGATGGGGATGCTGATCGTCGGCCTTGCCGGCTTTGGCGCCGTGAACTTCTCCAGTTCCTCGTCCTCGGTCGCCCAGGTCGGTGACGAGGATGTCAGCATCGGCACCTATGTCCGTGAGCTGCAGCGTGAACAGCGTGCCCTGCAGGCACAGACCGGCCAGGCCATGCCGATGGCGCAGATGACAGCCTTCGGCCTCGACCGTGTGGTGCTGGGGCGCCTGATTTCGCTCGCGGCGCTGGACCACGAAGCAAAAAACCTTGGGCTGTCGCTGGGGGACGAAAACCTGATTGAGGAACTGGCAGCCATCGACGCCTTTCAAGGGGTGAACGGCCAGTTCGACCGCGAGGCCTACAGCTTTGCCCTGCGCAATGCGGGCCTCACGGAGAAGGAATTCGAGGAAGACCTGCGCCGCGAGGCCGCCCGTACCATCGTTCAGCGCGCGGTGCTGACCGGTGCCAAGATGCCCGAAATCCTGACCGAAACCCTGACCGGCTACATCGGTGCCCGCCGCAGCTTCTCCTATGTCCAGCTTATGGCCTCCGATATTGCCCTGATCACACTGGCGCCCACGGATGCGGACCTGCAGGCCATCTATGAGGCCAATCAGGACCAGTTCATGCTGCCGGAAACCAAGGTTATCACCTACGCAGCCCTGCGTCCCTCCATGCTGCTGGATGAGATCGAAGTGGACGAAGCGCAACTGCAGCGCCTGTTCGAGGAGCGCTCTGATCAGTACCAGGTGCCGGAACGCCGCCTTGTCGAACGCCTGGTGTTCGCTGATGGCGAATCCGCCGCCAGCGCCAAGGCGCAGCTGGAAACCGGCGGCGCGACCTTTGAAAGCCTCGTCGAAACCCGCGGCCTGACACTGCAGGACATCGATATGGGCGACGTCACCATGGGCGACCTTGGCGCGGCAGCAACAGATATCTTTGCTGCAGAGGTGGGCACCATTGCAGGTCCCCTGCCCTCCGATCTCGGCCCGGCGCTTTACCGTGTGAATGGCCGTCTTGAGGCGCAGATCACCACCTTTGAGGATGCCAAGCCCGAACTGATCGAGGAGCTGGCCTCCGACCGTGCCCGCCGTCTGGTGGAAACACAGGCCGAGGACATCGACGACATGCTGGCCGGCGGCGCCACTCTGGAGGAGCTGGCAACCGACAGCGGGCTGGAGCTGGCCCAAATCTATTGGACCGAGGAGAGCAGCGACGATATCGCCGCCTATGAGGGTTTCCGCACCGCTGCCGCGGCCGTCACCGCCGAGGACTTCCCGGAGGTCGGTTTCCTGGAAGATGGCAGCCTGTTTGCCATCCGCCTCGATGAAGTTCTGCCGGAACGCCCGGAACCCTTTGCGGAGGCCAGGGATAAGGTTCTGGCTGCCTGGAATGCCGACCGCAGGGCCAGCACCCTGCGCAAACAGGGCGAGGAATTGCTGGCCCAGGCGAAAGCCGCAGGCAGCTTTTCTGAAGGCGCTGACGTGAAAACCGAAACCGGCCTGACCCGCACTGCCTATATCGACACCGTACCGGCCAGCCTGGTTGAGGATGTGTTCGGAATGGAAACCGGCGGTTTCCGCCTGGTCCAGGACGCCGACTCCGCCGTGGTTGTCCGTCTCGACGCCATCCTGCCGCCGGAAGCAAGCGACGACATGACCCTGCTCACCCAGGCGCTGCAGGCGCAATTGGATCAGACGCTGGCGCAAGAGCTGTTCCAGGCTTATGCGCAGGACGTCCAGACCCGCGCCGAACCCCGTGTAGACCAGCAGGCGCTGAACGCAGCGCAGGCGAACTTCCAGTAACCAAGGCACCAGACCCATGGCCCTGACCCCCGATTTCGACACGTTCTCCAAGGCCTATGAGGCCGGCGAAAACCAGGTCGTCTATACGCGCCTTGCCGCTGATCTCGACACCCCGGTGTCGCTGATGCTCAAGCTGACCGGTGCCCAGAAGGATGCCTTCATGCTCGAGTCCGTCACCGGCGGAGAAGTGCGCGGGCGCTACTCGATCATCGGCATGAAGCCGGATCTGGTCTGGCGCTGCCACGGGGCGCAGTCAGCCCTGAACCGTTCGGCGCGGTTTGATGCGGATGACTTCACACCGCAGGATGGCAACCCGATGGACAACCTGCGGGCGCTGATTGCCGAAAGCAGAATCGACCTGCCCGACGACCTGCCCCAGGCCGCGGCCGGCCTGTTCGGCTACCTGGGCTATGATATGATCCGCCTGGTCGAGCACCTGCCGGACGTGAACCCCGATCCCCTCGGCTTGCCCGATGCGCTGATGCTGCGCCCTTCGGTCATTGCGGTGCTGGACGGGGTCAAGGGCGAGGTGACTGTGGTGTCCCCCGTCTGGTCAAGCGACGGTCAGACGGCCAAGGCCGCTTATGCCCAGGCCGCCGAACGGGTGATGGATGCCGTGCGCGATCTGGAGCGGGCGATGCCCGCCGAAAGCCGCGATCTGGGCGACGCGCATGAGGCTGCACCGCCGGTGTCGAATTTCACCAAGGACGGCTACATGGCCGCGGTAGAGAAGGCCAAGGAATACATCCGTGCCGGTGACATCTTCCAGGTGGTGCCAGCTCAGCGCTGGACCCAGGAATTCCGCCAGCCGCCTTTCGCACTCTACCGCTCGCTGCGGCGCACCAACCCGTCGCCCTTCATGTTCTACTTCAACTTCGGCGGCTTCCAGGTGGTGGGCGCTTCGCCTGAAATCCTGGTCCGCGTCTTCGGGCAGGAGGTCACCATCCGCCCCATCGCAGGCACCCGCCCGCGCGGCGCCACGCCGGAAGAGGACAAGGCGCTGGAGGCCGATCTGCTGGCCGACAAGAAGGAACTGGCGGAGCACCTGATGCTGTTGGACCTGGGCCGCAACGACACTGGCAGGGTTGCCAGGATCGGCACCGTGCGCCCGACCGAAAAGTTCATCATCGAACGCTACAGCCACGTCATGCACATCGTATCCAACGTCGTGGGTGAGCTGGCAGAGGACAAGGATGCGCTGGACGCATTCTTCGCGGGCATGCCCGCAGGCACTGTCTCAGGCGCCCCCAAGGTGCGCGCAATGGAAATCATCGACGAGCTGGAGCCGGAAAAACGCGGTATCTACGGCGGCGGCGTCGGCTATTTCTCGGCCGGCGGCGACATGGACATGTGCATTGCTCTGCGCACAGCCATCGTCAAGGATCAGAACCTCTATATCCAGGCCGGCGGCGGCGTTGTCTATGACAGCGACCCGGAGGCGGAGTATATGGAGACCGTCCATAAATCCAATGCCATCCGCCGCGCTGCCGCGGACGCCGCGCGTTTCACTGGCAACGGCAACAACTGACGCGGAGCCGCCAGGCTCTGAGTTTCATCTTTCCTGAAACACTCCCGCCGGAGGCAACGGCGCGCTTCAGGCGCGCCGTTTGACTTTGCAAGGAATTACTTGGCCGGCAGCTTGGCTCCCAGGCTTGCCGAAACCGGCGCCAGCGCCACCCGTTCCGCCCGGTCCTGAAGCCCCCACAGCAGCAAAGCCGAGATCGTATCGGGCCGCAGGCGGCCCAGCATGATCACCGCGCCCTCCTGCCCGGCCCGGAACGCCGCCTGATCCAGGAACCGGCGGATAGCCCGCGGATCCTGTCCTGCACCGTCAAAATCGCGGAAAACCACACCAGCCGGCACGCCATCGCGCAGCGCCAGTTTCTGCACGGTATTAAGGCCGCTGTCCTGGGTCACGAGGCCGTAACCGGCTGAAGCCGCCACCGCCGCCACCTGGTCCGCCAGCGGGCGGTTGCCCTGCACGCCGGTATCAACACCTTCAAGGATTGCCACTGCCTCCGGCAGCTTGCCGCGCCAGACCTCAAAGGAGGTTTCCGCGTCTTGCGGCGTGGCCTCCCGCGGCAGGTCCGCAAGCATAAGGACCTCGAAGCCGGCCTCCCGGCGGGCAGCCATTTTCGCGGCCGCCTCGGGGTCCTCCGGGTCGATCGCAAAGCTCAAGGGATAGGGGAATTCCGCCAGGGCCTCCGCGCCAATTGCACCGGTGTCATCAATCAGCACGATTGACATCAGGGGGCGGTCTTCGGGATTGAAAAACGGTTCCGCATTGGCAATGAACGGATTGGCGACAGGCGCGCCGGAAATACCGGCAGAGCCGGCTTCCGGTTTATCCCGCTCTGTCAGCGGCACAACCAGCGTTCCTATGCTGGGCGTCAAGGGCGCAGGCTCGGCGGCTGCCGTATCTGCAGCTTGCTCCACTCCCTCACCTTCATCACTGCTGCCGGCGGTTGCCGGAACGCCAGACGCGGCCCCTATCACCGGAAGGGTGATTTCTGCAGGCGCACTGCCGATATCCGGAACCTGAACGGAGCTGGACACAGGGGCTTCCGCTATTGCGGCGGCGTTCTCCGGAACAGGCGCTTCAACCGTCCCTGCGTCCTCAGCCCCGCTGCTTTCCGCCGGCTCTTCTGCGGGTTCAGTCGCCGCAACTATCACGCTCTCGCTGCCTGGCGCTTGCGGCGCGGCGGGCAAGGCCGACTGCGGCTGGTGTTCAGCGGCAGGGACCACGGGCTCCGGAGCCTTTGCTGGCGCCAGCTTGCCCGTACCCTGCATCGCGGTGACAAGACCGACAGCCGGCTGGTCTGCGGGGGATGTGTCGGCGCCAGACAGGGCGGTCAGGTCATCGCCCGCGGCATCTGCGCCGGGCGTTTCGGGCTGAACCTCCGCCAGGTCGGCGTCACGCCGGCCATTGACGAGAGCCAATGTGCCATCACCGCCGCCATTGGGCATCTGCGGCACCTCTGCGGCGTCCTGCGCAACCGGTTGCGGTGCCTCGGCTGCCTCAGTTTCAGCCGGCTCAGGTGCAGCGCCTGCGGTTTGCCCGGCAGGTTCCGGCGCTTGGTCCGGTTTGACTGCCGTCTGCGGCAATGGCACCGAAAGCGACAGCATCGCCAGTCCGCCCGCCGCCAGCAAAGCCCCGGCACTCACGCCGCCCAGAAATCCACGCATGCCCGTTTCGCCTCTCAATCTTTCCCAAGTGCTGCGCCATTTCAGCCTGCCAGCCGTCACCGCTACCGGTAACCCTCTGCCATTCGCCGTTCCTGCCCTTGACGCTGCCCCGTATCCCTGAACAAGTATGTTGCAACCACTATACTGCGGCGCGCACCCCGCCCGCCACCCTTAAAAGAGCCCGCAAGATGCTGCTGCTGATCGATAACTACGATTCCTTCACCTACAACCTTGTCCACTACCTGGGCGAGCTTGGCGCTGAAATGGAAGTGCACCGCAACGATGCCATCAACGTGCAGGAAGCCATGGCGATGAAGCCTTCCGGTATTCTGCTGTCGCCCGGTCCGTGCGACCCGGATCAGGCCGGCATCTGCCTCGCCCTGACTAAGGCCGCGGCAGAGACCAAGACGCCGCTTCTGGGCGTCTGCCTCGGCCATCAGACCATCGGCCAGGCCTTCGGCGGCAAGGTGGTGCGCTGCCACGAGATCGTTCACGGCAAAATGGGCATGATGCATCACAAGGATACCGGCGTTTTCAAAGGCTTGCCGACGCCTTTTGAGGCAACCCGCTATCACTCTCTGGTGGTGGAGCGCGAAAGCCTGCCTGATTGCCTGGAAATCACGGCTGAGCTGGAAGACGGCACCATCATGGGGCTGCAGCACAAGGAGCTGCCGATCCACGGCGTCCAGTTCCACCCGGAATCAATTGCCTCCGAACACGGCCACGCGCTGTTGAAGAACTTTCTCGACGTGATGCAGGTGCCGGCATGAGCGATCAGCTGAAGCCGCTGATCGGCGCCGCTGCAGAACGCTCGCTGAGCCGCGAAGAGGCTGAAAAAGCCTTCACCCTGCTGTTTGAGGGCGAGGCCACGCCAAGCCAGATTGGCGGCCTGCTGATGGCCATGCGCACCCGCGGTGAAAGCGTTGACGAATACGCCGCCGCGGCTGCGGTGATGCGCGCCAAATGCAACCCGGTAAAGGCGCCCGCCGGTGCGATGGACATCGTCGGAACCGGCGGCGACGGAAAGAACACCCTCAACATCTCCACCGCCACCGCCTTTGTCGCCGCGGGCGCCGGCGTTGTGGTCGCCAAGCACGGAAACCGCAATCTCAGCTCCAAATCCGGCACCGCCGACATGCAGTCCCAAATGGGAATCAACGTTATGGTCGGGCCGGAAGTGGTTGAAAAGGCAATAAATGAAGCCGGGATCGGTTTCATGATGGCGCCGATGCACCACCCGGCGGTGGCGCATGTGATGCCCACCCGGGCTGAGCTCGGCACCCGGACCATCTTCAACATTCTAGGCCCCCTGACCAACCCTGCCGGCGTCACGCGCCAGCTGACCGGCGCCTTCAGCCGCGCGATGATCCGTCCGATGGCGGAAACGCTCAAAACCCTCGGCTCAGAGCGCGCGTGGCTGGTGCACGGCTCCGATGGCACCGATGAGTTGACCATTACCGGTGTCAGCTGGGTCTCGGCTCTGGAGGAGGACGGCACAATCCGCGATGTCGAGCTGCACCCTGAGGATGCAGGCCTGCCGGTGCACGACTTTGACAAGATCGTCGGTGGCACTCCTGCGGAAAACGCTATGGCCTTCCGGGTGCTGCTGCAGGGCACGCCCTCGGCCTACCGCGACGCAGTGCTGCTGAATTCCGCCGCTGCACTGGTGGTTGCCGGCAAGGCGTCAGACCTCAAGGAAGGCGTGGTGATGGCTGCCGAGTCAATTGACAGCGGTGCCGCCAAAGCCAAAGTCGAAGCACTGGCCCGGATCACTTCAGCCGCATGACCGATCTTCCTGCAGGGCTGGGCGGCTGGTCCGGCCTGCCCTTCTTCCGCACTGTCTGGCCCGGAGTTTCCGCCGCAATTGCTGCGGATGAGCGGGAGACCCTGCCACCCGTGCACCAGCGGTTTGCGGCACTGGAACTGACCCAGCCTGAGGACACAAGGGTTGTGATCCTCGGCCAGGATCCGTACCCGACGCCCGGCCACGCCCACGGGCTGGCCTTCTCTGCAGAACCGCATGTGCGCCCCTTTCCCCGGTCCTTGTCCAACATTTACAAGGAGCTGCAGGAAGATCTTGGCATCACCCGCCCGAATGCGGATCTGCGGGGCTGGGCACGTCAGGGCGTGCTTTTGCTGAATACCGCCCTGTCGGTTCCCGCAGGTGAGGCAAACGGCCACAAGCATCTGGGCTGGCATCAACTGGTGCACCAGGTGCTGGATCTGACGTCCAGAACCCCAACCGCCTACATTCTCTGGGGAAATGCGGCGCAAAAGCTTGAAAAACATATCGAACCGGGCGATCACCTGATCCTGAAAACCGCCCATCCTTCGCCCTTGTCGGCGCGGCGCGGTTTCTTCGGGTCCCGGCCCTTTTCGAAAGTGAACAATTGGCTCGCCGACCGTGGTGAAACTGCCATAGACTGGAACGCAGGAACGGAGGCACCGGAATGACCGAAAACGTGCTCGACAAGATCAAGGCCTACAAGCTCGAGGAAGTGGCCGCAGACAAAGCCGCCAAACCGATTGAGGCGGTTGAGGCCGAGGCACGCGAGGCCTCGCCGGTGCGCGGCTTTGCCGACAGTCTGATGCAGGCAAACCGAACAGGCTATGGCCTGATTGCCGAGATAAAGAAAGCGAGCCCTTCCAAGGGCCTGATCCGCCCCGATTTCGAACCGGCGGAACTGGCCAAGGCCTATGAGGACGGCGGCGCCACCTGCCTGTCGGTGCTGACCGACACCCCCAGCTTCCAGGGCGCCAAGGAATTCCTCACCCAGGCCCGCGATGCTTGCGCGCTGCCCGCACTGCGCAAGGACTTCATGTATGACACCTACCAGGTGGCCGAGGCCCGCGCGCTGGGGGCCGACTGCATCCTGATCATCCTCGCTTCAGTTTCTGACGCCCAGGCGCAGGAGCTGGAGGAAAGCGCCTTTGAGTGGGGCATGGATGTGCTGCTGGAAGTGCACGACGCCGAAGAGCTGGAACGCGCCTGCAATCTGAAATCGCCGCTGATGGGCATCAACAACCGCAATCTCAAGACCTTCGAGACCACGCTGGACACCACCCGCACGCTGTCCCGCATGGTGCCCGCAGACCGCACAATCGTCTGCGAAAGCGGGCTGTTCACGCCCGATGATCTCAGCGATATGGCGCGCTACGGCGCCCGCACCTTCCTCATCGGCGAAAGCCTGATGCGCCAGGACGACGTGGCCGGCGCAACCCGCACGCTGCTCGCCAACCCGCTGACACCGGGCATGATGTAAGGAAACCCTCCATGAGCCTCACGCATTTCGACACCAAGGGCGACGCCCATATGGTCGACGTCTCGGACAAGGCGGTGACCTCGCGCATCGCCACCGCCGAGGGTCACATCACCATGGCGCAGGAAACCTTTGACATCATTGCCGAGGGCCGCGCCAAGAAAGGTGACGTGCTGTCAGTGGCCCGCCTTGCCGGCATCATGGGCGCCAAGAAGACGCCCGACCTGATCCCGCTCTGCCATCCGCTGCCGGTGACCAAGGTCGCGGTCGAACTGACGCTGGATCCCGACCTGCCCGGCGTGCGGGTCGAGGCGACGGTCAAGACCACCGGCCAGACCGGGGTTGAGATGGAGGCTCTCACCGCCGTTTCTACCGCTGCGCTCACCGTCTATGACATGGCCAAGGCGGTGGACAAGGCGATGCAGATCGGCGGCATCCGTGTCACGCTGAAAGACGGCGGAAAATCAGGCCGGTACGAGGCGTAGATGATCCCTGTCAGCGAAGCCCGCGCGCATCTTCTGGCGCTTGTCAGCCAGCTGGAAACCGAGGAAGTGCCGCTGGACCAGGCCGCAGGCCGGGTGCTTGCCCGCGATGTGCAGGCCCGCCGCGACCAGCCGCCGTTCTCCGCCTCCGCCATGGACGGCTATGCGGTCAACGCAGCCGAGGTCGAGCTGCACGCCATGTTCAAGGTGGTCGGCGAGGCCGCGGCCGGCCACGCGTTTGATGGCCGCGTCGGCGCCGGACAGGCAGTCCGGATCTTCACCGGCGCCCCGGTGCCGGAAGGCGCAAGTTTTGTCGTCATTCAAGAGGATGTGACCCGCAACGGCGACCTCATCACCATCACGGATGAGCCCGGCAGCAACCACAATATCCGCCCCCGCGGCGGCGACTTTACCGATGGCCAGACCGTCAGCGCGCCGCGGCTGCTGACGCCTGCGGACATCGCCTTGCTGGCGGCGATGAACATTCACTCAGTCCCCGTCACCCGCCGCCCGGAGGTCGCGCTGATCTCAACCGGTGACGAGCTGGTGATGCCCGGCGGCACGCCCGGACCGGACCAGATCATCGCCTCCAACACCTTCGGGCTCAAGGCGATGCTCGAGGATCTGGGTGCCCGCGCCCGCATCCTGCCCATCGCCCGCGACACCGAAAGCTCCCTGCGCACCGCGTTTGAGCTGGCCGAGGGCGCTGATCTTGTTGTCACCATCGGCGGTGCCTCGGTCGGCGACCACGATCTGGTCGGCAAGGTGGCGCAGGACCTCGGCATGGAGCGCAGTTTCTACAAGGTTGCCATGCGTCCTGGCAAACCGCTGATGGCCGGCCGCATGGGCAGTGCTGCAATGGTCGGCCTGCCCGGCAACCCAGTGTCTGCAATGGTCTGCGGCCATGTTTTCCTGGCCCCCATGATCAGAGCCATGCTGGGATTGCCTGCTGAAGCGCAGCAACTGCAGGACGCAACCCTTGCAGAGCCGCTCGGTCAAAATGGCCCGAGAGAGCATTACATGCGGGCGCAGGTCGAAAACGGCCAACTGACAGCTTTTGAAAATCAGGACAGTTCGCTTCTCACCATCCTTGCGAACGCCAACGCCCTGCTGGTGCGGCCGCCGGGTGACCCTGCCCGCAGCGCAGGCGAAACGGTGCAATACCTTTCCATCTGATCCAGATTCTTCTTTGCACAAAAACATCTGCCGGAGGCACGCGCCTCTGTCGCGTTCCCGTGCTGTCGGGAAAACAGCCGTGTTGACACAAAACGTGAACATGCGTAGAACAAAAGAAAACATGAGGCACGGAGGGCGCGGCGATGCTCACAAAGAAGCAACTTCAACTGCTGGAATTCATTCACAAACGCCTGCAGCGCGATGGTGTGCCCCCCAGTTTTGACGAAATGAAGACCGAACTCGATCTCAGGTCGAAATCTGGCATTCACCGGCTGATCACGGCGCTGGAGGAACGCGGCTTCATCCGCCGCCTGCCGCACCGCGCCCGCGCCATCGAAATCATCCGCCTGCCTGAAAGCCTCGGCGGCACGGCTGAGCCGCAGGGCTTCGCACCTCAGATAATCGACGGCGGCCAGGCAAGGGCTAAGGCGCCGGTTCCGGCGCCTGCAGATCCGCAGCGCCACGCAGCGGTCGAACTGCCGGTGATGGGCCGGATTGCCGCTGGTGTGCCGATTGAGGCGATCAGCCAGGTCTCGCATCAGGTTGCGGTGCCGGGCGGCATGATCGCCGCCACCGGCCAGCACTATGCGCTGGAGGTCAAAGGCGACTCAATGATCGAGGCCGGTATCAACGATGGTGATATCGTGGTGATCCGCGAGTCGTCAGCTGCCGATAACGGCGACATTGTTGTGGCGCTGGTCGAAGGCCAGGAAGCAACCCTGAAGAAGTATTTCCGCGAAGGCTCCATGATCGCGCTGGAGGCCGCGAACCCGGCCTATGAAACCCGCCGCTACCCCGAAGATATGGTCCAGGTGCAGGGCCGTCTTGTCGGCCTGATCCGCACTTACTGACTGCCGCCCCCGCTCAACAGCCGCCGCAGGCGGCGGATTTCCTGCCCCTCCGGCTGCCAGCCGGTCCAAGGCCGGTCGCCAGCAGCCTCCCGTGCTGTCAGCATCTCGCCGCTGCGTGTCATGGCAATACTGCCTGTCTGCCGCATCACCTCTGGCGTCAGCAGCAGGCAGTCGCTCTCACCTGCGACTGTGGAAACGATAATGTCTTCACTGTTACAATTGCTTGCGGCAGAAAGTTTGCGCTTGCCAGGTGCGTGAACCAGGCGAAATTTTGTCCCGTTCCACACCGCCAACCCGTCCTGCCCGCCAGCCCAGCGGGCCGCGGCGGCAGGCTGGATTTCCGGATCGCCGTCATTTTCCAGCCAGATCCCCGCGGTAAAACCCTGCGCCTTGGCGCGCGTCAGCGCCCGCCCTTCCGGTCCCATCACGCCGATCAGACCGCCAGAGTCTGCGATCAGAATGTGCGGGCGCTCTGCCATTGACCAGATCCCGAAGGCGGCGGCGCAAGGAAGCAGGCCTGCCATCCGCAGCCGCCCTTGCCAAACCACCGCAAAGACGAAGCCTGCAGCAAGCAATGGCAGAACCCACGGCCCCGGTGCTGCGACATGCGAAACGGACCCGTCAAAGCCGGACACGGTCCGGGCGACCCACAGGATCCACTCCATGCCCCATTGCATGACTGTCAGCCCAACCCACTCAAGCCCGAGCGGAGCCAGTGCCAGCGCCAGTACGGCAGCCGGAATCACCACCGTCCCCATCACCGGCACCGACAGCAGGTTCGCCAGCAACCCGTAGTGCGGAATGCTGTTGAAATGCGCCGCCGCAAAGGGGGCTGTGGCACCCCCGGCCACGGCGGAGGAGATCACCAGTGCCGCAACGGGCCGAAGCCAGCGCGGCCCCAGCGGCACCTTTCCGTCCCTGAGCACCGCAAACACCGCCACCAGCGCGGCAGTCGCGGCAAAGCTCATCTGGAAGCCTGGGCTCAGCAGGCTCTCCGGCCGGCGCAGCAGCACGATCAGCGCCGCCACCGCCACTGCGCGCAGGGTGATCGCCCGCCTGTTCAGCAGAACCGCGCCGAACATCACGGCCACCATGACAAAGGCACGCTCGGTCGCGACATTGCCGCCGGACAGCAGCAGATAACCGGCTCCGGCCGCCAGCGCCGTACCTGCTGCCAGCTTCTTGACAGGCCAGCGCAGCGCGATCCACGGCACCAGGCACATCAGGGTACGAAGCGTTGCAAAAACAAATCCCGTCAATAGCCCCATGTGCAGGCCGGAGATCGCCAGCAAATGCGCCAGATTGCTTTGCCGTAGCGCGGTCAGCGTTTCCTCCTCCACCCCGCTTCGGTCGCCGGCGGTAACCGCAGCGGCAAACCCGCCCGCCTCACCTGGCAGTGCCTGCTGCAGATACCGCGCCAGCGACCTGCGCAGCCGCTCGACCGGCTTGCCGCTACCGGGCGCCTCGGCCAGCAGCACAGGAACCCTCGTGTAGCCAAGCCCGCCCAGCTGCTTGAACCAGGCGTGGCGGCGGAAATCGAAGCCCCCCGGTTCCACCGGCCCCTGCGGCGGCAGCAGATGCGCGGTTGTCATCACTCGTGATCCGGGCTGCTGAATGTCAATTGATCCCTTCAGCGAAATTCTGACTTTCGCAGGCGTATCTGCAGGCGCGACCCGGTCCAGTCGCACCTGGTCCAGTGTCAGCCGCAGCGCATCCGTCGGAGAGCGGTCAATTGCCACTATCCGCCCCTCGACCGGTCCAAAATAGCGGAAATCCAGAACCGGAGCGGCTACCAGATCGATGCGTGCAAAGGCCAGGCAAATCCCTGCTGCCAGCAACGCTGGAACCCAGAATAGGAAGGCCATGGGCCGCCGCATCAGCGCGCAGGCGCCAAGCAGCAGCGCGGCGGCAGCCAAACCCGCAATCGCGGCTGCGGCCGGTTCGGTTTTCAGGCTGAAGTAGGTGCCAATGCCCGCGCCCAGAAACACCGGCACCCAGGGAAACAGGTTGCCGCGCTGGCCTTGCAGAACGTTGCTGGCTGCAGTTCCAAGCCCCATGCTTGCCCCCCGCCGTCTCGCCCGGTAGACAGGCGGAAACTCTACGCCTCACATGGTTTCCAAAAGGTAAATCCTGCACATGACCAAACCGGTTGTCACCCGTTTCGCGCCTTCTCCCACCGGCTACCTGCACATCGGCGGCGCCCGCACCGCGCTGTTCAACTGGCTCTATGCCCGCGGCCGCGGCGGCAAGTTCCTGCTGCGGATCGAGGATACCGACCGTGAACGCTCTACACCGGAGGCAACCGCCGCCATCCTGCAAGGCATGGAATGGCTGGGGCTGGATCATGACGGCGAAGTGATCAGCCAGTTCGAGCGCGCGGACCGCCACGCCGAAGTGGCGAAACAGCTGCTGGCTGAAGGCAAGGCCTACAAGTGTTTTGCCACCCAGGACGAAATCGCCGCTTTCCGCGAGCAGGCCAAGGCAGAGGGCAAATCCACCCTCTACCGCTCCCCCTGGCGCGACGCGGAGGAGGCGCAACACCCGGACGCGCCGTACGTGATCCGCATCAAAGCACCGCAGGACGGCGCAACAGTCATCAAGGACGAGGTGCAAGGCGACGTCACCATCCGTAACGACCAGCTCGACGACATGATCCTGCTGCGCTCCGACGGCACCCCGGTTTACATGCTGGCGGTGGTGGTCGACGACCACGATATGGGCGTGACCCACGTGATCCGCGGTGATGACCACCTGAACAACGCCGCCCGCCAGATGATGATCTATGAGGCGATGGGCTGGGACGTGCCGGTCTGGGCCCATATCCCGCTGATCCATGGCGCTGATGGCAAGAAACTGTCCAAACGCCATGGCGCGCTCGGTGCGCAGGAGTATCAGGCGATGGGCTATCCGGCGGCTGGCATGCGCAACTACCTGGCGCGTCTTGGCTGGTCACACGGCGATGACGAGTTTTTTACGGACGCGCAGGCCAAAGAATGGTTTAATCTCGGCGGTATCGGCAAAAGCCCCGCAAGGTTTGACACCAAGAAGCTGGAGAATCTCTGCGGCCAGCACATTGCCGTCAGCGATGATGCCGCGCTGCGGCAGGAAATTTGCGCTTATCTGGCGGCAGCCGGGGAACCCGCCCTCACTGACGCGCAGTCACAAGGGCTGGAGCGTGCGATGTATTGCCTCAAGGACCGGGCGCGCACTTTTCCGGAACTGCTTGAAAAAGCGCATTTTATCCTTGCTTCACGGCCTCTTGAGCGGGATGGGAAGGCGGAAAAGGCGCTGTCCTCTGTATCCGATGGTATACTGGGTGAATTGACGCCGCAGCTGCAAAATGCTAGCTGGGTCCGTGACGATCTGGAGGCGCTTCTGAACGCATTTGCAGAAGCACATGATACCAAGTTCGGCAAGCTGGCCGGCCCCTTGCGGGCGGTGCTGGCAGGCCGGGCGGTAACGCCTTCGGTGTTCGACATGATGCTGATTCTGGGCCGCGAGGAAACCCTCGCCCGGCTCAAGGACGCGACAGGCTGACTGCGGTCTTAACACCCGGTAAAGCCTGTTTTGATACGACAACCCCTGCGCGAAACCGCGCAGGCGCTGCCCCGCATGAAGACGCCCGGACGGGGCAGCTTTCGTGCCTGCAACAGGAAGGGACATCTATGACCGAGACACAGAAATCTGCCACGCTCACGCTGAATGGCGAAAATTACGAGCTGCCCATTTTCTCGCCGACGGCCGGGCCCGATGTTGTTGACATCCGCAAGCTCTACGCGCAGGCAGGTGTGTTCACTTACGACCCGGGCTTCACCTCCACCGCCAGCTGCGACAGCACCATCACCTATATCGATCGCGACAAAGGCGAACTGCTGCACCGCGGCTACCCGATCGACCAGCTGGCGTCCAAGTCGCACTACCTCGAGGTTTGCTACCTGCTGCTTTACGGCGAACTGCCGACCGCAGCCCAGCTCGAGGATTTCGAGACCCGTGTGACCCGTCACACCATGGTGCATGAGCAGATGCACAACTTCTTCCGCGGGTTCCGCCGCGACGCGCACCCGATGGCGACCCTGGTGGGTGTTGTCGGCGCGATGTCGGCCTTCTACCACGACTCGCTGGACGTGACCGACCCGTGGCAGCGCGAAGTTGCCGCCGTCCGCCTGATCGCCAAGCTGCCGACCATCGCCGCGATGGCCTATAAGTATTCGATCGGCCAGCCGTTTGTGTATCCGCGCAACGATCTGGATTACGCGGCTAATTTCCTGCACATGTGCTTCTCGGTTCCGGCCGAAGAATACCACGTGAACCCGATCCTCAGCCGGGCGATGGACCGTATCCTGACCCTGCACGCGGATCACGAGCAGAACGCCTCCACCTCGACCGTGCGTCTGGCATCGTCCTCCGGCGCGAACCCCTTTGCCTGCATCGCGGCCGGCATCGCCTGCCTTTGGGGCCCGGCCCACGGCGGCGCCAACCAGGCCTGCCAGGAGATGCTCAAGGAA
>JABXIA010000167.1 GCA_013373325.1 Paracoccaceae bacterium
CGACCGCGGGACCGGCGAAGTGATGTACGGCGAAGTGCCGCCCTACTCGGTTGTGGTGGCAGGTTCGATGCCTTCTAAGAACAACATCAGCCTCTACTGCGCGGTGATTGTGAAGCGCGTTGATGAGAAGACCCGCTCGAAGACCGGCATCAACGAGCTGCTGCGCGACTGACCCGCGCCGCAAGTCTGATGCAAAGAACGCGCCTCCTGCGGGGCGCGTTTTCTTTTGTCACCAGCGGCCGGCGGTTTGCCCCCAAGTGCAAACCCCTTGCTGCGCAATAAACATGGCGCTAATGATATTACATCTACACATAAGAGAGTCAGATGCAGACCATTTTCGCCCAGCGCGCCCGCCTGCCCCTAGGATGGGCTGAAAACCTTCGGCTGACGTTAGACAACGGCCGGATCGCCGCACTGGAAACTGGCGCCCGGCCGCAAGCTGGGGACGCGCAGGCAGACGTGCTGCTGCCGTCGCTGGGCAACTTGCACTCCCACAGCTTCCAGCGCGCCATGGCTGGTATGACCGAGTACCGAGCCGCCGGGAAGGACAGCTTCTGGACCTGGCGCGAGCTGATGTACCGCTTCATGGACCGCATCACGCCGGAGCAGTACGAGGCTATTGCCGCGCTGGTGTTCATGGAGATGCTGGAGGCCGGGTACGCATCTGTCGGCGAGTTTCACTACGTCCACCACCAACCCGGCGGGGCGCGTTTTGCGTCGGTGACAGAGCTGAGCGAGCGAGTGTTTTCTGCGGCCAGCCAGACCGGTATCGGCCTGACGCACCTGCCGGTGCTTTACACCTATGGCGGTGCCGAAAAACAGGCTCTGAACGGTGGGCAGCAGCGGTTTGGCAACTCGGTTGACGCGTTTTCCAAACTGGTTGAACACGCCCGGGATATTGCCGCGCGGGACCTGCCCCAGGACGCCTGCGTCGGCATCGCACCGCATTCGCTGCGCGCCACATGCCCGGAAGATCTGGCCGAGGTGCTGCAGATCCAGAACGGGCTGCCGGTGCACATCCACATTTCGGAGCAGCCCAAGGAAGTGGCTGACATCAGCGCCTGGCTGGGCGCGCGGCCTGTTGATTGGCTGCTGGACAACGCAGCTGTTGATGGCAAATGGTGTCTGATCCACGCCACCCATATGACCAGCACCGAGACAATCGGAATGGCACGGTCCGGTGCCGTTGCGGGCCTCTGCCCGATCACCGAGGCCAATCTGGGTGACGGCCCGTTCAACGGCGTGGAGTACCTGGCGCATGAGGGAGCGTTCGGCGTTGGATCAGACTCTAACGTCCGGATATCACTGCCAGAGGAACTGCGAACGCTGGAGTATTCCCAGCGGCTGCGGGACCTGGCGCGCAATGTGCTGGTGCCGGGTGAGGGCTCGGTGGGCGAAACGTTGTACCTTGGCGCGGCGACAGGTGGTGCACAGGCGCTTGGCCGCGATGCTGGACGGATCGAGGAAGGCGCTCTGGCTGATCTGGTGGCAATAGACAGCGGCGTGCCGGCTCTTTGCGCATTGAAATCAGAACAACTGCTGGACGGCGTCTGTTTTGCGGCAGGCGATGACACCGTCACGGATGTCTGGAGCGCCGGTCGTCATGTGGTTCAGCAAGGCCGCCATATCGGACGGGACAGCGTGGTTGCAGGCTACAAGATGGCAATCAAGGAACTGTTGAGCAGTCTCTAAACAGGAAAAAAACCGCACCTGGACAACAGCGCCGCCGCCAGTGACCAACGCGTTGGCGGCGCTTTCCGTCACGACCCCTTCTCCAGGGCCGAGACGGTTTGTGCCTGCCATGTCCAGGCTGCCTGAGACCACAAACAGCACTTGCCGGCCCTCCGCATCCGGAACCGGACCCTCCGCCAGAACTCTGGGCTCTGCCGTCACTTTTTCCGGGTCGTAGATCACGTTGAACGCCCTGCAGGGTCCGTCGCGCAAGAGGCAGTCCAAATCCGCTCCACCATCGAAGCACAGCGGCTCCAGCGGCCGGGCCTCCAGCCGCGTGGTTTCATTCGACAGAGTGTGCCCGGCCCCTTCGACGATGCAATGGATACGGGCGAGGCCCGGGAATACGGAAAACGGGCCGTTCCGGGTGATGTCCGCCAAGCTCAGGCGCCACGCCAGCTTTCCATCTACAGCATGCGACGCCAGTTCCCGGGTCACGCCGCCGCCGTTCTTCCACGGCAAGGGCTGGGCAGTCAGAGCAGAGAAGCGCATTTCAGGATCCTTGAAGAGAGTCTTTCAGCACAGCCATAAATCTCGGATGCCTGGAACCGCAAGGCATCGGTTTCCTGCTCTTCCGGCCTGCGCCGACCGCGCAATTTGATTGACCATCCCCCTGCCCCGGCGCTATGGCGGCGCCATGGAAAAGAAGAAACCCTCCCGCCAGCAAGTCTATACCCTGCTTGTCCAGATCGGACGCAAGGACGGGGACGGCCTGCCCGATGGCGCCACCGGTGCTGCGCTGATGATCTATGCATCTGGCATTGATGAAGCTGAGGCGGTGCGGGAAACCGTGGCGATCCTCAAGCAGGCCGACACGGCGCCTTTGGACGTGACCGGATACGGCACGCTGGAAGAGCGCGAGGCCGAAGGCCATGAAATCGGCGATGAGGAACGTGATCTGATGCAGCGGGCGCTGGAAGAAAACGCGGTGATTGTCGCTCAGATGACCCCGTTCTTCGACGGCGAAGAGCCGGTTTTCCACTAGCAGAAGACGTCAGTTCTGACTGCCGAACCATTTCCGGTAGAGGGCGTCATAGCTGCCGTCCTCCTGCATCGTCAGAAGCACCTGATTCACATCCTCTACCAGCGGCGATCCGGCCGGGAAGACCAGCCCGTAATTTTCCCGCAGGAACGGCTGGCCAATGGTCTGCCCGTATTTATGCCCGCCCTGCTGCTCGTAGAATTTCAGCACCGGCGCATCAAAGACCACCGCCTTGATCTCAGACGCCTCAAACGCGGCGAGCATCTCTTCCAAACCTGCAAAGGCGGCATAGTCAATCTCGCGCCGGTCGAGGAACCCTGCCGCGGTGGAGCCGCCGATGGTGCCGACGGACCTGCCGTAGAGGTCATTGACAGAGTTCACTGAGCCGCTGATGGCTTCCACTGTCATCACCGCAGTGATCTTGGCAACAAAGATGGAGACGATGAAGAGCGAGGAGATTACCAGCAGAACGCCGAACATGCGGCCAATGGGCGTGCGCGGCACCCGTTCCTCAAATCCGCCGTTCACCACCAGGTTCAGTGCCCACCAGAAAGACGGAAACCAAGCCTCCTTCAGCGGGCGGTCGAAGTAGGGTTGGGCGCGGCGTTCAAACGCCCACATCATCATGCCGCCCCCGAACAGCAGCAGAAAGGCGATGCCGATGGCGGCGGCAAGGTCCCAGGACAGCAGCGCCCGCAACAGAGACGGCTCGCGGATATCGTCGGCCTGCACCATGATCTGAAGGCCGCTTTCGAAGATCGGATGGCTGAAATCCATCTGGATTTCACGGGAGGCCGTGATCGAGATATTGGCCGCTGCCAGATCCGCCTCGCCGTTGCGGACACCGTCCAGCATCTCTGCAAAACTGCCGGTGCGGTTGATGCGGTACTCCAAATCCAGCCGCTCAGCCAGGATCTTGAACAGTTCCAGCGAGAATCCAGTGTCGCCACCCTCTTCGACCATGGAGAACGGCGGGCGGGTCACGGTGTTGACCGTCAGAACCTGCGCAGAGAGCATTTGCCCCCAAAGCATGAAAAGGGCAGCGGTGATCAGGCGGGAGTACAGCACGGAAACGCTCGGTTTGGCCTCTGACAGAGTTTCAACGTCCTTAGGCGGATCACGTTTTTCAAGCAAGCGCTTTGGCAACAGAGGCAGAATTGCCGCCGGAACTGTGTCCGGCAGGCAGCCGAAGCGGCAGTTTTGAACTGTTTGGCCGCCGCTGCAGGTGAGGTGCTGTCCGTCGAGATCTTGCCAGTTTCAGTGCCTGTGCTGTGAATTGCGCTGCGCCGCGATCCGGGCTAGGCCTGTGCCAACCGGAACCTGAGGAGCCAGACGATGCCGCAAACCGATCCCGCCCGCCTGACCGCCGACCTGATCCGCTGCCCGTCGGTCACGCCTGAGGAGGGCGGCGCATTGGTTCTGCTGGAAAAACTGCTGAGCCAGGCTGGTTTCACCTGTACGCGCGCCGATCGCGGCGAAGTCAGAAACCTGTTTGCCCGCTGGGGCGCCAAAGGCCACGCCAAAACCTTTGGCTTCAACGGCCACACCGATGTGGTGCCGCTGGGGGATGAAGCTGCCTGGACGATGCCACCCTTTGGTGCCGAGGAGAAGGACGGCTTCATGTACGGCCGCGGCGCCACCGACATGAAGTCCGGGGTTGCCGCCTTTGCCGCGGCCGCTGTGGACCTCGTGCAGGACACCCCGCCGGATGGCGCCATCATCCTGACAATCACTGGCGATGAGGAAGGCGATGCCGTCGACGGAACCACCGCGCTTCTGGACTACATGGCAGATGCGGGCGAACAGATGTCGGTCTGCCTTGTGGGCGAGCCTACTTGCCCCAACGAGATGGGCGAGATGATCAAGATCGGCCGCCGCGGCTCGATGACGGCCTGGTTCACGGTGACAGGTGTGCAGGGGCATTCGGCTTACCCGCACCGTGCCAACAATCCGCTGAATGCAATGGCACGGCTGATAGACCGGCTGGCAAGCCATGAACTGGACCAGGGCACTGAACACTTTGACGCCTCCACTCTGGCCGTCGTCACCATCGACACCGGCAACACCGCCACCAATGTGATCCCTGCGCAGGCGACTTCTGCCGTCAACATCCGCTTCAACGACGCCCATACAGGTGCCGGCCTCTCAGACTGGCTGCAGGGTGAGGCGGACAAAGTGGCTGCTGAATTCGGCGTTGATATCGGGATGAAGGTGAAGATCTCCGGCGAGAGCTTCATTACCCCGCCCGGGGCGCTCTCTGATCTGGTTTCAAAAGCGGTCGAAGCCGAAACCGGCCGCAAGCCTGAACTGTCGACCACCGGCGGCACATCGGATGCACGCTTTGTGAAAAATCACTGCCCCGTGGTGGAATTCGGCCTGGTTGGCAAGACCATGCATCAGGTCGACGAACGGGTAGAGGTCGACCAGATCCACCAGTTGAAAGCCATCTATACCCGCATCCTGCAGGACTATTTCGCATGAGCCTGAGCATCTCGGTCACCGAGGATCTAGAGACATGCTTTGCCTTGCGCCACCGTGTGTTTGTCGAGGAGCAAGGTGTGCCGGTGGAGGAGGAGCAGGACGACCTGGACGCCTCTGCCACTCATCTTCTGGCGCTGCAGGACAGCATCCCGGTTGGGACGGCACGGATTGTGTTCAATGGGAACACCGCCAAGATCGGTCGGGTCTGCGTGCTGTCCTCTACCCGCGGCACCGGGCTTGGCGCCAAGCTGATTGAGGCTGCAGTGGATACCGCACGGGCACATCCCGGCGTAACCAAGGCCAAGCTTGGCGCGCAGATCCATGCGCTCGGGTTCTATGAAAAGCTTGGCTTCACCGCCTTTGGCCCGGTCTATGACGATGCCGGCATCGACCATCGGGACATGGTGCGCGATTTCACGTGAAACGCACACTGATCATCATGGTCAAGGAACCGCGCCCCGGACGGGTCAAGACACGTCTGGGCCGCGATATTGGCGTGATCCCTGCGACTTGGTGGTTCCGCCATCAGTCCGCCCGGCTGATCCGGTCCTTGCGGGATCCACGCTGGCAGATTGTGCTGGCGGTAGCACCGGACTTGGCAGTGCGCTCCAAGGTCTGGCCTGCTGATTTGCCGCGCTGGCCGCAAGGTAGAGGCGATCTAGGCCAGCGAATGAAGCGGATGCTGCAATTCATGCCCTGCCCAAGGGCCCTGCGCAGTAGCGCATCAAAAAACCCTGTTTGCCTGATCGGCGCAGACATTCCCGGCATTACCCGCACCCATATCGCCCGCGCCTTTGCAGCCCTTGGGAATCATGACGCGGTATTCGGTCCGGCGGCGGACGGCGGCTATTGGCTGGTGGGTGCCAAGCATCCATCCCGCCTGCCAAAAGACATGTTCAAGGGCGTCCGCTGGTCTGGCGAATATGCTCTAGCCGATACGCTCAACACCCTGCCCGGCTGGCGTACCGCGCTGACCGATACCCTGCAGGATGTCGACACCGCCGCGGAACTGCCGCGGCGCTGACGCTTCGCTTTTCACCATGACGCCGCCCCCGCGCCATGTTACGCGGGACGTATGAGCCGCATTCCCTCCAAGGCCGAAATCCTCGACTGGATCTCCGCCAACCCGACCCACACCTCCAAGCGCGACATTGCCAAGGCCTTTGGCATCAAGGGCGCCGACCGCATCGACCTCAAGCGCATCCTGAAGGAGCTGGAGGCCGAAGGGCATTTGCAGAAGCGTAAGAAGACCTACCGTGACCCGGACCAGCTGCCGCCGGTAACGGTACTGCAGGTGAAGGCGCCGAATGAGGATGGCGACCTGTACGGACGTCCGCTGGAATGGCACGGCGAGGGTGTAGAACCGATTATCCTGATCCTGGCCAAGCCCTCAGACCCGGCCCTTGGTGAAGGCGATAAGGTTCTGGTGAAGCTGCAGATGGTCCCCGACCAGGACCACAATTACGAAGCCCGCCTGATCCGGCGCATCGGAACCAACCCCAAGCGGGTCCTGGGTATCTTCCGCAAAGGATCCGAGGGCGGACGGATCGTGCCGATCGACAAGGCGGCGTCGAATGAGTGGATGGTGGCGCAAGACGCCGTCAATGGTGCCCGGGACGGCGAACTGGTCGAAGCCGAGCAGGCCGGTCCGAAGGGCCGCATGGGCCTGCCGCGCGCGCGCATCGTGGAACGGCTGGGCGACCCGACGGCGCCCAAGGCGGTGTCGCTGATCGCCATTCACCAGCATGGCATTCCCGACCATTTCCCCGATCCGGTGATGGCAGAGGCTGATGCCGCCAAACCCGTGGGCCTGAAAGGTCGCGAGGACCTGCGGGAACTGCCACTGGTCACCATTGATCCGGCAGACGCGCGCGACCACGACGACGCCTGCTATGCCCATGCCGATGACGACCCGAAGAACCCCGGCGGTCATGTGATCTGGGTGGCGATTGCAGATGTCGCTGCCTACGTGCGCCCAGGTTCAGCACTGGACCGCGAGGCGAAGAAGCGCGGCAATTCCAGCTATTTTCCCGACCGGGTGGTGCCAATGCTGCCGGACCGGCTGTCTGGCGATCTGTGCTCCTTGCACGAAGGCGTGCCGCGGGCCTGTATCGCCGTTCGGATGCAGGTGGACGCCGAGGGCAACAAGATTGCCCACACATTCGTGCGCGGGCTGATGCAGTCTGTCGCTTCGCTTAACTATGCCGAGGTGCAAGAGGCGCAGGACGGCAATCCGAACGACAGAACCGCACCCCTGTTGGACGATGTCATCAAACCATTGTTTGCTGCCTACAAGGCTCTAACAAAGGCCCGGGCCGCACGTGAGCCGCTAGACCTTGACTTGCCGGAACGCAAGATCGTGTTGGATGACGAAGGTAATGTCACCTCGGTCGCCTTCCGCGACAGGCTGGATGCGCACAAGCTGATCGAGGAGTTCATGATCCTCGCCAATGTGGCCGCAGCCGAAACGCTGATCAAGAAACGCTCGCCCCTGTTGTTCCGGGTGCACGAGGAACCGGCACAGGAGAAACTGGAAAGCCTGCGCGAGACCGCGCAGGCAGCAGGCCTCAGCCTGGCCAAGGGACAGGTGTTGCAGACCCGGCATCTGAATGCGCTGCTGAACCAGGCCGCGGGAACAGATGACGCGGAGCTGATCAACATCTCCACACTCCGCTCGATGCAGCAGGCCTACTACAACCCTGAGAACTTCGGGCATTTCGGCCTGGCACTCAGAAACTACGCGCATTTCACATCCCCGATCCGCCGTTACGCTGACCTGATCGTGCACCGCTCGCTGATCTCCTCGCACGGCTGGGGGGGTGACGGGCTCGATGAAGCTCAGATCGAGCGGCTGGAAGACACTGCCACCCATATTTCCGACACCGAGCGGCGCTCGATGATTGCGGAGCGAGACACCACCGACCGCTATTTGGCCTCCTACCTCAGTGAGCGTGTGGGCAATGAATTCGAAGGCCGGATCAGCGGCATTGCCCGTTTCGGCGCTTTCGTGAAACTGGACGAGACCGGCGCCGACGGCTTGGTGCCGGTACGATCCATCGGGCGGGAGTTCTTTCATTTTGACGCCCAGTCCGGAACGCTGACGGGTGCTGACACTGGTATGACCCTGACTATCGGCCAGCGCGTGACGGTGCGGCTGACTCAGGCGGCGCCTGTCACCGGCGGGCTGGAGCTGGAACTGCTGGCGCTGGACGCGGTCCCGATGCCCGCTGGCGGAGGCCAGCGCGGCCGCCGCAGCCCGGCAGGCCGCACGGTGAAGCGTAAGGCGGCCAAGTCCAAGCACAAGGCTGCCAAGGTGAAGCGCAAAGTGGAGCGCAAGCGGCGCAAATAGAGTCTGCCCTGATGGGGCAGACCTGACCGGGTCTACGCCGGGATATCCAGCGGCGCGCGGATCCTGTAGGTCAGCGCCCGCTTGATCAGCCAGCCGTGACGCAGCGGCTCCACATCCCGCGGGTCGTCAAACAGCACGGCGCGAGTCCCCTCAAAGCGGTCCCAAGCAGGGAATGCCGAGGCAAACTCCGGAATCAAGCGGCTTTGGCAATGCACAAAGAGCGCAAAGCGCGCGCCCTTCGGCACCCCCAGCCGGACGGTGGAACCCGTCTTGGTATCAGGCGTGACGTAAGACGCCTGACCCCAGCGCAGCACTTCCTGCACCCGCCCGGCCGCTGGCGTTGCGGCGGCGGTCTCAAACACCAGCTGACGGAGCCGCAGCAGCCCTTCCCGCGCCAGGGGATCAGAGACCGCAAAGGCGGCCTCGATCTCTGGATAAGCAAAGGCAGTCGTCATGCCAGAGGCACCGTTTCAAACACACGGCTCAGATAAGCACACAGAACCTTGTCATCCCGCAAGCGTTTGCTGACGACTGAGGCCTCAGAAGTGTGCAGCATGGAGGCCAGGAACGGAGCGACGCTCAGGTCCGCTGAGGTAATCTGCTCGCCCATCAGGAACGGGCTGCCCGCGGCGAGAGCGGCAATCGGTTCCAAATCCTGTTCAAGCCGGTGCATACGCTCCGCTTCACTAAAACGGGCGAGGCCCTGCCACTGCAGTCCGTTCTGGATTTCCTTCCTGATTGGATCGCTGATCTCTCCGCGCATGGGTTCGGGAACCGGCTGAAAGATCTGATCCCGAACCTCGGGCCAGACCGTGTCGTCATTCCAGCGCATTTGCAGCAGGTGCAGGCCTAAGTGGTATTCCGCCAGCCGCACCCAGGCGCGGGCGTGGGCGCGGGACGCCGCATCCAGCCCTGTGTCGAAATCGGCCCCCTGCCCTTCCAGCCAGTCTCGGATGCCGTCGCTGTCGGCAATCTGCCCGTCTGGCGTAGCAAGAACCGGCAGCTTCCGGTGCGGCATTTCGGTTGGGTCGAGCATGTCGTTGCGCTGCCAGGGCTGGCCGGACAGCTCCAGCATCAAGGCGGATTTGATGCAGAAGGGGCTCATGCTGAACAAACCGAATCCGCTGGGGAATGTGAGGAGGGAAAGCATTGCTGAAATCCTGTTCGTTGTGTTTACAGGAACTTTCTAAGCCTCTCTGATGACAATTAGTGTCATTAGGACATAGGATGATCAGGCATGTCCCGAACCCACCGCCTCTTTCAGCTGATGCAGGCCCTGCGCCTGGGGCCCGGCCCGCATACCGCGGCCCGGCTGGGGGAGGAACTGGGCGTTTCGGCCCGCAGCATCCACCGCGATATCGCCACCCTGCGTGAGATGGGGGCGGTGATCGACGGTGAGGCGGGATACGGATTTACTCTGATTGAAGACAATGCACTACCGCCGATGGGTTTTCGTGACACCGAGCTGGAGGCGCTGGTTCTGGGGCTGCGGGAAGTGGAGCTGATCGGCGACCCGGAGCTGGCCACCGCGGCCTCTGAAGCCCTGCGCAAGCTGCAAGCGCGGCTGCCGCCAAGGCAGGCACACCGGCTGCGCCACGCGGTGCTGGCGCCCTACCGGTTTGAGCGCCCGATTCCGCCCGCAATATCGGCGCAGGATCTGCGCCGGGCTGCCTGGGACGAGGTTGAGGTGCGTTTCGGTTATACAGACGGCTACGGCGCGGTCACCGAACGGCAGGTGAAACCGCTGAGCGTGGTTTATTTCGACCGCTCGACCGTGCTGATCGCCTGGTGCTGCCTGCGCCAGGCGGTTCGGGTGTTCCGGCTGGACCGGATGCGCGGGCTGGAAGTGACGGAGCAGAGTTTTCGCCCGCACCGGGTGCGAATGCTGCGGGAGGCCTTGCAACAGATGCGCCAGGAGCACCGGCAAGAGCATCGTCAGCAGAGCAGGCAAGCGGCACCCCGCACACGCCAGTAGTGACCTCTTTACCCAGTTCGCGCTGCCGCTAAACTGGAGCTGGGCAGTGAATAACGAGGTGCATCATGCGCAAATGGATAGCTGTATCGCTGGTGGCAGGCAGTGCAATTGCGGCAGGGGCCGCGCCGGAAAGATCGCTGGCATCTGGAAGCTCTTCCGGGACCGTTCGTCAGGAGGGGCAGGATGATAGTTTTCAGCTGGCTTTGGCCACATCCTTGAGACCGGTGGCAAGACCGGGAACGCTTCAGGGGATCGCAGTGGAACAGGCCGCGGCCGAAGTCGGCTTTGACGGCTGGCTATCCGGATTCAAAACGCGCGCAACAACCCAAGGGATCAGCACGTCGGTTCTGGAAAGTGCTTTTCAGGGTGTTAACTACGATCCAGAGGTGATCCGCCGCGACCGCAACCAGTCGGAGTTCACCAAGACGATCTGGGACTACCTGGATAGTGCGGCCTCCGACTCGAGGGTGAAGAACGGCAAGGCAGCGCTGCGCGACCAGCAGGCGCGGCTGGATCAGATTGAGGCCAAATTCGGTGTAGAGAAAGAGATCGTGGTCGCGATCTGGGGGCTTGAAAGCAGCTATGGCACCTTCCGCGGCAAAATGGATGTAGTCCGGTCGCTGGCAACCTTGGCCTATGACGGGCGGCGCGGGGAATTCTTTGAGGGTCAGCTGGTCGCGGCGCTGAAGATCCTTCAGGCCGGCGATGTTGCGGCCCGCAAGATGACTGGCAGCTGGGCCGGGGCAATGGGTCATACCCAGTTCATTCCGACATCATATCTGGACTACGCGGTGGATTTCACCGGCGACGGCAAGCGGGATATATGGTCAGACAACCCGGCTGACGCGCTGGCATCTACTGCCGCGTATCTGAAGCAGTTCGGCTGGGTCAAAGGTCAGCCTTGGGGGGTGGAAGTGACCCTGCCCAAGGGATTTGATTACACTCTGGCGGATCGCGAGATTGAGAAATCGCCCTCTGACTGGGCGGCGCTCGGCATCAAGGGGCTGGATGGGCATGAGGTGAAGGATCACGGGCCCGCCTCAATCCTGCTGCCTGCGGGCAGCGAGGGCGCGGCCTTCATGATTTTCCGGAACTTCGCGGTGCTGGAACGCTATAACACCGCGGATGCCTATGTGATCGGGGTCGGTCACCTCGCGGACCGGATCAGGGGCGGCGCGTCGATCCAAGGCAGCTGGCCGCGCGGCGACCGGGCGCTGACCCTGTCCGAACGGGAGGAGATGCAAGAGCGGCTGACAAGCGCCGGTTTCGACACAGACGGTATCGACGGCAAGATCGGTCCGAAAACCATTGGAGCGGTGCGCGCCTATCAAGTGGAAAACGGACTGACGCCGGATGGGTATGCCTCGCTGCACCTGTTGCAGCGCCTGCGGTAACAGCGGCGGAGCCGCCTGCTTCCCTCTTCAGACAGGGACCATTCGCGCGCGAATTGGCATCAACAAAGAAGGCCCCGCACAGCGGGGCCTTCTTCTTGGAATGTTCTTTGCGGTGATCAGCTGGGAGACATCCCGCGCAGGCGCTCGGAGCGTCGGCGCAGCATTTCCACCGTCGCCAGCAGCATGATGGAAATCGCAACCAGGATTGTCGCCACCGCTAGGATGGTCGGCGAAATCTGCTCGCGCAGGCCGATGAACATCTGCCAGGGCAGAGTCTTTTGCCCGGCCGAGCCGACAAACAGCACCACAACCACTTCGTCGAAAGAAGTGATGAAAGCAAACAGGCCGCCCGAGATCACCCCCGGCAGGATCAGCGGCATCTGCACCCGGAAGAATGTGGTCACCGGATCGGCACCCATGTTGGCCGCGGCGCGGGTCAGCGAGCGGTCGAAGCCCACCAGGGTTGCCGTCACCGTGATGATCACAAAGGGGATGCCCAGTGCGGCATGCGCCAGGACCACGCCGATGTAAGTCCCCTGCAGGCCGATACGGCTGTAGAAGAAGTACATGCCCGCGGCAGAAATGATCAGCGGCACGATCATCGGTGAAATCAGGATCGCCATGATCGCCCGGCGGAACGGCACATGCGGCTGGCTGAGACCGATGGCGGCCAGCGTGCCGAAGGTGACCGAAACGATAGTCGCCATCGGCGCAATCTTCAGCGAGTTCCACATGGCAGACTGCCAGGAGTCATTGTTGAAGAAATCGCGGTAGTGCTTCAGCGAGTAGCCTTCAGGATCCAGCCGCAGCATCTCCGGGGTAAAGGTGAAGAAATCCTGCGCGTTGAAGCTGAGCGGGATAATCACCACGATCGGTGCGATCAGGAAGAAGAAAACCAGACCGCAGATCACCCGGAAAGTGTAGTGCCAGGTGCGCTGGCCAACGGTCGCATAAGGAGGAAGTGCGCTCATATCGGTTATCCCAGCTTAACGTTGTCGATGCCGACGACCTTGTCGTAGACCCAGTAGAGGAGCAGGACGACCGCCAGAAGGATTGCACCCAGTGCCGCACCCAGGCCCCAGTTGCCGGAGGTCGAGATGTGGTAGGCAATCAGGTTAGAGATAAAGGTGCCTTTGGTGCCTCCGACCAGGGCCGGGGTGATGTAGTAGCCCACCGCCAGGATAAAAACGAGGATCGAGCCTGCGCCGATGCCCGGGACGGTCTGCGGGAAGTAGACACGCCAGAAGGCTGTCCAGTCAGTTGCGCCCAGAGATTTGGCGGCGCGCAGGTAGGACGGGTTGATGGTCTGCATCACCGAGTACATTGGCAGGATCATGAACGGCAGCAGGATGTGCGTCATAGCGATGATGGTGCCGAGCTCGTTGTTGATCAGAACCAATCGGTTGGCATCATCCACCAGCCCGATCCAGACCAGCGTGTCGTTGATCACGCCCTGCTGCTGCAGCAGGATCTTCCAGGCGGAGGTCCGCACCAGCAGGGAGGTCCAGAATGGCAGCAGCACCAGGATCAGCAGAAGGTTCGCCTTGCGTGCAGGCAGGTTGGCCAGAATCCACGCCACCGGATAGCCCAGCAGGATGCAGCTGAAGGTGATGATCAGGGACATCCGCATGGTGCGGACCAGCATGGTGTTGTAGATCCGCTCGTTCTCGGGGCGGATTTCCGGGCCTTCAGCGCCCAGCTGCATGTCAACGGCATTCAAGAAGTAGCCGGAAGTGAAAGTGCCGGAATAGGTCTTGATGGTGCGCCACAGCTCAATGTCGCCCCAGCCATCATCGATTTCGATCAGCTTTTCGCGGAACGGGCCGTCAGTGGCGAGATCCCATTTCTTGACTTTCCGCCCGGATTTACGAAACACCGACGACAGCCCCGGGTTTTCATAGTTCAGGCGCTTTGCGACCTTGGTATGGGTTTTCTGTTCGGCGGCGACCTGGAGGTCGGCAGCCATTGCCGCAAACACGGCCTCGTCAGGCAACTGGCCTGACGCCGGATCCCAATCTGCCAGCGCTTCAACCGTTTGGGGCAGCGTGTCCTGGACGATCCGGTTCTCCACCGAGCGGAACAGCATGTCGGCCACTGGCAGGATGAAAGTCACAAGGATGAACAGCAGAAGCGGCGCAATCAGCATCAGCGCGCGCAGTTTCTGCATCCGCAGTGCCCGCGCCAGGCTGCGCTTCAGCGGCGTGCCGTCCGCGGCCAGTACCGGGCCGGAGTGGCTAATGTCAGTCATAGGGTTCCCCGTCGGGTCTTTATTTTTTTGGGCAGAGGGCCTGAATGCAGCAGGCCCCCCGCGGTCTTGGAAAGGTCAGATTACTTGGCCAGCCATGCCTGGAACTTGGCGTTCAGGTCATCGCGGTTGTCCGCCCACCACTCGTAGTCATAGACGTGGACATTGGCGGAGTTTGCCGGGTCGGTCGGCATGTGCGGTGCCATGTCGATGCCCAGTTCGGCGTGCTTACCAACCAGCGGCGCCGAGGAGGCGCGGGCCGGGCCGTAGGAGATGTAGGCAGCCTGGTCAGCCAGACGCTGGGTGTCGGTGGCGAACTTCAGGAAGTCCATCACGCGGGCCTTGCGGTCCGCCGGCAGGCCTGCCGGAACAACCCAGCCGTCGAGGTCAAAGGACTGCATGTCCCAGAGCATGCCGATCGGCTGGCCCTGTTCGGCAATCGCCGAGAACAGGCGGCCGTTGAAGGTTGAGCCCATCACCACCTCGCCGTCAGCCAGCAGCTGCGGGGTTTCCGCGCCCGCGGTCCACCAGACCACCTGGTCTTTGATGGTGTCGAGTTTGGCCAGAGCCTGCTCAACACCTTCGTCGGTGCTCAGCACGTCGTAGATGTCATCCTTGGCCACGCCGTCGCAGTACAGCGCCCATTCCATGTTGTCGATCGGACGCTTCTGCAGCGAGCGCTTGCCCGGGTATTTCTCGGTGTCGAAGATTGCGCAGACAGTGTCCGGCGTGTCGATCAAGTCGGTGCGGTAACCGAAGGTGGTTGAATAGACGATCTGCGGAACGAAGCAGTCGCTGACGATCAGGTCGCCGAAATCTTCGGACGCCGGGGTGCCATCGGGTGCAGCGGCCAGATCCTCGTCATGGTTGATCTCTTCCGCCAGGCCTTCGTCGCACAGGCGCATGGAGTCGGAGGCCACGGCATCCACCAGATCCCAGGTCACGTTGCCGGCTTCATTCATGGCACGGATCTTGGCCACGGCTTCGGCAGAGCTTTCATCCCAGATCACTTTCACGTCGGGATTAGCGGCCAGGTACGGCTCCACATAGGCTTTTTGCTGGCTGGCCTGGTAGGCACCGCCCCAGGACACCAAAGTCAGCTCATTGGCCATTTCTTCGGCGAAGGCCGAAGGGGCGCAAAGGGCGGTGGTCATCGCCAGTGCAGACAGTTTGCTGAGTTTCATAGAGAGTCTCTCCTTGTTGAAATTCACTGATGTGAGGTTCCCCCCGGTCGTTCTTCTGCCGGGGGTTCGGCGCGCGCGGATCAGGCGTCCAGCGCGCGGCAGTCTTCCGGCAGCCAGCCGATTTCGATCTGCTGACCTGGCTGAAGACGGACTTGGTCAGGGGCGTTCCGGGTCTTGATGATGAATTCATCATTGCCAGCCACCCGCAGACGGGTGCGGAAGATGTCGCCCATGTAGATGAACTCCAGCACTTCCGCCTTGAGCGTATGAACGCCTGCCTGCAGGCGGTCCTTATTGTATTCCACCCGTTCGGGGCGGATCGATACGCGGGTGCGCTCACCAGGCTGCGAGACATTCACCGGCTTGCAATCAATCAGCTCGCCATCGTCCAGCTGCACCAGCGCGATACCGTTTTTAATTTCCTTAACGGTGCCTTCCAGCGTGTTATTTTCACCGATGAACTGAGCCACGAAGCTGTTTTCCGGGCTTTCATAGAGCTGGTCCGGCGGCGCGATCTGCTGGATGCGGCCATCGTCGAACACGGCAACCCGGTCGGACATGGTCAGCGCCTCGGTCTGGTCGTGGGTCACATAAACCACGGTGATCCCCAGACGGTGGGCCAGATGGGTGATCTCGAACTGCATCTTCTCACGAAGCTGCTTGTCCAGCGCGCCCAGCGGTTCATCCATCAGAACCAGTTCAGGTTCGAATACCAGCGCGCGAGCCAGAGCAATCCGCTGCTGCTGGCCGCCAGAAAGCTGTGCCGGGCGGCGGCCGCCGAAGGCGCCCATTTCCACCATGTCCAAGGCACGCTTTACCTTTTCCTCACGCTCGGACTTGCCCATCTTGCGGACTTCCAGCGGGAAGGAGAGGTTCTCAGCAATCGTCATGTGCGGGAACAAGGCGTAGTTCTGGAACACCATGCCGATGCCGCGCTTGTGCGGCGGAATGTTGTTGATTGATGTCCCGTCCAGGCGGATATCGCCATGGGTCGCGGTTTCGAAACCAGCCAGCATCATCAGACAGGTGGTTTTCCCGGACCCGGACGGGCCAAGCATGGTCAGAAATTCACCTTTGGGCATGGTGAGGTTGAGATCTTTGACAACGAGATTTTCGCCATCATAGCTCTTTTGGACGCGTTCGAATTCAACGAACGCATCAACGTTTGACGCATCAGCCAAAGCGGGCTCCCCGTAGTTTTGTCATTCTGGCAGATTTGCTCTGCACTTATTCGAAGTTAATCACACCAACGCTATCAAGCGCTAGATATGAAAAAAATATTCTTTCACCGGTGAGCGTACGAAATTCATACTTCGGTCGCCTTCAAAAGGAGAAGAATACCCTAAGGGAAGCCTAGTCCCGTTTCACGGCTCTTGATCGAACTTATTGCGACGCCCTTAGGATGTTTTGCGCCACAAACTGCAAAACTCCGGCTGAAAACCGACTCATTTACACCCAAAACCGAAGAGGAAAGGCCCAGCAACATTGTTGCCGGGCCTATGCGAGTCGCGCCGTACGCGCTGTTCAGAAGGGAATCAGGCGCTGTGCAGCAGGTCCTTCTTCTTCAGTTCTGCGTAGCATTCATCCAGCGATTTCACGGCCCGCTCGATCAGCACATCGATCTGCTCCGGTGTGATCACCAGCGGCGGTGAGATGATCATCCGGTCACCCACATGGCGCATCACCAGATTGTTGGCAAAGCAGCGCTCCCGGCAAATGTATCCGACGGTTCCGGCATCAGAGGCGAAGGCAGCGCGGGCGGCCTTGTTAGGGGTCAGCGCTATCGAGCCCATCATACCAACAATCTTGGCCTCACCGACCAGCGGGTGATCGGTCAGCGCCTCCCACTTCTGCTTCAGATATGGCGCCGCCACGTCGCGCACATGGCCAAGGATGTTCTCCTCCTCCAGGATACGCAGGTTTTCCAGCGCAACAGCTGCCGCCACCGGGTGGCCAGAGTAGGTGTAACCGTGATTGAACTCATCCCCTGCGATCACTGAGGCAACCTCATCGCTGACAATCGAGCCTCCGATCGGCGCATAGCCGGAGCTGAGACCCTTGGCGATGGTCATGATGTCGGGGCGGATGTTCAAGGTTTCGCAGCCAAACCAGTTACCCGTGCGCCCGAAGCCGCAGATCACTTCGTCCGCGATCAGCAGGATTTCATACTTGTCGCAGATCCGCTGGATTTCCGGCCAGTAGCTGTCCGGCGCCACGATGACGCCGCCAGCACCCTGCACAGGCTCTGCAATAAACGCCGCGACACGGTCTTCGCCGAGTTCCAGGATAGCCTCTTCCAGCTCCCGTGCACGCTGCAGGCCGAATTCTTCCTGGGGCATGTCGCCGCCCTCGGCCCACCAGTTCGGCTGATTGATATGGTGGATATCCGGGATCGGCATGCCGCCTTGGGCGTGCATCCCGCTCATGCCGCCCAAAGAGCCGCTGCCGACAGAGGATCCATGATAGGCATTCTTGCGGCTGATGATCACCGATTTCGACGGCTTGCCCTTCAATGCCCAGTAGTGGCGCACCATGCGGATATTTGTGTCATTGGCCTCGGAGCCGGAGCCTGCAAAGAACACATTGTTCAGGTCACCCGGCGCCAATTCGGCGATCTTCGCGGCCAGCGCGATGGCCGGCACATGGGTGGTCTGAAAGAAGGTGTTGTAATAGGGCAGCTCTCGCATCTGGCGAGCCGCTACTTCTGCCAGCTCTTCGCGGCCATAGCCGATATTGACGCACCAAAGGCCCGCCATCGCATCGAGGATCTGGTGACCTTCGCTGTCGGTCAGGTGCACGCCATCTGCGCGGGTGATGATACGCGCACCCTTTTGCGACAGCTCCCCATTGGCAGTGAACGGATGCATGTGGTGGGCGGCGTCCAGCGCCTGCAGCTCGGCCGTCGGCATGTGATTGGTGATAACGGTCATGAGACTCGCTCCTGAAAATAAGTGATTGGCACCAGAATATGATCAAATTCTCAGGTGTCAATCGAATCAGTTCGCAACCCGCAATCCCTGAACCACATGTTCCATGCCTTCAAAAACATCCCGCTCCATCGCCAAAGCAGCCATCTCCGGGTCCTGCCGCCGCAGCGCATCAAGGATGTCTTTATGGCGGTCCGGAAAGCTCTGCGTTCCCAGGCGGCCGCTGACCACCCGCAGCGAGGGACCGAACCGCAGCCAAAGACGGTCGGCAATGTCGCTTAGAATGGGCGCGTTTGCGTGTGAATAAAGCGCCGTGTGGAAGCTGTAGTTCTGCACCAGGTAGCCCGCGACGTCACCGGTGGCGATTGCCTTGTCGAGCGCATTATCGATGGCCGCCAGTTCTTCGATATCCGCTGCGCTTATCTGTATTGTAGCCCGGCGCGCAAGCTCACATTCTATTGTTTTTCTGGCAAAAATAAGCTCTTCAAGATCTTCGGCTCCCAGCAGCGGCACAGACACCCGGCGGTTCCCCTGGAACATCAGCGCGCCATCAGAGATAAGCCGCCGGATCGCTTCGCGCACCGGTGTCATGCCGGCCTCCAGCGTCTCGACTAGACCTTGGATTGTCACGGCCTGGCCCGGCACCAATTCCCCGAACAGGATCTGCGCTCTCAGCTTCTGATAAACGATCTCATGCGCAGGCAGTTTAGCCGGGTTCCCGTGCACCGCTGCGGGGAGTGAAGTGGTCTCTGTCACCTGGGGTTTTCCTCCTCGATTTTGGCCAGCTTGCACCATCCTGAGCCAAGTGAAAACATAAAGAGTATTGCCGAACGCGGCAAAACTTGATCAAATCCATTTACAGCCGGACCTGGAAGCCGGCATGCACAGGGAGAATTTCATGACACTGAAAACGATGACCATGACCGCCGTCGTTGCCCTTGGCACGGCAGCCGCCGCCACGGCGGAAGAGGTTCGCGTCTACAACTGGTCGGACTATATCGACGAAGGCCTGCTGGAAAAGTTCGAGAAGGAAACCGGCATCGACCTGATCTACGACGTCTTTGACAGCAACGAGGTTCTGGAGACCAAGATGCTGGCGGGCGGCTCCGGCTATGACGTGGTGGTGCCGACCGGCTCCTTCATGGCGCGCCAGATCCAGGCCGGCGCCTTCCAGAAGCTCGACCCGTCGAAACTGCCGAACAAAGGAAACATGTGGGGGGCGATCGAGGATCGCACCGCAAAGTATGACCCCGGCAACGAATACTCCATCAACTACATGTGGGGCACCACCGGCATCGGCGTGAACGCAGGCAAGGTCAAGGAAGTTCTGGGGGAGGACGCTCCGATCGACTCCCTGGAACTGGTGTTCAACCCGGCCAATATGGAAAAGCTTGCAAGCTGTGGTGTGCATTTCCTGGACGCCCCGGATGAAATGATCCCGGCAGCACTGAAATACATCGGCGAAGATCCCAACAGCATGGACGCGGATGTGGTTGCCAAGGCTGAACCGGTTCTGATGGCCGTGCGCCCCTACATCACCAAGTTCCACAGCTCGGAATACATCAACGCCCTGGCGAACGGTGACATTTGCGTTGCCTTTGGCTGGTCTGGCGACATCCTGCAGGCGCGCGACCGTGCCGCGGAAGCCGAGAACGGCGTCGAGATCGAATACAATGCGCCCAAGGAAGGCGCGCTGATGTGGTTTGACCAGATGACCATCCCGGTCGACGCCCCGAACCCGGAAGGCGCTCATAAATTCCTGAATTTCATCATGGACGCGCAAAACATGGCCGCGGCGTCCAACTATGTCTACTATGCCAATGGCAACAAGGCGTCTCAGGAGTTCCTGGAAGAAGATGTGATCGGTGATCCCGCGATCTATCCGAACGAAGAAACAGTCCAGAACCTGTACATCAAAGAAAGCTATCCTGCGAAGGTGCAGCGCAAGGCCACCCGCATGTGGACCAAAGTCAAATCCGGCACCTGATCTGCCGCTCTTTGACTAGCGGGGCGTTGACGGCGCCCCGCAATTCCTGACGCGCCTGGGTTTCCCTCGCGCGCGCCCTCAAGACATCCGCGCGACAACTCGCAGAAGAGGCCCGGCTTGACTGCTTCCGTATTCGAACCTTGGAACGATCCTGAGGCTAAGCCCTTGATCCACTTCCAGAACGTCACCAAACGCTATGGTGAATTCACCGCCATCGACAACCTGACCATCGACATCTACGAACGGGAATTCTATGCGCTGCTTGGTCCGTCCGGCTGCGGCAAGACCACGCTGATGCGGATGCTCGCTGGATTTGAGACCCCAACTGAGGGCAAGATTTTCCTAGCAGGCCAGGATATCGCGCCGGTGCCTCCGAACAAGCGGGCCGTGAACATGATGTTCCAGTCCTATGCGCTGTTCCCGCATCTATCGGTCTGGGAAAACATCGCCTTTGGATTGAAACGCGAGAAAATGCCAAAGCACGATATCGACGACCGTGTTGAGGCGATGCTGAAATTGACCCGGCTGGAAAAATTCGCCCGCCGCAAGCCGCATCAGATTTCCGGCGGCCAGCGCCAGCGTGTTGCCCTCGCCCGTTCACTTGCCAAACACCCGAAGCTGCTGCTGCTTGATGAACCGCTTGGCGCACTGGACAAGAAACTGCGCCAGGACACACAGTTCGAGCTGATGGACATTCAGGAGAAGACCGGCACAACCTTTGTGATCGTGACCCACGACCAGGAAGAGGCGATGACCGTGGCCTCCCGCGTGGCGGTGATGGATCACGGCAAGATCATCCAGGTGGCGACACCGGACCGGATCTATGAAAACCCGAACTCTGTCTATGTCGCTGATTTCATTGGCGACGTGAACCTGATTGAAGGCACCGCCACGCCCAACGGCAGCGACGCATACGCAATGTCCTGGCACGAAGGCCACCCTCCTCTGACGGTGAAGTCGCCGAATGCGTTCTCCGACGGTCAGAAATGCCATCTGGCGATCCGGCCTGAGAAAGTTGCGATCAGTTCCGAACAGCCGGCCGAGGCGGATAACGCCGTACAGGGCCGCATTCTGGATATCGCCTATCTGGGCAATATTTCCACCTACCATGTGGAACTGCCTACTGGCGCGGTGATCAAGGCGCAAACCGCCAATACCCGCCGCATCGCCCGCCGCGCCTTTACTTGGGAAGACACTGTCTGGCTGTCCTGGACCGCCACGGCGGGCGTTCTGCTGGCCGACTGATGCGCCGCTTTGTCCTGATTGCCATCCCTTATGTCTGGCTTCTGGCCCTGTTTCTGGTGCCGTTTGCCATCGTGCTGAAAATCGCATTGTCGGACGCGGCCATTGCCCGCCCGCCCTATTTCCCGCAATTCGACTGGGCCGAAGGCATCGCTGCCTTCATCGCAGAACTGGATTTCGAGAACTTCGTCTGGCTGACCGAAGATGATCTATATTGGAAGGCCTACCTCAGTTCCCTGAAAATTGCGGTTATCTCGACATTTTTCACTCTGCTGGCAGGCTACCCCATCGCCTATGGCATGGCGCGCGCACCGGAAGAATGGCGCCCCTCCCTGATGATGCTGGTGATCCTGCCCTTCTGGACGTCCTTCCTGATCCGCGTCTATGCGTGGATGGGCATCCTGTCGAACGAGGGGTTCCTGAACCAGTTTCTGATGTGGATAGGAGTGATCTCTGAACCGCTGACCATCCTCAACACCAATTCCGCAGTCTACATCGGCATCGTCTACACTTATCTGCCGTTCATGATCCTGCCCGTCTATTCGGCATTGGAGCGGCTGGACGGCTCGCTGATCGAGGCGGCAGAGGATCTTGGCTGCTCACGCCTAACCGCCTTCTGGCTGGTGACCATTCCGCTGTCCAAGACAGGCATCATTGCCGGCAGCTTCCTGGTCTTCATTCCGGTGCTGGGTGAATTTGTGATCCCGTCGCTGCTCGGCGGATCTGACACGCTGATGATTGGCAAGGTTCTGTGGGAGGAGTTCTTCTCCAACCGCGACTGGCCGGTGGCGTCTGCGGTGGCAGTGGTTCTGCTGCTGCTGCTGGTGATCCCGATCGTGCTGTTTCAGCGCAACCAGCAGAAACAGCAGGAGGCAGAGCAATGAACCGTATGAGCTGGTTTAACGCCGTATCGCTGACCCTGGGCTTTGCCTTCCTGTACATCCCGATGGTCATTCTGGTGATCTTCAGCTTCAACGAAAGCAAGCTGGTCACCGTCTGGGCCGGGTTCTCGACTAAGTGGTACGTCGAATTGCTCCAGAATGAGGCGTTTTTGAATGCCGCCTGGGTGACCATCAAGGTGGCAGTGTTCTCCTCCACCATGGCGACCGTGCTGGGTACCATCGCCGCCTATGTGCTGGTGCGGGGCGGGCGGTTCATGGGGCGGACACTGTTTTCGGGCATGATCTATGCGCCGCTGGTGATGCCCGAGGTGATCACCGGCCTGTCACTGCTCCTATTGTTTATCGGCATAGGGCTGGACCGTGGGGTTTTCACCATCGTGCTGGCGCATACCACATTCGCCATGTGCTATGTCTCTGTTGTGGTGTCCTCCCGTCTGGTGACGTTTGACCGCTCGCTCGAGGAAGCCGCGCTGGATCTCGGCTGTTCGCCAGCAGAGGCCTTCCGGCTGGTGACCCTGCCGATCATTGCACCTGCGGTGATTTCCGGCTGGCTCCTGGCCTTCACCCTGTCGCTGGATGACCTGGTGATTGCCTCCTTCACCTCCGGTCCTTCGGCCACCACCCTGCCGATCAAGATCTTCTCGGCCGTGCGGCTGGGCGTCAGCCCTGAGATCAACGCGCTGTCGACGATCATGATCTCGATTGTCACTGTCGGCGTCATCACTGCCTCGCTAGTGACCAAACACCAGGTGGCCCGGCAAAAGCGCGAGGAACAGGCCGCGGAGCGGGCCTGATGCGGCGGATCTTTTCCGGCTACGCCTATGGTCCCGGCCCGCGCAGCAACTGCTGGTGGGACGAGACCATTCCGGCACCGGACTGGCCTGTTCTGGAAGGGGAAACGTCCGCCGATGTTGCGATCATCGGCGGCGGCTTTACTGGAGTATCAGCGGCCCTGCATCTGGCCGAAGGCGGTGCCTCAGTAGTCCTGCTGGAAGCAGAAACGCCGGGCTGGGGCGCCTCCGGACGCAATGGCGGCTTCTGCTGCCTTGGCGGTTCGAAACTATCCAGCGGCACAATGCGCAGGGTATTTGGCAAAGCTGCCGCTGACACCTATGACGCCAGCGAAGTGGCCGCTGTGAACCTTGTGAAGGAGCTGCTGGAAGGACACGCCATTGACGCAGACACCCATTCGCACGGTGAAACCCAGCTAGCACACAATGAGAAGGCCGCACGCCGTCTGTCTGCCCAGGCAGAGGAGATGCGGAGGGTGGGCGAGGAGCCGGATTTCCTCTCCCGTCGTCAGCTGGCAAAGCATGGGTTGAACGGCAGTTTTCATGCAGCCCTGACAACGTCGACAGGTTTTGCCCTGAACCCTCGCAAGTATCTGTTCGGTCTGGCGGCTGCAGCCGGGAAAGCAGGCGCCAGACTGTTTCAGAACAGCCCGGCTCAGTCTGTTAAGCAGACGAGCGGCGGCTTTGAAATAGAGACTAAAAAGGGAAGACTGCAAGCTTCCAAGGTCATCATCGCCACCAACGGTTATTCCTCGGAGGATTTGCCGGATTGGCTGGCCGGGCGGTACATGCCCGCACAATCCACTGTCATGGTGACCCGCCCTTTGACGGAAACAGAACTGCAGGCGCAGGGCTGGTTTTCGCATCAGATGGCCTATGACACCCGCAACCTGCTGCACTACTTCCGCCTGATGCCGGACAACAGGTTCCTGTTCGGGATGCGTGGCGGGCTGTTGTCCTCTCCCCGGGCCGAAGCCGGAATCCGGCGCAAGCTAAGACAGGACTTCGAGGCGATGTTCCCGGAGTGGCATCAGGTCGAAACCACCCATTGCTGGTCCGGCATGGTCTGCCTGTCACGCAATCTGGTGCCTTTCATCGGGCCGGTGCCCGAACATCCGGGCCTGTTTGCCGGTCTCTGCTACCACGGCAATGGCGTTGCAATGGGCAGCTATGCCGGGCGCCTTCTCAGTGATCTGGTGCAGGATATTCAACCGGAGCTGCCCTATTCTCCGGCGGTGCACAAGTTGCCGCGGTTTCCATTTGGCCGCGCCCGCCGGCTATTGATGCCGCCAGCCTACGCGCTATTGGGTCTAATGGATTGAAGCGCAGCACGCTCCAGTTCAAAAGCCTGCCAGTCCCGCGCCCCTCCGCGTTCTGCCCGCCACAAGCAATAGGCCGCCATACGCCAGTGAAACCACGGCTTCAGGGCCAGGGTTCTGCCGGCAACCCGTGGATCAGGATAGGCCTGCAGAAAAATGTCTTCCTGCGATTTCGTCAGCGGCTCCCCCCGGTACATCAGCTGCATCGCCGGAGAAAGGAACAACGCAAGGTCTTCCGCCGGATCACCAATTTGCGGGCACTGCCAGTCAATCAGCGTCAGCGTGCCATCATGCGCCAGCAGGTTGCCAGGCACAGGATCCCCATGGATCAGCTGACTTTGCTGCCATGGCGGAATCCTGCCTAGCGGACGCAATTCAGCCAGTGCTTTCGCGTCCTCACACTCTTTCAGAATATCAAGGGTCTGCTGCTCCAGCGCGGCGCTGCCATTGACACCGTCCGGCAGCCCAGGGGGCGCGGCCAAATCATGCACCCGCCCCAGAAACCGGGCCACATGGGCTGTGTCTTCTTGCCATGGGCTGCCGTTGACATGCGCATAACACAGCCACCTTTGCCCCTCGAATGTTCCTGTTTGAACCAGCGGCGGCACCATTCCGGTACCGGAAAGCGCAGCCAGGATTGCCCCTTCACGCGCCGGATCATTGGAGAACAGCGGGTTGGCTCCGCCTTCGGCGTAAAGCTTGATAACCAGCGCCCCGGCCCGCCAGACATGGTTTGACCGCCCGCCGGTCAGGCGCCGGGGGGCGGGAACATGCAGCCCGATTGCGGACAAATGCGCAAAAAAACTGGATTGGAACTGGTCTGTCAGCGGTTGCAGGGCGGACTCCGGAGCTTGGCCGCCCTGTTCTTAGACAGTTTTTCCGCCAGCGCCTACTCCCGGATTACACGGCGGGTTCGCGCAACGCGCTGACCGAAGAGGCCAGAACCACGGAACCGCCCTGGGTAATCAGTCCAACTTCTCCACCTTGCATCCGGGTTTCGTTCACCTTGAAGTAGACTTCGGCATGTTCCGCAAGCAGCAGATCATCCCCTTTGCGGCTTTCAACAACAAAAGAATACTCTCCGGTTTCTACCGCATTTCCGTCGTCATCCAGGCCGTTCCATTCATAAGGGTCCGCCGAAACCGGAAGTGTGACGCGCTGCACTTCAGTGCCGTTTTCATTTTTCACTACCAGGGTGACCGAATCAGCGGCTGCTGCCGGGTTGGGTGCAATGGTGACCGAGTTGGTGCCGTCGAAATAGCCTGGTGCAACCGCGCGCGCCTCCATCCCGACCCACCCCGAAAGAGCTGCCATGTTGGCCAGTCCCAGCTGCGATTGCAGACCTTCCAGAAGTGTGTTGCTCTTGGTCTGCTGCTCGACCATCGAGAACTGCGCAAGCTGCGCCGCATATTCGGTCGAATCAAGCGGCTCCAAGGGGTCCTGGTTTGTCGCCTGTGCCGTCAGCATCTTTACGAATGTCTCGAAGTCCGACGACAGCCCGGAGGTTTTCTGTGAGGCCGCCGGCAGCGGATTGGATTGTGCCGCGGGATTGCCCGTGGAAGTAACTGCAGTTGTCATTTGATCAAACCCTCATATCCACGCCGGCCGATCCAAGCCGGAGGTTTTGTATTGCTTGCTCCCCGGCGGCTTCAGCACCATCGGTCCGTGAACCCGCCGCTCCGCCATCGTGACCCGCACCTTCGTCAGTGCCGTCACCATCTCCGCCGCTGCCCGCCTGGCCGCCGCTGAATTCGAACGAAATGTCCTCATAGCCCATGCGGCGGAATTCCTCGGCCAGCTCATTGATATGGCGGCGCATCAGATCACCGGTTTCAGGGCGTTCTGTCTGGATAATCATCGTAATGCCGTTTTCGCTGGTCACCACGCGCATCTTTACGTGCCCTAGCTCCTGAGGGTTCAGGCTCACCTCAACCTTCTGTTCGCCTTTGGCAGCAAAGGCTTCGGCGATCTGGGCTGCAATCATCCGGGGCATTTCAGGCCGGTGCACCGTGTGTGAGCCGAACGACGCTTCGGCCAGAAGCTGGCTCAACCCGGGGGCCTCTCCCGAAAGCCCAAGCGCATGAAACGGCAGATCAGCCTCGCCTGCGTTTTCTGCCAAACCAGCGGCCAACAGCGGCTGAAACATGACCGAAGCTTGCGGGGCCGCCTGAACTGCAGGCACCGTGTTGAACTGGCCGGTCCGGGATGTCCCAGAGCCCGGTTTGCTCTCTGCATGGGCTTCCGCCGAAATATCCTCTGAAACCTTGATGCTGACTGAGCCAAGATCCGAATTGCGCGATGTGTCCCTTGACGCAGGCAATGCGGCTGCGAGCGACTGCACCGCGCCTTTCGCGCCACCGGCAACCGCCCAGGCTACACCTTCGGGCTGCCGGGCCTGCATCTGTTCAACGGCCTGCACATTTGGCTTCCCGGAAACTGTCTTGGCCGCCACGGCATCCTCAACCTTGGCCGCCACGGCATCCTCAACGGCCTCAGCGCCGCCATAGGGGTTTGCGCCTTTCTGCCCTCCAGCGCCGATCTGTAAACGGCTGCCAGAAATTTCCGTCGCAGCCGCCTTCCTGGCGGCAACCGCCTCCGGACTTGCCGCCGCACTCCCGTAGACTGCATCCTTACCCCTAACCGAACGAGGCTCCTGCGGAAGGGCCCCTTCAGTTTCCGGCACCTGGGTTTCGGCCCCGGCGCTGGGTTCCGGCGAACCCGCAAGCTGACCTTCACCCGTGTTCCGGCCTGCCTGAGCCGGTTGCGCATCACCATGCGCAACCTGTTTTGCCGTTGCACTCCCAGCTTCGCCAGTGGAACGGGCAGCCTTTTGCGTCCCGTTCCGCTGCAGAGCATGGCTTGCAGCGGTGATTGTTTCGTCAATCGCATCTGCGCTTGCGGCGTTTTGCGCAGTGCTTACTGTGCCCTCCGCTTGAGCATGATCTGGCAGGTCCGTCACCTCAGAAACTTTGTTGGTGACCTGCTCCAACCCAGGAGCGGCAATATCCGGGTCCGCTTCAGACGGGTTGTCGGAATTTGCGGGCAAGTCTGCCTTTTCCTCTCCGTGAGAAGAACTTTCTTTGTTGCCGTCCGTTTCAACGGACTTCGCATCCGCCTCTTCCGCTGATTCCGCAACAGGGGATTCGCCATCCGGCGAGCGGGCTGCGCCAGCCTCATTGCCCTGGTTCTGTTCAGCCGTCATGTAATTTGAAAAATCGCTGGAACCGTTTGATTTATTTGAATTTTCAGATGCAGCAGACGCCGCTTTGCCGCCGGTTGCAGGTTCAACACCAAGGATCGAATTCATCATCATGTTCTGTTCCAGACATTCTATCTCGACTCGCAAAGACTTAGCCCAAAGCAGTTACGGCAATTTTAACCGGTTGCAGTGCAGTCTCGGAAAAATCGATGGAATTCGAGCATCAACCGGAGAACCGGACATGACTGATCTTTTGCCTATCCCGCTGCAAAGCGCATCGGCTACTGCCCCGGTGCGGCCCGCACACATTGACCCGCTGCGTGAAGCCGCCATTGAGCTGGAAGCCTCTTTTCTTGCAGAAATGCTGAAATCCGCCGGTCTCGGCGAAGCGAGCGACGCCTTCGGCGGCGGAGCAGGCGAAGAGCAGTTCTCCAGTTTTCTGATCCGCGAACAAGCCAACCAGATTGCCCGCTCTGGCGGCATCGGCCTGGCCGAATCACTTTATCACGCATTGAAGGAGACCCAAGGTGAGTAACCCGGACCCGCAACAGCTCATTGATGATCTGGACCAGATCCTTGATCAGGAACGGACTGCCCTCATGGCGGGCGACCTGGCCAAGCTGGAAGACCTGCTGGCGAAAAAAGAAAAAATCATCGGCAAACTGAACTCCGTTTCGGAACTCGAACGTGAAGCACTGGAGCAGGTTCAGACAAAACTGACTCGCAACCAGGATCTCTTGGACAGCGCGATGAACGGAATCCGGTCGGTTGCTGCACGGATGGCCGAGTTGCGCCGGATTCGCAAAGGGTTGGACGTATACGATCAGTCCGGACGCCGAACCCGCTACGGCACACGCAGCGGCGCCAAGCTGGAGAAACGGGCCTGAGAGCAATTTGGGGAAAATTCTAAAAAACCAAATTCCGCCATTAGCACTCCCTTAGCAAATCCTGCGCCAAAGTCGCCTTGCACCTGATCAAGGGTGGCGCGGAAACCGGACGGTGGAACGCACAGTCAGAAAGACGTCACACAGCGCCCCGGAGGGGCAAGTAATTCAGGGGCCAAAGCGCCCCGCAGCTAAAGGAAAAAGCTATGCCCAGCATTCTGACCAACAACGGCGCAATGGTTGCTCTGCAGACCCTGAAGTCCGTGAACAACAATCTGGAAGAAACTCAGAACCAGATCTCGACCGGTAAAGAGGTCGGCATCGCGAAAGACAACTCCGCTGTCTGGGCC
>JABXIA010000278.1 GCA_013373325.1 Paracoccaceae bacterium
CGTGGCCCGGCGCCTTGCGCCGGGCCACGCCCAAGGCCGCCAAGGGTGTTCTGGCGCAGACAGGGCATCCTGCGGGCGCGGGAGTGCCCGGGTCAGTGGCGGGCTGTCAGCAGAACGCCGTCAGCGGCCGCGGGTCCAGCGGCTGCGGGAGGCAGACAGGGGCGTTTTCACCGCAAACGCAACTGCGGCATAGGCCAGGAACCCGGCCGGATCGCGCAGCAGTAGGCGCAAAGCCCTGCCGGGCCCAACCCGCGGCGTGTCCTCGTTCCGCATCAAATGCGGCCACGTCTTTGCCACTTCCGTCACTCCGGCATTCTGCCGCCGCCGCACTTTCACCAGATTGCGGAATCCTTCCACCATCGGCCAGCTGTAGGAAGCCGCCACTTGCACCCGCTCCTGCGGGGTGAAGTGCAGCCGCGCAAAGATGTCGTCGGCAATGATGTCCGGCCAGCCGCCCCAGCGCTGCCGCCCGGCACGGTTCATGGCAAAGACGCCAAACCCCGGCACACCGCTTGAGAAGAACGGCAACTGCATCCACAGCCGCGCATAGGCGCGGGTCACTAGGCTGCGGGCCGGTGGCACCTGCGGGCGGCCGCTGGCATAGCGCGGTGCACGGCTGTCCAAGGCTGCCGCGATCTGCGCGATCAGCTCCGGGGAGACCTGCACATCGGCATCCAGATAGATCAGGATATCTCCGCGCGCGGCGGCGTCACCGGCATTCAGCGCGCCGAGCTTGCCGCCCTCCGGCAGCTCCAGAACCAGCAGCTCCCAGCCTATCGGAACGGCAGTCCTGCGGGCGTGCGCGGCGGTGGCATCGGTGCAGCCATTGGCCAGCACCAGCACCTCTGCGGTCATGCCCGCGGGCAGCGGATCTGACGCAAAGACTGCCTGCAGGCAGCTTCTGATATAGTCCGCTTCGTTATGGGCCGGGATCAGAACGGAGAGCCGCGGGGTCATTTCACTGCCTCCAGCGCATCCCAGCGCGGGTTCTGGTCGCTTAGGGTGCGCAATGCCCCCCAGCTGCCCCATTTTCCGGGTGCGCCGACGTCGGCATAGGCGGTGAACAGGCTGCCGCCAAGCGCCTGCCAGCCGGCCAGCAGCTCGCGGTACAGCCCGCCCATCTCATCCGTGTAGTTGAAATGGGTGAAAAAGCCGGTCAGCTCCGCGTCTTCCACCATCGGGCCGATACCCGCCACATGGCTGCCGCCCTCATACATGATCAGATCCAGCCCGTGTTTTTGCGCGGCACCCGCGTGGTAGGGCAGCACACGGCCGAGCAGATCCGCCAGCGTGTCGGCTGGATCGCCGGAGATCAGACCGTCGCGCAGCTCAGCCGCGGCCTGGGCACTGGCGGCAGCGTATTGGTGCCGTCTTGCAAACTCCGCGGCTGCTGTGCCTGTCAGCCCGCGCTCTGCCGCGCGCGCGCTTGCCTGCGTACGACTGTCATCGATCCAGGCACGCATCTGCTCAGAGCGCTCCTCCAGGCCCAGCACACCGCCGAAATACCCCGTGACTGCATAGGCATCAAAATAGGCAGCAGGTTCCAGCCGCCCGGTCTTTTCAGCCCTCCACAGGGGCGCCGTCAGCACTTGTTCTTCCAGCCCCAGCCAGCCAGTTTGAGACGAAATCACCCTTACCAGCCGTGTGCCGTCTTCGCCGAACACACCGGTCCAGATCTGGGCCACTTCCGCAGCGCGGCCGCCATAGAACTGCATCCACAATCCCTCGCCCCCCCAGCGCGACCGGGCCTGGGCGTCGGCCCAGGCGGCCTGCTGAAACTGCCAGTTCCAGACCTCGTTGGAGTATTCCACATAGGCGCGCAGGCCCGTGTCTAATTTGCGTTCCGTCAGCTGCGCGAAGCGCCGCACATATGTGTCATCTGCCATATGCGGCATGTTGAACCAGGGATCGGCATCCAGCGTATTGGCCAATGCCAGCATCACTTCCGCCGGAACCCCCTTCAGCGCCCAAGTGTAGTCAGACGTCAGCGGCCGGTCTTCCCAGCCGGTCTGCTCCGAGTCATTGGTGGCCATCCAATCCATGAACCGCAGCGCGGCAAAACCTTCCAGCCGCTCCAGCCACAGCGGATTGAACAGCGCACCGCTGTCAAACGCAGCCAAGTGCTCTTCCTTGACCACGGTGATGTTGCGCACGTACCGGCCGCCGCGGCCCATCCGCTGGATGCGGATCTCCACCGGGCCGGGGCCGGGGGTGTAGTCAAACCGCACCTCGCCTTTGCCATAGCGGACGTTATCTGCCCTGCCCAGAACCTCAACGATGCCCTCACCTTCGAAGCGCAGGACGTAGCGGCCCGCGAGTGAAACGGCTGTCTCCGGTAGGTCGGTCAGGATCACCGTGCCGATTGAGCTCAGCTCCGGCGGGATCGTGGTGGGCCAGCCAGCCGGGTCCAGATAACCGGCGTCCATCAGGGTGGGATGATCCACACCGCCCCATTGCCCGGGCACATGGCCGATCCAGGGGCGGGCGGTTTTAAAATGATCAAGAAACGGTGCCTGGGTGCTCCAGTCGGCAATGCCCGCAAGGTTGATGGCGATAGGCTGGCGGGCCGCGGCTGGAGGCGGCGCGGCAGCGGGCGCGGCCTTCAGTACAGATGCGTTCAGCACAGGCACGGGCGGATCCTGCGGCAGCGGCGGCGGGTCCGCAGGCAAGGCCGGAACGCGCGCGCGGCCTCCCAGCGCGGCCTCCCAGGCGACGGCTTGCAGACGGGCTGCCAATTCGCGGGGCGGCGCAGGATAGGGCGTGCCCCAGCCGTCCGACAGCCGGTGCGGCAGCCCGGCAGGGTCCTTGCCCGTCAGCACCGCATATTGCAGCAGCGCCAGAAAGTAGAAGCCGGTTGCATTGGGGTGGATATCATCGGCAAAGACATCGCGGATACTGGAAAGCCCCGGCATGGTGCCTGCCTGGATCTCATCATTCAGCCGCGCCATCGCCTGGCCTGCAGGCAGCAGCTTCACCGTGCCGCCAGTGGCCGTGTTCACCTCTGCCACCACCGCCTGCCAGCGCGGCAGGTCCTGATCCAGCCGCATCCGCCAGGGCACTCCGGCGCCCTTGTCAAACGGCACATCGGTGCCGGAGCCGCTGTCCAGGCTGTGCCAGGTTTCCTGCAGATAGAATTGCACCTCCGGATTGGCAGCGCGCGCCAGCTCATAAAACTGCGCGACCGCCTGCTCCGTACCGCTCCATTCCAGATGATTGGCCAGCGGGATCGCCTCCGTCACGATCACCGCATCGGCAGGCACCTTCAGCCTTTCACGTGAATCAACGCCTTCGGCGCTGCTGCTGTGCTGCCAATTGTAGCTAAGAGGCGCGCCATTGATGATCTGTGCTTCGACCCGGGCTTCTGCCTGGGTGTCCAGCAGCTGCTCCAGCATCTGCGGGTTGTCCGGCCCGAACAGCGAGTGGCCGATCATCACAACCGAGGTGATCAGCGCCTCCAGCTTCATGCCGGCGCTCCGGCGGCGGCAATGCCGGAGCGGGGCAGGGCGCGCACGGTTTCCCAGACGATCTGCTGCACCCTGGCTGCGGCCGCGGCGCTGAAGGTCTCCGCCGGGGTGCCATCCGCACGGGTCAGCTGATGCGGCAGGCCCATGGGGGGGCGCTGATACAGCACCGCATAGTGGGTCAGGGCCACAACATAGGCGCCCAGGTCGTTGATGTGGATCCTGTCCAGTTCCCCTTCAGGCGTGCGGGCAAACAACGCTTCACGTGACACCAGCCCGGGGATTTCCCCGGCCTCCGCTGAACGCGCAACCGCTGCCAGCACCTGACCGCCGGGGATCAGATACACCGGCTTCTGCGGGTTGCGGCGGCTGTCCGTGCCTAGCAACTGACGTGTCCACAGGGCGTCCAGGTCCCCGTCAATCCGCTGCAGCCAGCCATCCGGATCATCCAGCCGGTGCCAGGTTTCATAGAGATACAGGCGCGTCTGCGGCGAGGCCTGCCGCGCCAGGTCCGCCCATTTCCCCAGGTACTTGGCCGAATTGAAATACTTGAGCGCATCGCGCAGTTCGACCATTTCAGTCAGCACCACCGCGCCGTATTCACCCGATCCGATGGCCTCCTTCGCATCCCAGTAGGCAGGCGCCTGATTGGCGGTCTCAAAATTGAGGATTTCTTCGTCCGGCTCCCAATGTCCCCGCAGCGAAGTGCCTGACCCCAGCTGGCTGTTATAGGCGTGCCCGTCAGGCGCCAGCTGCATCAGCATATGCGGCATGTCCGGTCCGACCAGCGAATGGCCGAGGTGAAACACCTTCAGCGGCCCTTCAGGCGGGGCCAGCGGCGGCGGCACCGGCACCGACCGGCTGCGGGTGGCAAACACCATCAGCCCCAGCGTGGCGGCGGCTGCGCCCGCGGCCAGAAGCCCGCGCCGCCCCATCATCTGCGCCCCCGGATTTCCGCAGTGGTCATGATGAGGCCCGCACCAATGGCAAAGCGCCCGCCCACCGCCTCGCCGCGCTTGAAAGGCGCCCGGTCGGCGGTGAAAAACGCCTGATAGGCGCTTGCGGCCAGATCAAACTCCAGCTCCATTCCGTCAAAGCAGTAAAACGCCTGGCTTATTGTGTACTGCGCCTTATAGGCCGCTTCTTTGGCGGAAAAGATTACCTTGGCCATCTGGCCGGGGTCGTCCTGCCGCTTCAGCCAGGCCTGTTCCCGGTCAGAACAGATGGCGGGCAGCAGTTCCTCCTTCAGCGGCACGTCTTCCTCGACGTCGATGCCCAGCCCCTGCACCGCGCCGGACCGTGCCAGCACCGCCATGGCGCAGCTCTTGGTATGGGTGATGGAGCCGACCAACCCCTCAGGCCAGACCGGTGCCCGGTCGCTGCCGACCTGCACCGGGACGGGGGGCACGCCCAGCTGCCGCATCGCCTGATGCACGGCGTCGCGGCCTGCGGCAAACTCGTTGCGCCGCTTCGCAACAGCATTGGGCGACAGCCCGGCGGCTTCCGCTGCCAGCGGCGCCGGAGGTGTGCCCAGCGGATCCGCCCCTGCCAGCGCCACATCGGCGGCAAAAAGCGGCCGGACCAGGGCCAGCCGCTCTGCCAGTCTGCTGTTGCTGTCCTTCATCCCGTCCTTGTCCTGCGGTTTGCCCGCATTGCCCGCCGTTTCGACATCATGTCGCTGCGGTCCGGGGCTGCGGCTGCCTCAGGCTGTTGTTCCGTATTTGCCGGGGTCCCTGCAAGCCCTTCGATGTGCGCGGCCAGTCCGGCCAGGGTCGGAAAGCGGAAAATGTCGGTGATCGACAGGGCGCTGGTGCCCAGTTCCGCGCGCAGTTCCCGGTGCGCCTGCACCGCCAGCAAGGAATGGCCGCCAAGGGCAAAGAAGTTGTCCTGCGCACCGATGCCGCTGACCCCCAGAATGCGGCACCAGACCGTGGCAATCCGGGCTTGCGCGCCTGCGTCCAGTGCCACTGCCGGGGCGGCCTTGGCCTGCGCGGGCTGCGGATCCGGCAGCGCCTTGCGGTCGATTTTCTTGTTCGGGGTCAGCGGGAAAGCGTCCAGGGTGACGATATGCGCAGGCACCATGACCTCAGCCAGCCGGGTTGCCAGCGCCTGTTTCAGGGCGTCTCCGGATACAGGTGCAGAAACGGTGATATAGGCAACCAGCTGTTCTGCGCCGGCGTCGCCTCGCGGCACCGCCACGGCACCGGTCACACCGGGCTGCGCCGTCAGCGCGGCCTCGATCTCTCCCAGCTCAATCCGCTGGCCGCGGATCTTCACCTGATGGTCGGTGCGGCCCAGAAAGACGAGACTGCCCGCTTCGCTCCAGCGCACCAGATCGCCGGTGCGGTAAAGGGGTGTTGCAGCGAACGGTGCCTTTACGAAGCGTTCAGCTGTCAGTTCCGGCCGCTGCCAGTAGCCGACGGTAACTCCCGCGCCGCCGATATACAATTCACCTGGAGCCCCTGCGGGCACAGGCGATTGCTTCCCGTCCAGCACGTAAACCTGTGTATTGGCAACCGGCGTTCCAATCCCGGCTGTCCCCGCAGGGACGGCGCTGATTTTCTCCACCGTCGACCAGATCGTCGTCTCGGTCGGGCCGTACATGTTGTGCAGATCCGCGTTTGTGGCGTCCTGCAAGGCCTGTACCAGATCCCCCGGCAGCGCCTCGCCGCCAATCAGCAGATGCTGCAGCTGGCCCAGGCAGGCGCTGGCATCCCCGTCCGCGGCAATCATCCGCGCCATTGATGGCGTGCATTGCATGTGGCTGACGCCATGGCGCACAATCTGAGCCGCCAGCGAGAAGTCATCCGCCGCCAGCTCCTGCGGTGTGTTCGACAGGCGCAGCACCTCAGCCAGCGGTTTCAGCCCCTCCAGAACCACATCCGGCGCGATGCCGTAGTCGATCAGGCAGGCGATCTCATCCACGCCGATGCGCTTCAGCTGCTCCACCCGCTGGCAGGCATCCTGGATGGTGCCGAACAACCCGGAGTCCTCGAAATAGCGCTCAAAAGCGAAATCGAGGATGGCTTCCAGCTCCTCTTCCGACAGCGAGCCCAGGTCCATTTCAAACGGGTTCTTCACGCCTTCGGGTTTCTTGAAGGCGGGGAAGGCCCAGGCGTATTGCTTGATCAGCCCGGCAGCGGATCGCAGGTAGTCCTTCATCGGCTCCCGCGCCACCTGTCGGGCTTCCTCGCGGGTCTGCGCCAGATAGCTGTGCAGCATCAGCGTGACCTTGAAATCCGCCGGGTCATGGCCGGCCGCGCGCAGGGCGTCGTGGTAAACGCGGATCTTGCCTGCGACTTCATCAATGCTCTGGCCCAGAAGATGGGTCAGCACGTTTGCCCCGATCGATCCGGCCTCGCGCCAGGTTTCCGGGTTGCCCGCGGTCGTCACCCAGACCGGCAATTCCTTGGACACCGGGCGGGGCTGGGTCAGGACGCTGTGCTCCCCGCCGTCCCCGCGGGGAAAGGCCACTTCCTCGCCGCGCCACAGCTTGCGCACGGTTTCGATGGTATCAAACAGTGCGGGCTTATTGGCGGGCGGGGTGTTTTCGGGGCGCAGGATGAAATCATCCGGCTGCCAGCCGGAGGCAAAGCCGATGCCGGCGCCCCCCGCGGTCAGATTGTCGATCACCGCCCATTCCTCGGCAATCCGCGCGGGGTGGTGCAAGGGCGCGACGCAGGAGCCGGAACGCACACCGATGTTCTGTGTCACCGCAGCAACGGCGGCACCAGTGACGGACGGGTTCGGGTAGGGCCCGCCAAAGGCGTGGAAATGGCGCTCCGGCGTCCAGACCGCATTGAAGCCGTTCCGGTCGGCAAACTTGGCGCCCTCCAGCAGCAGGTGGTATTTCTGCGGCCCCGGCCCGTCGTCATTGCCCCAGTAGAACAGGTTGAAATCCATCTTGCGATCGCTGAGGGCCACCGGCCCCTTGGACAGCTCCAGCCGGCTTTCGTCGCTGGACAGCACCAGTTTGAACCCGCGTGAGAGGGTCCAGAACAGCTCAAGCACCGAAATGTCAAAGCTGAGGCTTGTCACCGCCAGCCAGGCATCGCCGGGCTGGTGCGGGATGCGCTGGTCCATACCGGTAAAGAAGTTCGACACATTTGCGTGGGTGACCATCACCCCCTTGGGCAGGCCAGTGGAGCCGGAGGTGTAGATCAGATAGGCCAGATCGCTGCCGGTGGCGCCGCCATCAGTGTTTTCACCCTCTGTCCCCGCAGGGACGTCCTCTATTTTCAGCACTTGCGTATCCGACGGCGGCAGGCTGGCGGCCAGCGCGCCCTGGGTCACGATCACCTGCGCCCGGCTGTCGGTGATGTAATGCGCGATGCGGTCGGCCGGGTAGGCGGGATCCAGCGGCACATAGGCGCCGCCGGCCTTCATCACGCCAAGCGCGGCAAACACCAGTTCCGGCGTGCGGCGGATGTGGATGCCGACATGCACGCCAGGTTTCACGTTCATTTCACGCAAGCGGCCGGCCACCGCATTGGCGCGGATGTTGACCTCAGCGTAGCTGAAGCTCTGGTCTTCGAACACCAGCGCGGTGGCATCCGGGGTCCGGGCGGCCTGCGCCTCGAAGGCTGCGTGGATGGTCAGGCCGGTTGGGACGTCCGCAGCGGTCTGGTTCCAGTCCTCCATCAGCATCTTGCGCTCCGCCTCGGGCAGGATGGGCAGCTCTGCCACGGTTCTGCTGCTGTCCTCTGCAATGGCGTTCAAAACCAGGTCCAGCCGCGCGGCGAGCAGATCCGCAGCGTCTGGCGTCAGGGCGGCCGCGTCGCAGTGCAGTGCCAGGGCGCCAGCGTTCAGGGAGACCGTGGCAGCACAGCCCGCAACTGCCGCATCATCGCCCAGCATCAGGCCGATGGCGGGCTGGGCCTGTGCGGCAATCTCCGGTGCGCGGGCCACCAGATCCTCTGCAAAACCGCCAAATTTCCGTTCTTTATCAATATTTTGTGCGGTGCGATCCACCAGGGCCGCAACACTATCCTGCCGCTGCGCCTGCAATGGCACCCAAGCAGAAATCAAGCCAGGCAGGCCCTCCGCGCCTTCAGCGGAAAGCGCAATATCACCGGTATCCGCGCCGCTGCTGAGCAGGGCAAAGGCGAGGACTGCTGCGGCGGCTTGCTCTTCGCTGAGACCGCCGGGCAGGGCGATGTCCCGGCGGCTGTATTCACCGCTGCAGCGGCCCGAGGCCAGCGGCACCTGCACCGGCTGCATCGCGGCGAGCCGCTGGCGCCAGTGGCTTTCACCCCCTTGGACCGCAGCAAGACGGGCGGTGAGTGCCCCTGTCTCTGCTGCGGTCAGGGAGGGAACCTTGTCTCCGGCTTTGGCCAGAGTGGATATGTCCAGCGGCTGGCCAGCGGGTGTGGTCAGGCGGGACAGTGTGAGGGCGCCGCTGCCGGTTGCGATTTTTACGGTGGACTTGCTGACCTCCAGCACGGTGCCCGGCGCGCCGCTGCCCTCAGAAGCATCCGCGGTTCCGGCCAGCACGACGGCCCCGCCGAGACGCAGCTTGGCGGCGCACAGCGGATTCCAGTAGCCGCCGGTGTCCAGCGCCCGCACCAGCCGGGCCAGTTCTGCCGCGGGACGGCTGAAATCCAGCATGCCGCCTGCTGCAGGCCGGTCTGACTTCCTGAACAGGCGGCGCTGGCTCAGGTCCTGCGGCCGCCGGTTCAGTTCGCCGGTTTCAAGCTGGGTGACGACTTCGCCGAAACTGTCCATCGCCGCGGCGTAGCATTTGGAGTTGAGGCTGAGGGCGGTCTCATCCTCAGCGACATCAAACAGCCGCTGGGCCAGGATATCGCCCTCATCCACGCCGCCCTCAATCAGGTGCCAGGTGATGCCATGCTGCGGCTCGCCATTGATCAGGGCCCAGTTCGGTGTGTTGAGACCTGCATAACGGGGCAGCGGGCCGTCGTGGAAATTAACTGCGCCCTTTGCGGCCTGCGCCAGCACCGCATCCGGGATCACCGTCAGGTTGGCGATCGACAGCAGCCAGTCAAAGCCGCCACTAAGCTCTGCGGGAGTGGTTAGAATGTCCAGCCCCTTGTCCGCTGCCCAGGCGCGGATGCCGGCATCCTGCGAGACCACTGCCCGGATCTGGTGGCCGCGGGCCAGCAGCGCGTCGGCGCAGCCGATCAGAAGGGATTCATTGCCAATCAGGGCACAGGTGAATGCGGTCATTTCTGCTCCTTTGCAAGCGGAGAAGGGAGGCGCGTTTCCGAAGAGGGGCGGTGGCGCGGCGCAAACAGCGCGCGCAGGCTGTGCAGGCAGAGATCGCGCAGGAAATGCGGCGGATCGGCCTGCGGCTTGTTCTGGATCAGGCGGCGCAGGCCATAGATCAGGCTGCCGGTGATGCGGGCCAGCGTGGCGGCGGCGGCATAAGCGCGGCCGTGGTTCTTGACGAAGTAATGCAGGCGCGAGTCGAACCAGTAGCGCGGCGTGCGCTGCCAGCCCTTCATGCCGGTCGAGGCGGAGCCGATATGCGCCACTTCGCTGGCGGGCACATAGTGGGTGCGCCAGCCCGCCCGTGCGGCCCGGCGGCAGAAGTCGGTCTCTTCAAAGTAAAGGAAGAAAGTCTCGTCAAAACCGCCAGCGGCCTCAATCGCCTCGCGCCGGATCATCAGGCTGGCGCCGGCGGTCCAGTCGACCTGCACCTCTGCCTGGGGCATCTCCATGGCGACGACCCAGGGTTTCAGCAGCCGGGTGAAGATGCCGGTCCGCACGCTGGCCTCGAATTCGCCCGCGATGGAGGGAAAGCGGAAGGCGGTGCGGTGCGGCGCACCGTCCGTGCCGCGCACATAAGACCCTGCGAGGCCCGCGCCGGGACGCTCCAGCAGGAAATCGCGCAGCGTGCGGATGGTGTCCCCCTGCACAAAGGCGTCGGAGTTCAGGAGGTAGTAGAACTCCGGCGCGCTGCCGTCCGCGAGGCCGGGGCCGAGGCCGATGTTCATGCCTGCGCCAAAGCCGCCGTTCACCGGCGAGGCGATCACCCGCACCCGGTTGCTGTCCAGCCAGCCGCGTGCCCGGGCAGCCGCCCGGATCTGGTCAAAGGAGCCGTCGCCGGAGCCATTGTCGATGATCAGCAGCTCGCCCGGCAGGTCTTCCAGCTCGCACAGCGCCGCCTCTGCGGCCTGCACTGTCATCTCCGGGGTGCGGAAATTCAGAAGGATGATGAGGATGCGCTGCTGGGCCATGATGGTTACTCCGCCGCCCGGATGGAGCGGGACGGGCTGGAGGCTGCTGCCCGGTCTGCGGCATCGAGCCGCGTTTTGACGCCGGCGGCCAGCACGCTGACGTTCGGCACCAGCACCATGCTGTCATGGTCGCCCGGCACCTCGTCCACCTCGACGGCGGGCGCCCAGCGGGCCCAGTCGTTGTCGGCGAACACATACTCGCGTTCGCTGCTGACCCAATGGCCGCCGCTGACCTTCCATTTGCGGTCCAAGGGCGGGCGGAACAGGGTGAGCGGGCCGTGCCAGGGTTTCAGGCCATAGCTTTCGACCGCCGCACGGAAGGCCAGTTCGATCTTGCGGTTATTGAACTCGGGCAAGGCGCCGGTTTCTGCGGGTTTCACGCGGCGTTTTTCAAACTCCCAGGCGATCCGGTTCCTGGCCCATTCGCTCAGGTAGCCCAGTCCCTTGCTGCGCAGTTCTTCCAGCTTGATCAATGCCTTGTCCTGACGCGACAGGGCGGGGCGCACAGGCAGCGGCGTATCCAGCAGGATCAGCGCCGCGGTGTCCTGGCCCTGCTGCTTCAGCTGCTGCGCCATCTCATAGGCAGTGATGCCGCCGCCGGAGAAGCCGCCCAGCAGATAGGGGCCTTCGGGCTGGATCCGGCGGATTTCATCCAGGCAGCTGCGGGCGGCATCCTCAATCCTGTCATGCGGCGCATCGCTGCCCACCAGCCCCTTGGCCTGCAGGCCATAGACCGGGCGGTCCTTGCCCACCAGCAGCGCCAGATGCCGCAGGTTCAGCACGTTGCCGAACATGCCTGCAACCAGGAAAAAAGGCCGCCGCCCGGTGCCGTCGCCGGGGTGCAGCTGCACCAGATGGGTGAACTGCGGCTTCTCTTCGGCGGCCTGCGTGCCGCCGCCCGGCTCCTCAGCAACTCCGCCGCCGGTGCGTTCAATGATCCGTTCCGCCAGCGCGGCAACGCTGGGCGCCTCGAAAAGAACCGACAGCGGGAATTCCACATCAAAGGCGCGTTTCACCTGCGCAAACAGCCGCACCGCAATCAGGGAGTGACCGCCGAGGTCAAAGAAACTGTCCTCAATCCCGACCTGGCTGACCCCCAGGAGCGAGGCAAACAGCTTGGCCAGCTGCTCTTCCACCGGGTTGCGCGGAGCGACATAGTCGGTGTCGAGCTGCGGCCGGTCAAATGTCTGGGCCTCCGCCTCAGCCGGTGTGCTTTGCTCCGCTTGGGCGATCAGGGCTGGCAAGTCCAGCGAGGAAACCACCACCTGCGGCAGGCCGGTTGCCAAGGCGCGGGCCAGAGCCTCGCCGCCGTCTTCTGCCTTGATGCCGTTTGAGATGTTCAGCTGCAAGCGGCGCTCCTCGGGCGACAGCGGCTGCGGGCTGCTGGCGGGTTCCAGCCCCAGCTGGGTGGCGGTCGCATCCGCCTCGCCCTGTTCTGCGGCCGCGTCAAAGCCGCCGGCAAGGCGCTGCATCCGGAAACCTTCGATTTCCACCAGCACGGTGCCATCAGGGCCGGTCAGGGTCACGTCGAAGGCGGCTGAGCCATTGGCGTCACTGCTGGCGAGGCGCATGTGGCTGAAGACTTGCTGAGTTAGCGGCGCATAGACCCGGATGGTGCCGTAGGAGACCGGCACCCACAGCGTCGTGGCGTCATACCCGGGGATCAGCTGCATCGCCCAGCCGGTGGCCAGATCCAGCAGGCCGGGGTGCAGCAGGCAGCCGTCGCCAGCCGCCGCATCCGGCAGAGACAGTGCGGCAATCCCTTCGCCGTCCCCCAGTGCGGCGCGGTCCAGCACATGCCAGCGCGGGCCGAATTTCAGATGCGCCTCCTGCGGGGAACGCAGGCGCCCGCGAACAGGCGCCTGCTCCTCCGGGCATCGGGTGAAAATCGTCTGGAGGGGGAGGGGGGCGGGGCGTTCTGCCGCCGCCGTTAAGGCCAGCATTGCCTGACAATTCAAACGGTAACCATTTGTAAATCCCGAGTAAACAAACAGTTCATAACCATTTTCATTAGCTTCTAACTTTACCAGTGCCTCGCGCGGACTGTCTTCGCCGGCGATCAGCGGGCGCAGGAAATAGAGGTCCCGGATCTCGAAGGGATCTTCCACGCCTATGGCAGCCAGCGCCTCGGCGGCCATTTCGACATAGCCGGTGCCGGGCACCAGTGCGGTGCCATCTTTGGTCCGATGCTCATCCAGCAGCCAGTTTTCCGTGCTGAACCGGGGGGTGAAGATGCGGTTGTCCGCGGCATCAAACGCCTGCTGCTGCAGCAGCGGCTGCGGGCAGGGTTCCGGTGTGCTGGCGCCTGCGTTTGCGTTGCGGCCCGCCATGGCGTCAGCGGCCATGCCGGTATCCGCCCAGACGCCCCAATCCACGGCAATCACCCGCGTCTGACCGCCCGCGCGGTGCTTGGCCCAGGCGTTGAGGTATTCGTTGGCGGCGATGTAATCCACCTGGCCCGCTGGACGGGTCACGGTGGAGGAGGAGGAAAACAGCACCATCAGTTCCAGGCTGCCGTCCGGGAACACGGTATCGAGCGCCCGCAGCCCGCTGACCTTGGGGGCCAGGACCCGGGCGATCTGGTCCTCGTCCTTGGCCAGCAGCGGGCCGTCACTGATGACGCCGGCCCCGTGAATCACGCCGGTGACGGGGCCAAAGGCCGCCTCGGCCTGCTCCCGTGCCGCGCGCAGGTCGCCACTGTTGCAAACGTCGGCAGAGAGCGGCAGCACAGCACCCTTGCCGTCCGCCTCCAGCGCCATCACTGCTCGGATGCGCTGGGCGGTGCGGTTCACTGGGCTGTGGCTGGCCAGATACCGCTCCCAGGTCTCGCGCGGCGGCAGACCGCCGCGGGAGATCAGCGAGACCCTGGCGCCGTAGCCGCGCATCAGGTGGCCCGCAATGGTCAGGCCGATGCCGCCATAGCCGCCGGTGATCAGGTAGTGGCCGCCCTGTTTGAAGGGTGGAGTTTCCGGCGCGGGCAGCGGCTGCGGGCGCCAGCTGAGTTCGAACCGCTTGTCGCCGCGCCAGGCGGCGGAGAGGTTAGCCGGTTCCGCCATCAATTCTTCCAGAAGGCGGCGGGTAATGTCCGTCTGCGCCGCCGGGTTGCGGCGGGCAAAGAGTCCCTGCGGCGCCAGCGGCAGTTCAATGTCCACCGCTGAGCAGGTCAATCCCGGCAGTTCCCGCGGGATCACCCCCAGCGGCCCTGCGATCATGGCTTTTTCCGGGTAGGGCAGCGCCTCATCCCGGACCTGCGCGGCACCGGTGGTAAGGACCGTCAGATGTGCCGGGCCGGGCAGATCTGCATTGCCCAGTTCCTGCGCCAGTGCGGTCAGGGAATGGAAGCCCATCTCAAGGTTGCGGTCAAAGAAGGAGGAGCCGGGGCGGAAGCTTTCGCCCTCGGTCACCAGCCAGAAATGCGCGATGCGGTCCGGCAGTCGCCCGGCCTCTGCCAGATCCGCCAGCAGCGCGCCATAGGCGGCGCGGCCCTGCTCCGGCGGCAGGATATAGGAGGCGGGTGAAAGCTGCGCATACGTGTCGCCTGCGCGGACACGCACAACGCTGTGGTTTGCAGCCTCCAGCCTTTCGGCAATGCGGGCGGCGTGGCCCGCCTCGTCCTCGAAGATCAGCCAGTTGTGCGGTTCCTGCGCCAGCTCTTGCCCCGCATCCAGCGCGCAATCCGCCAGCCGCGGGCGCCAGGCAGGGCGGTAGCCCCAATTGCTCAGATCGTCATGGCGGGCCGGGGTTTGGGCCTCTTCTTCGACCGCCGGTTTGCCGGGCTCGATGAAATAGCGGCTGCGCTGGAAGGCATAGCCCGGCAAAGGCAGGCGGTTGCGGCGCGCCTCGCCCCAGATCTGCGGCCAGTCGGCCTCCACCCCGCAGGCCCAGAGCCGGCCGATGACGCCAAAGAAATAGCTGTCGTCCATCACGTCCTGATCGGGGTGGCGCAAGGAGCTGAGCACCTGTCCCTGCTTCACCGCAGGCGACATCTGCGCCAAGGCGCTGAGGGCCTTGCCGGGGCCGACCTCCAGGAACACCCGGTCCGGGGTCTTGGCAAGGGTCTCGATGCAGTCGGCATAGCGCACGGTGTTGCGCAGCTGGCCAACCCAGTATCCGGCATCGGTAGCCTGTTCCGCCGTCAAGGCGGCCCCGGTGCGGTTCGAAATCACCGGCAGTCCGGGCGCCGACAGGGTCAGCTTGCGGATGAAATCGCCATAGTCCTGCAGGATGCCGTCCAGCATCCGCGAGTGGGCGGCGATGTCGATGGGGATGCGCTGGTGTTCGGCCTCGCGGGCGGTCAGCTCTGCCGACAGCCTGTCCAGCGCCTCCTGTGGGCCGGAGACGGCGGTGAGCGAGGGCGCATTGACGCTGGCGATATCCAGATCATCGCCGATGATGGCCTCAACCTCGGCCAGGGGCAGGGCGATGGACAGCATGCCACCTGCGGGCACGGTGTCAAACAGCCGCCCGCGCAAGAGGACCAGATCAATGCAGTCCTCAAAGGACATCACACCGGCCAGGCAGGCGGCGGTGTTCTCGCCCATCGAGTGGCCGACCAGCGCGGCGGGCTTCACGCCCCAGCTGATCCACAGCTGCGCCAGCGCGTATTCGACGATCATGATCAGCGGCAGCTGCACCGAGGGCTGCTGCAGCTTGGCATTGGCCGCATCCTCCTCGCCCTCTTCCGGCAGCCAGATGGCGCGGATATCGTAGTCGAGGCTCTGCTGCAGATGGTCCAGCCCGCGGTCCATCCACTCCGCAAAGACCGGTTCGGTCTCGTATAGATCCCGCGCCATGCCCGCATATTGCGCGCCGCCGCCGGGGAACATGAAAACTACCTCGGGCGCGTTGCCCAGCCGGTCATGGGTGAAGACCTTGCGGGGATCGTTTTCCTCAATCAGGTCAATGGCTTCGGCAGCGGTTTCCGCCACCAGAACCCGCCGCTTGGCAAATCCGCGGCGGCCTTCCTTGAGGGTAAAGGCCACGTCGGCCAGATCGGCCTCGGGATTGGATTTCAAAAAGTCCGCCAATCCTTGAGTGTTGGCGTCCAGCGCCGCCTTGGACTGGCCGGAAACACAAAGGATCTGGAACGGAAAGTCGCTTTCTTCCGAGGCTGCGCGTTCCGGGGCTTCCTCCAGGATCACATGTGCATTGGTGCCGCCCACCCCCAGCGAGTTGATGCCGGCACGCCGCGGCCCCTTGTGCGGTGTCCATGGGGTGAGGGCGGCGTTCACGCGGAACGGCGAGGTCTCAAAATCAATCGCCGGATTCGGCGCCTCATACCCCAACGAAGGCGGAATTTCCTTGTGATGCAGCGCCAGCGCGGTCTTTGTGAGGCTGGCAACGCCGGCCGCGGTGTCCAGATGGCCGATGTTGGTCTTGACCGAGCCGATGCGGCAATAGCCGCTGTCCTGCGTCGTCGCCCGGTAGGCATCCGTCAGGGCGGAGACTTCGATCGGGTCGCCCAGATAAGTTCCGGTGCCGTGGCATTCCACATAGTCGATGGTCTCCGCCGGGGTGCCCGCGGCCTCCAGCGCCATTTGCACCGCTGCCGACTGGCCGCCGACGGAAGGGGCCAGATAGCCGGCCTTGTCCGCGCCGTCGTTGTTGATGGCCGAACCCTTGATGACCGCCCAGATGTGATCGCCATCGGCAATCGCATCCTCCAGCCGCCGGAGCGCCACAGCGCCGGCACCGGAGCCGAAGACCGTGCCTTGCGCCCGGTGGTCGAACGCATGGCAGTGGCCATCCGGACTAAGGATCTCGTTTTCCTTATAAAGATAGCCGCGGCCTTGCGGCAGTTCGATGGTGACACCGCCCGCCAGCGCCATGTCGCACTCGCCCTCGCGCAGGGCCTTGCAGGCGTAATGCACCGCCACCAGCGAGGTGGAGCAGGCGGTCTGCACGTTCACCGAAGGGCCATGCAGGTCAAAGACATGGCTCACGCGGGTCGACAGGAAGTCCTTGTCGTTGCCGGTGTGGCGCAGCAGGAACATGCCCACGTCATCGACCAGGCCCGGGTTGGAGCAGATATTGAAGTAGAAATAGCTGCCCATGCCGCAGCCCGCGTAAACACCGATGGGGCCATTGATGCTTTCGGGCGGGTGGCCTGCGTTTTCCATCGCCCCCCAGGCCACCTCCAGGAACTTGCGGTGCTGCGGGTCGAGGATCGCGGCTTCCTTGGGGCTGAAGCCGAAGAATTCGGCGTCAAACTCGTCAAATCCCTGCAGCCGGGCCGAGGCGGGCACATAGTTCGGGTCGGCCATGACCGATGCACGCTCGCCGTTTTCCAGCAGCGTTTCGCGGTCCAGCACCTCAATCGATTCAATGCCTGCACGCAGGTTCTGCCAGAACGCTTCGGCAGACGCAGCGCCCGGCACTGTTACCGACAGCCCGACAATGGCAATGTCACCGGGCCTTGTCTGTTTTGCAGCGCCCCCCGCTGCGGATGTCCCATCCTGCATCGTCAATACCTGACCCCACTAGCCCTTCGCAAACAACCCGGCACGCCGCAGCCAATCCGCTTTGCGAAGATGGCAGGGCCCGCCGGACGGGTTTATTTTCGGGTGCCGGGGTTCTCCCCGGCTGCTGGCCCGGCCTTGCGGCTTGGATCCCCATCTGTTCCGCGGGGCCGGGTGAACTCAAATTTACTTTCGTCAATCCATGCGGCTGTCCTGTGGACGGATTGTGTCAATTTCGGCCGGAAAAACGGAAACATTGCGGCATCACAGGATGCTGCGCCGCTCAGGCCGTCCGGTGTCAGGCATCAGCGCCTGCGCTCCGCCAAATAGCGCGGGTTTCTTCTGGAACAAGTTCGGGTAGAGCAGCCTCTCGGCATAGCCCAGCACGGATCCGGCGCACATCCAGGTGATTGGAATGAGCGTGGCGTTCAGCAGCATGTCCACCATGGTGGCCGCCAGAATCAGCGCGATCGGAGCGGCATAGGGCGACACGCTGCCCCGCGGCGCGCGGGCTGCCGCCGCGGCCAGCAGCACCAGCGGTGCCGCCAGCAGCCCCATCTCGGCGATATAACCGAGCCAGCCGAAGGTGCCGAAAACGATGATCCAGCGCCCGTCCGGGATCGACAGGATCTGCCCGGTTTCTTCGTGCCGCACCAGATTGCGGCCCCAACCGCCCCAGCCAAACCAGGGTTTTTCGGCGGCGCGGGCCAGCAGCTGCGCCTCGTTCTCGAACCGGTAGTTCAGCGAATGCGCCCGTTCGGCGCTGATGGTGCCGGCCTGGGCCACCAGTTCCTCGGTCGGCACCAGCCCGGTGTTGCGCAGCATCGGGTAGACCACCGCAATCAGCGCCAGCAGCAGGGCCGCACGCAGCTGCCAGCGCAGCGGCGCCAGCGCCACCACCGGCACAAAGGCCAGCGCATAGGCCAGCGAGGCGAGGCTTTTGCACAGTACCAGCACCGCAAACAGGTAACCTGCGGCCAGTGCCAGCCGGATGCGGTCCCCGCCAAGTGCGGCGCGGGCCAGCGCGGTGGCTGCCAGCAGCGCCGACAGCATGAAGAACGCCAGCCACAGCGCATGCGGCAGGAACACGATGGGACGGAAGCCACCCTGGCGCATCATCTGGCTGAAATCATGCTGGAAGAAGCCGTAGACCCAGACGTTGATCTGCGGACTGAAGCGGATTTCGATCAGCGACGGGACTGTATAGGCGAGGCCGCCAATCATCAGCGCCAGCAGCAGTTCGCGCTGGGCCTCGGGGGTGGACAGATACCGGCGGGCCAGCAGGAAGGGGATCAGCACGATCACCTGGTTGATGACCACGGACCCCAGGTCGCGCCAGCGCAGGCCGGGCAGCTGATCGGTCAGAAAGATGATCGGGTCGGAATTCGCGATCTTGCGAAACAGGATCGGCTCGCCATTGGTCAGCACGGTGGGAATGACCCCGAACACGAACAGCAGCACCAGCACCCGCACCGCCGGGTGCCGTGGCAGCAGCGGCACCGGTTTGCGCAGCAGAAATACGCAGAGCACAAAGGCCATCACCGAGGGGATGGCGAACTTGTCCATGTCCGGCACCAGCGGCAGGTCGAACTCGGCCAGCGGCGGCAGCAGCAGGTAGCCGGCAATGATGCACCACAGGATGGCCCGCTCCAGCGGCAAGCGCCGGAACAGGATCAGGCTGGCCAGCGGCCAGGCCAGCAGCATCAAATAGGCCAAAGCGTTGGGCAAAGCCCCGTGCTCCCTCAGTTCCCCGGTATTTGCATCAAAGTTTACCTGTTGCGGGCCGCGCTGTCGCGCGGATTTGCAACAACGGGTTAACGGGGTGCAGCTTTGCCACGCTGGCAGCAGCGCCGCGCCCTTCACACTGGCCGGGCGGCGGCGGCGGCGCTATCACGGGGCAAAGCAGAACCGGGGACGCCCATGTTTTTTGAATGCCAAGGCCGCCGGGTTGCGGTGAACACGGCCACCCGCGCCGGGCTGGAAGCCGGGATCCGCGCCCGTTTCAAGGCGGGACAGGGCTTTGCGCTGGCGACAGTGAATCTGGACCACTTGGTGAAGATGGCGGCGTCATCGGAGTTCCTGTCTGCCTATCAGGCGCAGGACATGGTGGTGGCGGACGGGCGACCCATAGTCTGGCTGTCACGTCTTGCCCGCCGCCCGGTGGAGCTGATGCCGGGCTCTGACATGGTGCTGCCGCTGTGCCGTCTGGCCGCTGAGGCCAAGGTGCCGGTGGTGCTGGCGGGCAGCACGGAGGAGGCGTTGCAGGATGCCGAAGAGGCGCTGACGGATGCGGTGCCTGGGCTGGAGGTTGCCTGGACCCACGCCCCGTCCGGCCGGTTTGATCCGGAAGGGCAGGAGGCAGATCAGATCCTTCACCGGCTGGACGCCACAGGCCCCTGCCTGTGTTTCCTAGCGCTGGGCGCCCCCAAGCAGGAGCGGTTCGCCCAGCGCGGCCGCAAGCTGGCGCCTGCGGCCGGTTTTGCCTCTGTCGGGGCCGGGCTGGATTTTCTGGGCGGCCACCAGAAACGCGCCCCCGCCTGGGTGCGCGCGGTTGCGATGGAATGGCTGTGGCGGGCGCTGTCCAGCCCCGGCCGGCTGCTGCCGCGCTATGCCAAATGCCTGGCGATCCTGCCCGGGCTGACACTGAAGGCCTGGCGCATCCGGGCACGGTGAAGGTGGGCTTTCGCTCCGGTGATCTGCACAGTTAGCAGCCTGCCGTCATGTCTCATGACACCCGCCACGCCAGCCTTCTGGCGCAAGTCCGGGCTGAAGCAATCCACCAAGGGGATCGGCCCAAAGACAGCTGCGGCTTGTCTGGCATTTGTTCTGCAATTCGAAAGCCAGATGGAAGGCGAAGCTGCACCCATAGCCGGGCTGGCAGCTTTTGTCCGGGATTCCGGAACCGTCCGGGGGCTCAGGCATGTCACGGGAGGACGTCGGAATTTGCCGGCCAGTCTTCAGATGGCGGCTCTTTCCGAAATGCCTTCACATCTTGCAATCCGGGATTTCGCCGCCTGCCTATCCGGTTCCGCAGCCTGGCTGCGTCTTCCATAAACTCAATTGGCGGCTTCAAGGCTCAACAATCGAGACGCGGGGTCTTGCAAGACCTCGCACAGCGGCCGGCACTGGAGCCCAAAGTGCAATGTTGCTTTGATTGAGATGCATCAGATGCAGCCAGGCACTTACGCAAATTGAATTGGTCAAGCGCCGTTCGCATCTATGGCCGCCGCAATTTGTCGGATGGCAGAGACATGAGGGGGCTGACGACGGTATCAGTTCCTGCCAGCAGCACAATGGGTGTTTCCAATCCGGTGCAGCCCTGGGGGATCAGGCTTTCGGCCTCTACACTTCCCAGCGGCGGCTTATCAGCATTCCAAGTGCTTCGTTTATCCAGCGGGTGTCTCGCCCCTCCTGGATAATGAGACAGTTTTTTCACGAACGGTTCACCGGCATCTGAAAACGCTGTCAACGGTGCGGGCAGCACGTCAGTATGACCTGCCCCCCGCAAAATCCCTCACCATGAAGTAGAGTCTGCCCAACCTATGTAGGAGCAGACGAATGCGTAAGAGCCGTTTCACTGAGGCGCAAATCATCGGGATGATCAAAGAGCAGGAAGCCGGGATGCCGACAGC
>JABXIA010000391.1 GCA_013373325.1 Paracoccaceae bacterium
ATGGAAGTCGCCTGGCAGGTGATCGTCTCGGGCAACCTGGACAACACTGACTGCGATTATCAGGGCAAATACGCTTTCTCGACCTCGTACAACTCGGAAATGGGCATGAACCTGGCCGAGATGACCGAGAGCGAGCTGGACCACGTTGTTGTCTTCAACATCAAGGCGATTGAGGAAGCGATTGCGGCAGGCGACTATCAGGAGCTGAACGGGGCCAAGGTTGTGGACGGGCGCAAGGAGTCCGGCAAGAACTTCACCCGCTACATCCCGATCCCGAACTCGCCGCATGGCGTGAATGCCGCGCCTGACAAGAAACACATCATGATCAACGGCAAGCTGTCGCCGACGGTTTCTGTGATCGATGTGGAGAAGGTCGACGCTCTGTTCAGCGACAACGCGGATCCGCGTTCCGCCGTGGTTGCCGAGCCGCAGCTGGGTCTTGGCCCGCTTCACACGGCCTTCGACAACCGCGGTCATGCCTACACCACCCTGTTCCTCGACAGCCAGGTGGTGAAATGGGACATCGCCAAGGCAATCGAGGCCTATGCGGGTGCCGATGTGGACCCGATCATGGACAAGGTCGATGTGCAGTACCAGCCGGGCCACAACTCCACCTCCATGGGTGAAACTGCCGAGGCTGATGGCAAGTGGCTGATCTCGATGAACAAGTTCTCCAAGGACCGGTTCCTGAACGTCGGCCCCCTGAAGCCCGAGAACGAGCAGCTGATCGACATTTCCGGTGACAAGATGAAGGTGGTGCACGACGGCCCGACCTTTGCGGAACCGCATGACTCGATCCTTGTTCACCGTTCCAAGGTGAACCCGGCCAGCACTTGGCAGCGCAACGACCCGATGTGGGAAGACGCGCGCAAGCAGGCCGAAGCGGATGGCGTCGATCTGGACGACTATCAGGACACCATCATCCGCGACGGCGACAAGGTGCGGGTCTACATGTCCAGCCAGGCGCCGAACTTCAGCCTTGAGAAGTTCACGGTGAAGCAGGGCGATGAGGTCACCGTCTATGTCACCAACCTGGATGACATCGACGATCTGACCCACGGGTTCTGCCTGTCGAACTTCGGCGTCGCGATGGAAGTCGGGCCGCTGGCCACCGCCTCTGTCACCTTCAAGGCGGAGCGTCCGGGCGTGCACTGGTACTACTGCCAGTGGTTCTGCCACGCGCTGCACATGGAGATGCGCGGCCGGATGCTGGTTGAGCCGCGGAGCGCGTAACCATGAAACGGTTCCTGCTCATATCCTTGGTTGCGGCCCTTGCCGGCCTGGCGCCCGCATGGGCGGCGGATTGGGATGTGTCCAACCGGGCAGGGGCCATCGCTGAAACACTGGCACAGGCGGCGGATGGCGACACCCTCCGCCTCGCCCCCGGCGAATACGCCGAAACCCTGGTACTGGACCGGCCTGTCATTCTGGACGGGCAGGGCCATGCCACGCTGGACGGGCAGGGCAAAGGATCCGTGATCACCGTCACTGGGCCAGGCGTGACCGTTCAGAACCTGACCGTTGCTGGCTCCGGCTCCTCGCATCAGGAGATCGACAGCGGCATTAAGCTGACCAAGACAGCTAAGGCACCGCAGATCCTGAACAATGTGCTTTTGGGCAACCTTTATGGCGTGGATATTCACGGCGCTAAAGACAGCCTGGTGCAAGGCAACCGGATCGAGGGCCGCCTGGACCGCCACATGAACGCCCGCGGTAACGGCGTCTATGTCTGGAACGCGCCGGGTGCGGTGGTGGACGGCAATGATATCCGCTTTGGCCGCGACGGGATCTTTGTGAACAGCTCCAAGAAGAACGCCTTTACCAACAACACCTTCCGCGACCTGCGGTTTGCCGTGCATTACATGTACGCTAACAATTCCGAGGTCTCGGGCAATGTCTCGATCGGCAACCACCTGGGCTATGCGGTGATGTTCTCGAAACGGGTCAAGGTGACCGGGAATGTCTCGCTGAACGACCGCGATCACGGGGTGATGCTGAACTATGCCAACCAGGGCGAAGTGCGGGGCAACTATGTAAAGGGGGCCAGGGGCAAATGCACCTTCCTCTATAACGCGCACAAGAACGACTTCTCCGGCAACTGGTTCGAGGGCTGCGGCATCGGCATCCACTTTACCGCGGGCAGCGACGGCAACCGGATGGTCGGGAACGCTTTTGTCGGCAACCGGCATCAGGTGAAATTTGTCTCCACCAAATGGGAGGAGTGGAGCGAAGAGGGCCAGGGAAATTACTGGTCCGATTTTGCAGGTTTTGATGTCGACGGGGACGCCATCGCCGATGCGCCTTACCGTCCGAACGACAGCATGGACCATGTGCAGTGGACCCAGCCTGCGGCGAAACTCTTGATGGGATCGCCTGCGGTGCAGCTGGTGCGTTGGTCGCAGTCTGCCTTTCCGGCGCTGCTGCCCGGCGGGGTGATCGATAGCCACCCGCTGATGCGGCCAGAGCGGCCCGGGGCCGCCAGAAAGGTTGAACAAGATGGATAACGCAAAAAGCCCGCTGCAGATCCGCGCTTTGGATAAGTTCCGCGGTAAGACCCAGGTGCTGCATGGCATCGATCTGGACATCGCGCCGGGCGAGCGGCTGGCGCTTTTGGGCCACAACGGCGCGGGCAAATCGACGATGATCAAGGCCGTTCTGGGCCTGATCCGGCATGAGGGCGGCAGCATCCGTATCTGCGGCGCGGCGCCCGGCAGCGCCGCAGCGCGAGCCGCCACGGCCTTTTTACCGGAAGCCGTCAGCTTTCACCCGGCATTGACCGGGCATGAGCAGCTGTCCCTGTTTGCCCGCCTGGCGGGCGAACGCGCGGACATTGATGGCCTCTTGGAACGGGTAGGCCTGGGAGAGGCCATGCATCGCCGCATTGGAGCCTATTCCAAGGGGATGCGGCAAAGGCTGGGCTTGGCGCAGGTGCTGCTGGGCCGCCCCAAGCTGGCGTTACTGGATGAGCCAACCAGCGGGCTGGACCCGATCTCGCGGCAGGACCTTTACGCGATCATCAACGAACTGGCCGAACAGGGCGCGGCGGTTCTGATCGCCTCCCACGCGCTGACTGAGGTCGAGGCGCGCACCGACCGCATCGCCATCCTGCGCAAGGGCGTGAAGGTGGCGGATGACACGCTGGCGGGCCTGTCGGCCCAGGCCGGGCTGCCGGTCAGGCTGCGGGTACAGGCCAGCGGCGCGCATGCCGACCGGATTGCAGTCGAGACCGGCGGGCGGCGGATCAACGGTGCTTCGGTCGAAATCCTGTGTAGTCCGCAGGACAAGATGGCCGAACTGCGCAAGATCGCAGCCATGGGCGATGCGGTGGCCGACATCGACATGGTGCCGCCGCGGCTGGAAGACCTCTATCGCCATTACTCCGGGGAGGACCGCAGATGAGACGCGCCTTTGCCATTGCCCGCGCTGAAATGCTGATCCTGCGCCGCAACCGCTGGCTGTTCATGGCCACGCTGATCATGCTGGCCTTTTCGCTGGCGCTGTCCTTTGCCGGATCGGCGCCGACCGGGACGCTAGGGGTGGACATGCTGACGGTCTCGGTTGCCTCGATGACCACTCTGTCGGTCTACCTCGCACCGCTCTTGGCGCTGATGATGGGGTTTGATGCGGTGGCGGGCGACCGCGACCGGGGCAGTCTTGCCCTGCTGCTGGCCTATCCCGCGAGCCGGGCAGAGATTTTGCTGGGCAAGCTGATGGCGCATCTGGCCGCCTTGGCGGTTGCCATGTGCATCGGCTTTGGCGCGGCGGGGGCCGTTGCCGTCTGGTTCAGTGGTGCCGGGGCTGAAAGCCTGATGGCGCTGGGACGGCTGGTGCTTACTTCGATCCTGCTGGGGGCGGTGTTTCTGGTGCTGGGCTACGCGTTGTCGGCGCTCTGCAGCGGGGCAACCGCTGCCGCAGGCTTGTCTGCCGGTGTCTGGCTTGTGTTTGTGGTGCTTTACGATCTGGGGCTGCTGGGTGCCGTAGTGATGGACAGCGGCGGGATCTTCACTCAGAAGATCTTCCCTTGGGTGATGGTCGCCAACCCGGCGGATGCGTTCCGGCTGTGGAATGTGGCTGCCTCGGAAAGCGTGGCGCTGTACAGCGGCATGGCAGGCGCGGCAAGTGCCTTGCCCGGCTGGGCCGCACCGCTGTCGCTTTTGCTGTGGCCCGCGCTGGGCTTTGTGCTGGCCTGTGCCGCATTCCGGAGGGTGGAGCCATGAAACGCCTTATCCTTGCGGCTGCGCTGGTCCTGTCCGCCTGCCAGGAAGAGGAGGCCAAGGCGCCGCCTGCGCCGGTGGAGCTGACGGAGGCGGCGCTCAGCTACTTCTGCCAGATGAATGTCGCGGAGCACGGCGGACCCAAGGGGCAAATCCATCTCGAAGGTTTTCCGGCACCCCTGTTCTTTGCCCAGGTGCGCGATCTGGCGGCCTATGTGAAAAGCCCGGAACGCGACGCGGAGATCACCGCGATCTATGTGAGCGACATGGGCGCAGCGGCAAGCTGGGAACATCCCGGCACTGACAACTGGATTAATGCAAAAGAAGCGCATTTCGTGGTCGGCTCCAACGTCGCGGGCGGCATGGGCGCGCCGGAGGTTGTGCCGTTCGCCTCGCCTGAGGCGGCTTCGCGGTTTATGCAGCGCTATGGCGGCACCGTCGCCGGGTTCGAGGGTATCCCTGACGAGGCCGTGCTGGGGCCGGTTGATCTGGACCTGCAGCTGGAGACCCCGTCCTGAGCGTGAAGCGGCTTCAGACAGTTTCGGGCTGCAGCCGTATCTCAGCGGCGATGGCGTGGCCTTCCATTCCCTCCATCCGGCTGATGCGGGCGGTGCGCTGGGCCAGTTCATGCGATGCAGCGGCGTTGCAGCGCTGCCAAGTGACGGTTTTGGTGAACTTGTGCACCGACAACCCGCCAGTATAGCGTGCAGCGCCGCTGGTCGGCAGCACGTGGTTCGGGCCTGAAGTCTTGTCGCCGAAGGACACCGTGGTTTCCTTGCCCAGAAACAGCGAACCATAGGCAGTGAGGCGCTCCAGCCACCAGTCCAGACCCTCTGCCTGCACCTGCAGATGTTCCGGCGCGTAACGGTCAGCCACCTGCGCGGCCTCTTCACGGCTGCCGCAAAGAACCACCTCGGCGCGTTCGTGCCAGGCGCGGTGAGCGGCGGAGAGGTTGGGCTCGGGCAGTTGATCAATCAGCGCCTGTGCACGGGCCATGACGCCCTTGGCCAGCAACTCGCTGGTAGTGACCAGCCAGACCGGGCTGTCGGCACCGTGTTCGGCCTGGCTGACCAGATCCCAGGCGACGGTTTCCATATCTGCGGTGTGGTCGGCAATCACCAGTGAGTCCGTTGGACCTGCAAACATGTCGATGCCAACCTCGCCGAAAAGCATACGCTTGGCTTCTGCCACATAGGAGTTGCCTGGACCGACGAGGATGTCGGCGGGTTGAGCCCCGAACAAACCCTGAGCCATAGCAGCGATTCCCTGCACACCGCCCAAGTTGAGGATCAGGTCGGCGCCACAAAGATCCATGGCATAAATGATCGGATCGGGAATTCCACTGCCGGGGCGCGGCGGCGAGACCGCGGTGATGTGCGGTACACCGGCGACCTTGGCTGTGGTGATGGTCATCAGGGCGCTGGCAATATGGCTGTAGCGGCCGCCCGGAACGTAACAGCCGGCACTGGATACCGGAATCTGTTTCTGGCCTGCAATCAGGCCGGGGATCACTTCCACCTCGCATTCGCCCAACGTGGCCTTTTGTGCCTCGGCAAAGCGGCGAATGTTCGCGTGGGCAAACTGGATGTCGTCCTTGGTTTGCTGCGAAACCCGGTTGCAGGCCGCGCGGCGCTGGGCGTCTGTCACCACGACTGGACCGGTCCAGCGGTCAAGTTTTTCCGAATAGCGGCGCACTGCATCCTCGCCCTCGCGCTGGATGTTGGCCAGCATCACAGCGACGGTGTCGCGAATGTCGCTGCATTCAGTGGCAGGACGCGCCTTGGCTTGTTTCAGGTATGTGATTGCCATGTCCATGTTCCTCAAAGTGCCGCCGCCTGGGCAGAAATCGCAGGGTGCGGATTGCGCCTAAAACAGCGGCTGAGAGACCAAACGGTCAAGCCGCGAGCCAAGGGTTTCGAAAAACACGGATGTTTGTTTCTAATTGCCCCGGTGGTCAGTCCGCGCCTGAAGGCAAGGTTCGGAATTCTTCCCCTAGCCAGGGGAAACGTTGGGTAATAGGGTCTGTGAAATGCAGCCTCAGGGACTTCTGCAGCGCCTCGTGGATCAGTTGCGACGTGGCCGCAGGATAGACGCTGGTCGTGAACAGCGAGACCGTGCGGGCAAAACTTTTTCCCGGAAAGCGCACCACCTTGACCTTCTCGTGGAACCGCTGGGCGCGGTGGTAGCTGGCGGCAGTGGTGACGGTCCAGCCGCTGCCCTCGGACACAAGACCAATGATCGATTGGTTGCATTCTAATTCAAACCGGTTGGGCAGCGCGATCTTGAGACGGGTCAGCTGGGTCTCTATCTGTTTGCCGATTGTATGGTCGCGGGAATAGCGCAAGAAGGGCAGCGGAGCGTCTGCTTTTGTCAGATCCTCAATGCTGCCGGCGTAGCCCGTTGGCACAACCAGAATGAAAGGATCGCGCATCAGGGGATATTCGATAAGGTCCGGTAGCAGCCCGGACGGCCGGGTGGCAACGCCTGCATCCAGCTTCTGCGCCTGCAATTTCTCTATGATCTCGTGACTGGGGCGGGTGTAATGCCGGAAACTGCAGCGGGGCAGGGCGGAAGACAGGAACTGGAACAGTTCCGGGCCGACCTCATTGTCGAAATCATCCAGGAGGGCCATGCGCAGATCCGTTGCATGCTGCCAGCTGCCAGAACGCATTTCCGCTTCACCGCGCCTGAGAGTCATCAACCCGTCGTAGACATAGCGCGCAAAAACCACACCCGCCGGTGTCAGGCCCATGGGGCGCCGGGTATGATCTACCAAATCGACGCCAAGCGCGCCTTCAAGGCTTCGCAGGTGGTTGGACACTGTACTGATCGAAAGGCCGGTTTCGGCGGCGACTTTCTGTATTGATCCGGATTTCGAGATCAGCTGAAATACTTCCAGCCAGCGCAAACTCAGCGTCTTTTGCATATGCGGTCCTCCCTGCGGATTTGCTTATGCTATCCAGAGAATAGCGCCAATACATGCGAAAAAATCGAAACTGAGTTTTGCTTTCCATGCAGGAGTAATTTTATTCTACAGTGAATTCTCTTCCCGGATAAGGTTTGCCGTGCAAAAATCAACGCCTCAAGGCTCGCATAGAACGAGCCAGGCGTGACAACTGGGAGAACGTTTAATATGATCAAAAAGTATCTGCTTTCAACAGCCTGTGCGGCTGCTGCCGCGATTTCCGCAACACAGGCCTCTGCTCTTGACGAGATCACCGTGGCCTATTTCCTGGAGTGGCCGATGCCGTTCCAGTTCGCTAAGGCCAATGGCACTTATGAAGAAGAGATGGGTGTAAAGATCAATTGGGTCTCTTTTGATACCGGTACTGCGATGTCCGCCGCCATGGCCTCAGGTGACGTGCAGATTGCCGTCAGCCAAGGCGTGCCGCCGTTTGTGGTAGCGACCTCTGCCGGGCAGGACATCCAGACCGTGGATGTGGCGGTCAGCTATTCGGACAATGACAACTGCGTAGTGGCTGAGGCTCTGGAGATCGACAAAACCAATGCGGGCGAATTGAACGGCAAGAAGGTGGGCGTGCCGATTGGAACAGCCGCGCACTACGGGTTCCTGTCACAGATGGCGCACTTCGGTGTTGATATTGGCTCGATGGAGATCGTCGACATGGCGCCAGCCGATGGCGCAGCGGCTTTTGCCCAGGGCAACCTGGACATGGTTTGCGGTTGGGGCGGCGCGCTGCGGCGGATGGTGGAGCATGGTAATGTCCTGCTGACCGGCGCCGAGAAGGAAGAACTGGGTATTCTGGTATTTGACGTGACCAGCGCGCCGGCAGGTTTCATTGCGGATCAGGGTGCGCTTTTGAGCAAGTTCCTGAAAGTGACCGCAGATGCCAATGCAATGTGGAATGCGGGCGACAGCAAGGATGAGATGCTGCCGGTGATTGCCAAGGACGCAGGTATGGACCTGGCCGATGCCGAAGCCACCATCGCGACCTTCAGCTTCCCCTCGGCTGAGGATCAGCTTTCTGAGAAGTGGCTGGGCGGCGGCGCGCAGAACTTTATGAAGGGCGTGGCGGATGTGTTCGTGAATGCCGGCAGCATCGAAGCGGCGTTGGATTCCTATGACGGTGCCGTGGACAGCGGACCTCTGGAAGCCGCGCTGAACTAAGCCGTCATGTTTTGACAAAGGCGGACGGCCCGGTTCCCGGGCCGCCCCATCGGCATTTGCAGACCGGCTGCAAACTGGCGCTAACAGGAAGGGGAAGCGATGTCGGGACTGGACATCAAGAGTGTCTCCATGCGTTTTGACCTGCCCAACGGCAGTTCAGTTCAGGCGCTGAAAGACGTTTCATTGAATTTGCAGGCAGGGGAGCTGCTGTCGGTGCTGGGCCCGTCGGGCTGCGGCAAGACCACGCTGCTGAACATTCTGGCTGGTTTTCTGGCCCCCACCGAAGGCGAAGTGGAGCTGAACGGCCATGTGGTGACCGGCCCTGACGCTGAACGCGGCATGGTGTTTCAGAAAGGCGCACTGTTCGAATGGATGAACGTGCGTGACAACGTGGAATTCGGCCCCCGTATGAAAGGCATGGGCAAGGTGGAGCGGGAAAAAATCTCGGACCACTTGCTGGAAATCGTCGGGCTGCAGGACTTTAAGGAGAAGGCGGTATATGAATTGTCGGGCGGCATGCAGCAGCGTGTTGCGCTGGCCCGCTGCCTGGCGAATGAACCGGACGTGATCCTGATGGACGAGCCGCTGGGTGCGCTCGACGCGCTGACGCGGGAGAAAATGCAAGGGCTGGTGCTGAAGCTGTGGAAGGAAACCGGCAAGACAATCATCCTGATCACCCACTCGGTGGAGGAAGCGCTGCTATTGGGCGAGCGGCTGATCGTGATGGCGCCGCGCCCGGGCAGGATTCACCGCGAGTACCAGCTGCCTTTTGCTGAGCGCGGCGTGAATGCGGACCTGCGTGACGTCAAGAAATCCGAAGGCTTTGCCGAGACCCGGGATGAGATCCTCTCGATGATCTGGGAGATGGAAGAGGAGATCATGGGCCGGACGGAGCAAGTGGCATGAGCGTACTTCTGTTTTACATCGCGCTGTTTGCCGGCGCCTTTTTCCTGGTGCAGGTTATCCGCAATGGGATGCAGTCGCGGCAGGACTTCACCAGCCTCAAGACCGTGACCTTCGGCGACGAAAGCGCGGTCACGCCGGACCGGGCGGCGTCGATCATATCGGTTCTGGTGATTTTCGTGATCTGGGCGGCGTTCACCGGCTCCAAACTGTTCCCGATCCACGTCCCAGGGCCATTCACCGGTGAGACCATCTTCACCTACACGCTGGAAAACGCCGATGGCGCCACGGATGACGCCGATGTCACCGTGCGGGTCTTCGGGTTTGGCGAGGACGTCCAGAAGTTCGAGGTCGAGGGCGGCGGCGGCTTTGCCGCAAATGATGCGCTGGCGGCGCAAGCGGGGCGTTCGACCACGCTGCTGTTTGACAAGAACGACGAAGCCAAGCGCCGGGACGGCGCAAAGATTGTGGCGATCAACGGAGAGCCGATTGCGATTGGCGGCGCGGTTGACACCGGGGACGGTACCGTGACGCTGACCGGAAAGGGCGCAATCAGCTTTACCCCGGACAGCGGCATGCAGATGAACCCGATCTGGCTGCCGGCCCCGGAAACCGTGGTGTCGCGGTTCTTTGAGATCGCCAATGAGGGCTATCAGAACTTCTCGCTGTGGCAGCACCTGGGCTGGTCGCTGCTCAGGGTCGTGGCGGGTTTTGTGACTGGCGCCATTGTGGGCATTCCGCTGGGGTATGCCATGGGCCTGTCCGGCTGGTTCCGCGGCTGGTTCGACCCGATTGTCGAATTCATGCGGCCGGTGCCTCCGCTGGCGCTGATCCCGCTGGTGATCATCTGGTTCGGCATCTGGGAGACGGGTAAGATCGTGCTGCTGTTCCTGGCAGCGCTGTGGATCATGACCATTGCGGCGCGGGCCGGTGTGTCCGGCGTGAACATCTCGAAAATTCACGCGGCTTATTCGCTGGGCGCCTCCAAGTGGCAGATCATGCGCCATGTGATCGTGCCGAACTCGCTGCCGGAAATCTTCACCGGTGCACGGGTTGCGATGGGGGTTTGCTGGGGCACGGTTGTGGCCGCAGAACTGGTTGCGGCGCAAAAGGGCGCTGGCATGATGATCATCGCGGCCTCCAAGTTCCAGCTGACTGACATCGTGATCATGGGCATCGTGCTGATTGGCATCATCGGCTATGGCATCGATATTCTGATGCGCAAGGCAGAGAATTGGCTGGTGCCCTGGAAAGGCCGCAGCTGATCTGAGAGCAGCCACGCAAAGAAAACGCCCGGGGAACTCCCCGGGCGTTTTTCAGTTCAGAGTTGGATCAACCGCGGATGCGGTCAAAGTCTGGATCGTATGGCGACGGGGCGATCACCTTAGCCGGGACCAGATCTCCGCAAAGGTCCAGCTGCATGGCACTGCCTTCGGCAGCCAGGTCCGGCGCGACAAAGGCATAGGCAAGGTTCATACCCACCCGGTGCCCCCAGCCGCCGGAGGTGACGGTGCCCACAACCTTGTCGCCCTGCATCAGAGAGGCGCCGCTATGGGCCGGGGCGTGGGGGGCGTCAATCATCAGGGTGACCAGCTTCTTGCGCTCACCTTCAGATTGGCGCTTCAGGAGAGCCTCCCTGCCGTTAAAATCACCCTTCTCCAGCTTCACGAACCGGTCAAGACCGGTTTCGAACGGGTCAAATTCGGTGATCAGATCGGCCTTCCAGTGCAGAAAGCCCTTTTCCATCCGCATCGACTCGACCGCGCGGGCCCCGAAAAGCTTGAGGCCGTGCTCTACCCCAGCTTTCCGCAGGGCCAGGTAGGCGGCGTAGAGCGAGGCGTTGGGGATATGAATTTCATAGGCCAGCTCGCCGGAGAAGCTGACACCCATCACTGTGGCAGGCGCAACGCCGATGAAGCATTCACGCACTGACAGCCAGGGAAAGGCGTCACGGGACCAGTCTCCCCGGGCGCAGGCGGAGAGCACGTCCCGCGCCCGCGGGCCGGCCAGGACCAATATGGTCTGGTCATTGGTAAGGGAGCGGACCTGCACGTCCTCGCCCGCGCGGACGTGGCTTTGCAGCCAATCCATATCGTGGAACTCGCTGGCGGCAGCGGAGCCGTACCAGACCCGCTCCGGCCCGCGGTCCGAGGCAGGGAGGTTGGCTACAGTGGCCTCGCCCTTGACCATGCCATGGTGGTTCAGCAGGTAGCCAAGCCCGACGCGGCCCACGCGTTTCGTGACAGCGCCGCAAAACACCCGGTCAAGGAAGCTGTGGCGGTCTGCGCCGGTAATCTCGATCCGGTTGAAGCCGTTAACCTCACAGAGGCCCGCGTTGTTCTGAACGTTCTTCACTTCCGCCGCGACCACGTTGAAGGCCTCGTCGAATCTGAAGCTGAGCGAAGGGTGAAAATCCGGCGCGGGCTTGATGTAGTCCACCCGCTCCCAGCCGTTGACCACGGTGAACTCAGCGCCCTCCGCGGCCATCACGGGCGTGAGCGGTGTTGTCTTGGCCGGGCGGCCTGCGGGGCGGTGCTCGTGCGGGAAATGGAAGCGGAATTCGTTCTGGTAGTCCTCAATGGCCTTCAGGGCGGTCAGCTCCACGTTTGCGTGGCCCGTGAAACGGCGCGGGTCGAGGCACCATGTGTCATAGCAGGCCTCGCCATGCACGATCATCTGCGCCAAGAGCCAGCCATGGCCGCCGCCTTCGCCCAGGCCCGCGCGCAAGCCGATGGCGCAGAAAGCGTTGCGCTTGCCCGGGATCGGGCCAATGAGAGGAGCGCCGTCGATAGTATAGGTGATCGGGCCGTTCACGATGGAGCGGATACCGGTTTCGCGCAGCGCCGGCATCCGCGCGAACGCACCCTCCAGCACGTCCATAACCCGTTCCAGGTCGTCAGGACACAGGGCGTTGACGAAATTCGGATCGATTCCGTCCATGCCCCAGGTCTTGCAGTCTTGCTCGTAGAAGCCGATCAGCAGGCCGTTCTTTTCCTGGCGGCAGTAATAGTCGGAGATCGGGCAGCGGATCAGCGGCATCCTATGGCCAGCCTCTATGATTCCGGGCATGTCTTCGGTCAGGAAATACTGGTGCTCCATCGAGACGACCGGGTGGTGCACCCCCATCATCGCGCCCACCTCATTCACACGGTAGCCGCAGGCGTTCACCACGATATCGCAGTCTATATCGCCGTGTTCCGTGTGCACGGTCCAAGTGTCATCCTTGTGCTGGGTGAGGGCGGTGACCGGCGTGTTGCGGTAAACCTCGGCTCCGGCCTTGCGCGCGTGATAGGCCAGTGCCTGGCACAGCTGTGCCGGGTCGATGTCGCCATCCAGCGGATCCCACAATCCGCCGGCCAGGTTGTCTGTTGAAATCAGCGGATGGCGGCGGGCGCATTCGGAGGCATCGATTATCTCGAAATGCACATCCATGCCGCGCGCCATGGAGGTGAAGTGGCGGTAGCCCTGCATCTGCTCTGGTGTGTTTGCCAGACGGATGCCTCCGTCACCGTGGTGGTAATTGATTGGGTATTCCGGGTTTTCTGCCAGTTTCTTGTAGAGCGCGATAGAATGGCTTTTCAGTCCCACCATGGTCTGGTTTGTGCCGAAATTTGTGACCTGCGCCGCCGAGTGCCAGGTGGTGCCGCTGGTAAGTTCATTGCGTTCAATCAAAACAACGTCGCTCCAGCCTTCCTGGGTGAGGTGGTAGAGGGTTGAGCAGCCGGCAATGCCGCCGCCGATAACCACAACCTTAGTGCGCGACTTCATTGAATAGACCTCCGGGCTGTTATTTCTAAGTTAGGCCGCGGCTGGGCTTCTGCGGCAAGATAGCTCGGCGCACTTAGCAAAAAATCGAAAACGGAATTGAGCGGTTTTAGAAGTTACTGCAGGAATGTGCGGCGGATGGAACAGTCAGGAAACAGCCGCTCTTTGGTGAGCCGATGGCGCGGGGCCGGGTGCTATGCCCCCGCCGTGTCACGATGTTTTTACCCGCCCGCGCAATAAAGCTTTCTGCTGGCTGACGACGCAGGAGCGTTGACGGCCCGGCCCGCGGCGCGCAGAGTGCTACTACAGAGATAGTTTCTCATCGCGCTTATGTCGTGGATGTTCTCAAGCTGTGCTGAAACTGGCACCATGTTGCGCAAGTTGATGGGTTATCTGGTCTTATCGTTTTTGAAAACTGTCACTGTTGGCGGCGGGCAAGCCTTCGCAAGGTTTCACCGTTGAAACAACAAGAACAACAATTAGCAGTCCAAAGGGAGAATTGGATAAATGACAAACACTGGTAAGCTGACGCGGCGAAGCGTTTTAAAGAGCGCTGGCGCTGCAGCCCTTGCGGCACCGCTTTATTCAAAAAGCGCACTGGCATCTTCCGGCGAGATCAACATCCTGATGTGGTCGGACTACCTTCCGCCGGAGTTTATTTCGGGCTTTGAAGCCAAGACCGGCATCAAGGTGAATTACACCGGCATCGGGTCGAACGAAGAAATCATCAACAAGATGAAGGCCACCAAGGGCCAGGGCTTCGACATTGTTTCGCCGACCAACAACCGCTCGCTGCAGTGGGGACCGCTGGAACTGTTGAAGCCGTTTGACATGAGCAAGGTCAACATTGACGCTGTGAACCCGGCGATGGCCAAGATCGGCACCGACGCCTGGAACTTTGGCGGCGGCGGCGTGCACTGGCTGCCGCATATTTGGGGCACCGAGGGTATTGCTTACCGTACGGACCTTTGGCTGCCCGAAGGCGATGCGCCTTCCTACGGCGACGTCTGGTCGGAAGAAAACGCAGGCAAAACCATGGGCCGGGCACATTCGATGATGCTGGGTGCGGGTCTCTATATGGAAGCCTCGGGCGAGATGGAGCCCGGATCGATCTGGGCGGCCTATGACGACGAAGAAACTATGCGGAAGGTTTGGGGGCAGGTCACCGACTGGTGCGTGGCGCGCAAGAACCGCATCAAGCTGATCTGGAACGATGCGGATACCCAGAAAAACGGCCTGCTGAACGAAGGTGTTGTGGTTGGCCAGACTTGGGACGGCCCGCCGCTGGCGCTGAAATCTGCTGGCGAGCCAGTACACTACCAGGCACCGGTCGAAGGCGCGATGGCTTGGGTCGACGGCATCTCGATGCCAGTGGGGGCGCAGAACGAAGAGCAGGTCTATGCCTTCATCTCCTACGCTTATGAGCAGGAGCCTGCGGGCAAGGCGATCGACAGCCACGGCTACAACTCGCCGGTGCTGGGTGCAGACGGTTTCTCCGGTGATGTGTACAAGAAGAACTTTGCCGAGGCTTATCCGGGCAACTCGCTGGCCAACCTGAACCCCTGGCCGGCAGAGGCGCCTTGGTACGCCGATGTGCGCACTGAGTTCGTCAACAAGTTCAAGAGCGCGTAACATCTGCGCCTGAAACACTTGACCCCCGGAGCTCCTCCGGGGGTCAGCCACGTGCCGCGCGGCGCAATCACAAAAGAATAGAAACAGGAAGCAGGCCTAGCGGGGCCGGTGGCGTGCCACCGGATTGGGGGCCTGCACCCTGGGGAGAAGCCAAATGAGTGCTGGGGTCGGCGTTGATCTCGAGAATCTCTGGATCCGTTTCGGTGACTTTGTCGCCGTGCGCGATGCCAATGTGAACATCAATGGAGGGGACTTCTTCTCCTTTCTAGGGCCTTCGGGCTGCGGCAAGACAACGATCCTGCGCGCGGTTTCGGGCTTTCTGGAGCCAAGCGACGGGCGTGTGCTGATTGGCGGCAACGACATGAAGGGGATCGGGCCGAACAAGCGCCCGACCGCGCTGATCTTCCAGAACCTGGCGCTGTTCCCGCTCATGAAAATCTGGGAAAACATCACCTTCTCAATGGAAATCAAGGGCGCCTCTGCCAAGGAACGCCGCAAGCGCGCGGATGAACTCTTGGACATGATCGCGCTGCCAGGGCAGGGCGACAAGCTGCCGTCGGAACTGTCAGGCGGCCAGCGCCAGCGAGTGGCAATTGCGCGCGCCCTGTGTGCGGAGCCGGATGTGCTGTTGCTTGATGAACCGCTGTCGGCGCTGGACCTGAAACTGCGCCAGCACATGCGCACTGAACTTCGGGAAATTCAGCAGCGTGTCGGCATTACCTTTATTTACATCACCCACGACCAGGGCGAGGCGCTGACCATGTCCGACAATATCGCGGTGATGAAGGCGGGCGTCATTGACCAGATCGCCGATGGCAAGACAATCTACAACGACCCCTCAACCGCATTTGCGGCGTCATTCGTCGGCGAAAACAACGTCTTCCGCGGCAAGGTCAAGCGCATCATGGGAAATGAGGCCTTGATCGCAACTAACCGCTCGGGTGAATTGGTGGCGCGGATTTCCTCGGCCAACCAAGGCAAGATGAAGGAAGGGGACGAGGCGATGATGTTCATCCGCCCCGAGGCCTTTGCATTGGCCCCGCAAGGCGCGTCCGGCGACCATTTCGTGACGGCCAAGGTCAACCACGAGGAGTTTGAGGGCAACGTCTTCAACATTTTCATGGAAGGCGACGGCGGTAAGGAGCTGAAGGTCTCCATCCCCAATCTGGGCCAGTCCTTTGAGGATCACACCGGACAGAATATCACCCTGGAATACGAGACGAAGAACGCCGTCTGTGTTCCCGCCGGTGAGCTGGCCGCGGAATAAGGAGGCCACGCCATGCCAAGCTTCCTGAGGGAGTTTTTCAAACGCAACGGCACCGGCATGGGCAGCCTGATGCTGGGCCTGGTCCTGTTCTGGACCATTGGCCTCATCATCCTGCCGCAGCTGTCGATGCTCGACTTCTCGTTCCGTCCCAACCTGCCGCCGCCGGAGATCGGCGGACCCAAGGACGTCTATACGCTTGAGAACTACAAATACCTGATCTACGGCCCCGAGGGTGGCAGCCAGGACTATAACGCGGTGGACCTCAAGGTCTTCTTCCGCACCTTGTTGGCAGCGGTCTGCGTCACCGTCTTCAACCTGATCTTGTGCTACCCGATCGCCTATTACCTGGCCCAGACCAAGGGCAACCACATCCGCATCTTCGCGCTGATGCTGATCATCCCCTACTGGATCAACGAGATCCTGCGCGCCTTTGCGTTGCGCATCATCTTCGGCGAGACTGGGGTTCTGAACAACATGCTGGTGGGGCTGGGGATCTTCGACACGCCCTTCGACTTCATCCGCAATGACATCGCGCTCTATGCGGGCCTGGGCTACGCCTACATCCTGCTGATGATCTTCCCTATCTACAACGTGATCGAGAGCCTGGACCGCAACCAGATCGAGGCGGCGCGGGACATGGGGGCGAGCTGGACCAAGATCCACCGCCGGGTGGTCATCCCCTACGCCAAGCCGGGAATCTCCTCGGGCTGCACCATGGTGTTCATGCTGTCGGCAGGTGCTCTGGCGGCACCGCAGATTCTGGGCGGGCCGTCGTCCTTGTGGTTCACGCAGCTGATCTATCAGCAGTTCAATGACAACTCAGACTGGCCGCAGGGTGCCGCCTATGCGGTGGTGCTGCTGGTCACCTGTATCCTGCTGGTGCTGGCCGTCATGCGCCTGTTCAAGGTGAACATGGGGGATATCGGCAAATGAAGAACTTCACCTTTATGCGCCTGAGCCTCTGGGTCTATCTAGCGATCTTCTTTGCCTATCTGCTGGGCCCCTTGGTGATCATGTCGGCGACCGCCTTCAACTCGCCTTCGTTCCCGCGGATGACACCTTGGGAGTGCCTGACGTTTGAATGGTTCTCGGCGTTGTTCCAGGATGAGCGGATTTTGAACGGCATCTGGAACTCGATCCTGGTGGGGGCGGGCACGGTGGTGCTGTCGGTGGCGATGGGCCTGGCGGGAGCGCTGATGCTCACCCAGATCTGGCCTAAGCTTCGGGCGACCTACTATACCGTTATCATCGCACCGATCCTGATCCCGGGTGTTGTGCTCGGAATCTCGACCCTGGTGTTCTGGGACCGGATCAACCGGATGCTGGGACTTGGCGCCGACAGCTTTCTGTCGAACGGCTTGTTCCTGACCATTATCGGCCAGTCCACCTTTATCGCCAGCTACTGCATGCTGGTGCTGGTGGCGCGTCTGCAGCGCTATGACATCGCGCTGACAGAGGCGGCACTGGATCTGGGGGCCACCCATGCCCAGGCCTTCCGCAAGGTGCTGTTGCCGTTCATGCGGCCGGCCATTGCTTCGGCAGCCGTACTGGCGTTCCTGGCGAGCTTCGAGAACTACAACACAACCACCTTCACCTTCGGTGAATACCCGACGCTGACCATCGAGCTGGCGCAGAAGGTGCGTTACGGTATCACGCCCGCGATCTCGGCCCTGGCCTTTATCATCGTGGTGCTTACGGTGTTTGCGGCTCTCTTCAACGAGGCCAGCATCCGCCGCAAGCAGCTGGTGGCCGAAGCGCGCAAGAAGGCAACCGTGGAAGAGCTGGAAAGCGGCAAGCTGCGGCTGCCAGGCTTCCTCAGCTCCAATGTTGCTGCGGTGGCGCTGGTGGTTGTGGCCTGCGCAACAGTGGCAGTGGTCGGCACTGCGACGGTCTACAGCCCGCAGCAGTGTATTGCCAACGTGCAGGAGCAGAAGCGCCTTGAGACGGAAGAACGCATCCAGGAACTGCGCCGCCAGCGCGAACTGCGCCGCCAGCAGCAGCTGGAAGAGCAGGGCGACGCCGCCCCGGCTCAGACTGCACCCTCCACCGGCTCCGGCAACAACTCCGGCTTTGGCGGCGTGTTCGCACCGGGCAGCCTGTCGGGCGACGGCGAGTCGGCGCCTGAAGCAGAGCAAGAGCCGCAAGGCAACAGCTCCGGCTTCGGCAATGTCTTTGACCCAAATGCCCTGTCGGGCGACGGCGAGGACGGCGGTTCCGGAAACTGACCTCCTCCGCCTCAAAAACATCAAAGGCGGCCCTACGGGGCCGCCTTCTTACGTTGCCGGGACCGGCTGCTGTCAGGCCAGGGAACCAGCCGGATGGCGGTCCGCATAATACTGTTTGCGGAAGGCCTGCGGGCTGGTCTTGTATTCGCGCTTGAACCATTCTGTCAGGCTGCTGCGGGAGCCGAAGCCGGTGGCGGCGACGATCTCGGCCAGCGGCAGAGTGGTGTGCAGCAAGAGCTGACGCGCCTTTTCAATGCGCAGCTTGCGGTAGGCCGCCAGCGGGCTGGTCTGCGCCTTCTGCTGGAACCGGCGCTCCAGCTTGCGCGGCGACACCCCGGCCTGCTGGGCGATGTCGCGGATCAGAAGCGGTTCTTCTAGGTTCTGCTGCATCAGGTCGAGGATCTTGACCACCAGCGCATCGCCGCCGGCGGTCTGGCGCAGCTGCAAGGAGACCTTCGACTGTTCCGAGGCCGGGCCGAAGGCGAGGCCCAGGTAATCGCAGACCGCATCCGCGATGAAGGCACCGCGGTCGGCGCGCAGGAAGGCGGCCAGCAGGCGCAGCGCGGCAAAGCTGCTGACGGCGGTGCTGATACGGCCTGAGGTCGTGGTCAGGGTGCCGGCGGGGGCGCAGATCATCTGCTCCTCTTCCGCAGCGGCAGCAAAGTTTGCATGGACCGCGGTCTCGACTGCGGCATTCAGGCCGGTTTCCGGCAGCAGGAAAATGGCGCTGCCGGCAAACAGGCAGCGCTGCGCCTGGCGGCAGATCCGCTGCAGGCTCGCTTTCTCGCCGGAGTTCAGCGGCCAGCGGCTGGAGATGCCGCCGAGGAAAATGACGGTCTGCGGCTTCCAGCTGTCCGGCACGGTACGCATCTGCGACGCCAGATTACGCACGGCGGTGCGGTAGCCGCTGTCGGGAAACAGATCGTTGGCGGCGCGGAAGACTTCGCAGATCATCTGGGCCGCGGCGGGCGAATCCGGCTGCGGCAGAATGATTTCGACATCGTGAAAACGGGCCATGGCCGCGCTGTCAGCGGTTTGCCGGGAAGCTGGCACGGTCAGCGGTTCGAGACGGGACATCATTCTCTCCTCTGAGCGGGACATGCGGGGATGCAGCTGTAAAGTTAGGCTGCAGGGATGCCCCGCCGGACGCACCGGCGGGGCAGTAAGCCAGGGCGTCCTGGGCCTACTCTTCTTCGTAGTCCGACATCGGCGGGCAGGTGCAGACCAGGTGACGGTCGCCATAGGCGTTGTCCACCCGGTTCACCACCGGCCAGTACTTGTCGACACCGAGGTTGCCCGGCGGGAAGCAAGCCTGCTCGCGGCTGTAGGGGCGGTCCCATTCGCCGACCAGGTCGCGCACCGTGTGCGGCGCGTGCTTGAGCGGGTTGTTGTCGGCGTCAATCTTGCCGTCGATGATGTCCTGCGCCTCCTGCCGGATCGACAGCATGGCATCGCAGAAGCGGTCCAGTTCGTCCTTGGGCTCGGACTCGGTCGGCTCCACCATCAGTGTGCCGGCCACCGGCCAGGACATGGTCGGGGCGTGGAAGCCCGAGTCGACCAGGCGCTTGGCGATGTCGTCAACGGTGACGTGGCCTTCTTCGTCCAGCGGACGGGTATCTAGGATGCACTCATGCGCCACACGGCCCGTTTCCGAGGTGTAGAGGATCTTGTAGGCATCCTTGAGACGAGCTGCGATGTAGTTCGCGTTCAGGATCGCAACCTTGGTTGCCTGGGTCAGACCTGCGCCGCCCATCAGCAGGCAATAGGCCCAGCTAACCGGCAGGATCGAGGGCGAGCCGAACGGAGCCGCCGAAACCGGACCCACAGCAGTGCCGTATTCCGGGTGGCCCGGCAGGTGTTCTTCCAGGTGTGCCTTGACGCCAATCGGGCCCATGCCGGGGCCGCCGCCGCCGTGCGGAATGCAGAAGGTCTTGTGCAGGTTCAGGTGCGAAACGTCGCCGCCGATCTTGCCCGGCTGGGCCAGACCCACCATGGCGTTCATATTGGCACCGTCGATATAGACCTGACCGCCGTGATCATGGGTGATCTGGCAGACTTCCTGCACGGTTTCCTCAAACACGCCGTGGGTCGACGGGTAGGTAATCATGCAGGCCGCGAGGTTCGCGGAATGCTCTTCGGCTTTGGCGCGGAAGTCGGCGACGTCAATGTTGCCTTTTTCATCCGCGCGCACCGGAACCACCTTGTAGCCAACCATCTGCGCGGTGGCCGGGTTGGTGCCGTGCGCGGAGGTCGGGATCAGGCAGACGTTGCGGTGGCCCTGGCCGTTTGCCGCGTGGTAGTTGCGGATGGTCAGGAGGCCCGCGTATTCGCCCTGCGCACCGGAGTTCGGCTGTTGGGAAATCGCGTCATAGCCGGTGATCTGGCAAAGCTTGTCGTTCAGATCGGCGATCATCTGATGGTAGCCCTGCGCCTGGTCCTCCGGGCAGAAGGGGTGCAGGTTGCCGAATTCCGGCCAGGTGACCGGGATCATTTCGATGGTCGCGTTCAGCTTCATGGTGCAGGATCCCAGCGGGATCATTGCACGATCCAGCGCCAGGTCGCGGTCGGCCAGTCGGCGCATGTAGCGGGTGATCTCTGCCTCGGCCCGGTTCTTGTGGAAGATCGGGTGGGTCAGATATTCGCTTTCACGCAGAGCATAGTCGGGCAGGCGGTAGGCGCGGTTCTTGACGCTGTCGTCTTTCTTCTCGATGCCAAAAGCGCCCCAGACCGCTTCGATGGTTTCCGGGCGGGTCTGCTCATCCAGCGAGATGCCGATGTGGCTGTCGCCGATCTTGCGCAGGTTCACGCCGCGGGCAACCGCCGCTTCCATGACGGTTTTCTGCAGCGGGCCGACCTCGACGGTGATGGTGTCGAAGAAGACTTCCGGCTGCACCTTGAAGCCGTGCTCCTCGAGGCCTGCGGCCAGGCGCGAGGTCTTGCGGTGCACAGACTGGGCAATTGCCTTGATGCCGTCGGGGCCGTGGTAGACAGCGTACATCGACGCGATGACAGCCAGCAGCGCCTGAGCGGTACAGACGTTGGAGTTGGCCTTTTCGCGGCGGATGTGCTGTTCGCGGGTCTGCAGCGCCAGGCGGTAGGCTTTGTTGCCGCGGGCGTCGACCGACACGCCGATGATGCGGCCGGGCATGGCGCGCTTCAGCTTGTCGGTGGTTGCCATATAGGCGGCGTGCGGGCCGCCATAGCCCATCGGAACGCCAAAACGCTGGGTGGAGCCGATGGCAATGTCAGCACCCATCTCGCCAGGCGACTTCAGCAGCGCCAGCGCCAGGATGTCGGCGGCGACAACGGCGATGCCCTTGTGCTCGTGGATGGCTTCGATTTCCTTGGTGAAATCGCGCACATGGCCGTAAGTGCCGGGATACTGGAAGATCGCCCCGAAGACCGCGCCCGGGTCCAGCTCGTCCGGATCGGCAACCACGACGTCAATGCCCAAGGGCTCGGCGCGGGTCTGGATCACGGCGACCGTCTGCGGATGGCAGTTTTTGTCGACGAAGAAGGCCGCGTTGTTCGCTTTGGAGCGCGAGCCGCGGTGCGCCATCGCCATGGCTTCTGCAGCAGCGGTGGCTTCGTCCAGCAGCGACGCGTTAGCAATGTCCAGGCCGGTCAGGTCGCTGACCATGGTCTGGAAGTTCAGCAGTGCCTCGAGACGGCCCTGGGATATTTCCGGCTGGTAGGGGGTGTAGGCGGTGTACCAGGCCGGGTTTTCCAGGATGTTGCGCAGGATCGGCGCCGG